>SFVI01000022.1 GCA_004560305.1 bacterium | reverse complement strand
TCAATAGCCGTCCCAGAAAATGCCTCAATTGGCTTTCTCCTTCTGAGGTCTTTTCCTCCTGTGTTGCACTTCCTTGACTTTCTGCCGTGGCAAAAATCTTTGATTTTTGCCGGAGGGGTTGTAAATGAAAAGTTTAATATTTGCAAGATGCAACTGAGAATCAGGAACATTTCATAAAACAATCCCTCAGTCAGCTTCGCTGACAGCTCCCTTTACACAAGGGAGCCTTTTTGCGTAACCAGCTTTTTGTCAGTCTCGTACAACCACCCTGGCTTCGGCCAGGGTGTTTTTTGCGCTTTATGGAGCATTTTCATTCCGCACTATCGCCGGCGCCCCTGTGACAAAGGGAGGGAAAGGGGCATATAATGCAGCGTAAAGCAGGTGTATCGTAATGGAAAAGGGAACCGGCCTCAACACGCTATGTCCCGGTGAAATCGCCATTGTCAAGAGTCTGAACAGCAGCGGGGCCCTGCGCCGCCGGCTGCTGGACATGGGGATCGTGGAGGGCACAAGGGTGGAGTGCCTGGGGATGAGCCCCGGCGGCGACCCGAAGGCCTTCCTTGTCCGCGGCGCGGTGCTGGCCATCCGGGGCCAGGACTGCCGGGACATCATGATATATCCATAAATCGTAAGCCCACAGGGCGGCCAGCACATTGGCCGCCTTGTGACATAAGCCCTGACGCCATCAACCGTGTCAGGGCTTACCGGCCTGAAAGGAGGAGCCATGGGACTGACGCTGGAATCCACCGGGAGAGGCGCCCGGGGGGAGGCGCTGCATATTGAGCGGCCCCGGCCGGGGGATAAGATCATCGCCCTGGCGGGAAACCCCAACGTGGGCAAAAGCACCATATTCAATAATCTCACCGGCATGAAGCAGCACACCGGCAACTGGCCGGGCAAGACCGTCAGCAACGCCAGAGGCTACTGCCGCAGCGAAAAGCGGGGCTATGTGCTGGTGGATGTGCCCGGGGCTTATTCCCTGACGGCGGCCTCGCCGGAGGAGGAGCTGGCCCGGGATTTCATCTGTTACGGCGGCGCGGACGCGGTGCTGCTGGTCTGTGACGGAGGCTGTCTGGAGCGGAACATGAAGCTGCTGCTGCAGGTGATGGAGACGGGAAAGCCGGTGCTGCTGTGCGTGAACCTGCTGGACGAAGCGGAGAGCAGGGGAATACATATTGACCTGAAGGCCCTGGAAGGGCAGCTGGGCGTGCCGGTGATCGGTACGGTAGGCAGAGACAAAAGGAGCCGGGGGCGGCTGCTGGCGGCCCTGGACGCACTGTTTGACCGGCTGGCGGAGCGGAAGCCCTACGCGGTGGAATACCCGGCGCCGGTGGAAGAGGCGGTGGCAGCCCTGGCACCCCTGATAAGCAAGGGGGAGGGACTGGCACGGCGCTTCACGGCCCTGCGGCTGCTGGAAGGGGAGCAGAGCATGGAGGAGCGGGCCGGGCCGGCGCTGCTGGCCGCGGCCCGGCAGCAGCGGCAAAAGCTGGAAGAACAGGGCCTGGATGAGGAGCGGCTCCATGACATCCTGGCCGCCGCCCTGATGGGGGCAGGGGAGCGCATCTGTGCCCGGGCGGTGGAAAATGCCGGAAGCGGCTACGGGAGCCGGGACCGGCGGATCGACAGAATCGTTACCAGCCGCCGCTGGGGCTATCCGCTGATGGTCGCCCTGCTGGCGCTGATCTTCTTCCTGACCATCAGCGGAGCCAACGTCCCTTCCCAATGGCTGTCCAAGGGGCTGTTTTGGGTGGAGGACGCGCTGGCGGCGCTGCTGCTGCGGCTGGGGGCGCCGGCCTGGCTGCGGGGCTTACTGGTGGATGGGGCCTTCCGCACGCTGGCCTGGGTGACGTCGGTGATGCTGCCGCCCATGGCCATCTTCTTTCCGCTGTTCACGCTGATGGAGGACTCCGGCTACCTGCCCCGGATCGCCTACAACCTTGACCGGCCCTTTTGCCGCTGCGGCTCCTGCGGGCGGCAGGCCCTGACCATGGCCATGGGTTTTGGCTGCAACGCGGCGGGGGTGGTGGGCTGCCGGATTATCCATTCGCCGCGGGAACGGCTGCTGGCCATCCTCACCAACAGCCTGGTGCCCTGTAATGGGCGCTTTCCCACCCTGATTGCCCTGATCACCATGTTTTTCATGGCCGGCAGCTCGGCTCTGGGGGCGGCTTTGGGACTGACCGGGCTGATCCTGCTGGCAGTGGGGCTGACGCTGCTGACCACAAAGCTGCTGAGCGTTACGCTGCTGAAGGGGGAGGTCTCCGCCTTCGTGCTGGAGCTGCCGCCCTACCGGCGGCCGGAGCTGGGGAAGGTGATCGTGCGGTCGATCATGGATCGGACGCTGTTTGTGCTGGGCCGGGCGGCGGCGGTGGCGGCGCCGGCGGGGGCCTTATTGTGGCTGCTGGCCAATGTGCAGCTAGGCGGGGCACCGCTGCTGATGACGCTGGCCGGGGCCCTGGACCCGCTGGGGCGGCTGCTGGGCATGGACGGGGTGATCCTGCTGGCCTTCCTCCTGGGCTTCCCGGCCAATGAGATCGTGCTGCCCATTGCGGTGATGATCTACAGCATGGGAGGCAGTCTGACGGAGCTGGGGGAGCTGTCGGCCCTGCGTCCGCTGCTGGCGGAAAACGGCTGGACGGCAGTGACGGCCCTGTGCGTGATGCTGTTTTCCCTGTGCCACTGGCCCTGCTCCACCACGCTGCTGACCATCAAAAAAGAGACCGGCAGCGCCAAGTGGACAGCGCTGTCGGCCCTGCTGCCCACGGCGCTGGGGGCGCTGCTGTGTATGGCGGTCAATGGCCTGGCGAGGCTGGTGGTATAGATCCCCAAGGATGGGGAAACGATACCGCTGCCGTAGGGGCGAGCATCGCTCGTCCGCGATTTATCGCCATATGGAACAGGCGGACGGCCAATGGCCGCCCCTACGGGCTGTTCTTATGAAGTGCGGTGGTGGGAGGAACCTCTCAGTCTTTTGCTGCGCAAAAGCCAGCTCCCCTTGGGAAGGGGAGCCAAGAGAAAGAGAGAAACAGAAAAAGGAACTGCTTTATGTAGTTCCTTTTTTGATCTCCTGTGAAAGGGAATCCTCCTGGGAAAGATATAGTTCTTCACATTCCCGCTGGGCACGAATGAGAAGCTCCATGGCTTCTTCGCAGGCGTTCATCATCTTCAAATACATGGTTTTATACAGCTGTTCCTCCATAGTACCGTCTCCTTTTCAATGGTTTTATATTTCGTTAATATTATACGATATACGCTATTAAAATGCAACGTTAAAGGCAAGTATAATAAACGAAAAGTAAAAGTAAGCGGTGAAGATATGAAGGATATACTTGCCAGCATCGTCAAATACAGGCAGGCCAGGGGATGGTCGGAGTACCAGCTGGCGGAGGAGGCGGGCTTGCCCCAGTCTACCATCTCCTCCTGGTATAGAAAGAACATGATGCCTTCCCTCCAATCGCTGGAGAAGGTCTGTTCCGCTTTTGGGATCAGCCTGTCTCAGCTTTTTGCCCGGGAGGGGGAAGCGATGGATTTGACCCAGGAACAGCGTTATTTGCTGGAGCGTTGGGCGGGACTAAGTCCGGAACAGCGTGAAGCCCTGATGAAATTGATTGAAACCATGTGAAACCCCAGGAGCGATGAGGGCTTTACCCTGTTTTGCTCCGGCAAGATAAAGTATCGCTTTTCTGTGGGAAGCATCCCCGGCCGTGGCACGGTGGAAAATGTTCTCAATGTGGCGGACCTTGCCTCCGATGACAGGCAGGTGACCGGCTTTAGCTATCTCTGCTTTGTCAAAAGCGACCATGTGGCCAAAAACTATGTGGACGAAAACGGCTGCCGGACTCTGGAATTGACGGACGGAACCGTTGTCAGATACGCGAACCCGGAATACATCAATCTGGTAAACTATACCTGGAAGTATTTGCAGGTCGACTATAACGACTATATCTACTGAGTAAAAAAGGCCCCTGACCGAAATTTTTCGGTCAGGGGCTGAGACCGTCAAAAAAGCTGGTTACGCAAAAAGGCTCCCTTGTGTAAAGGGAGCTGGCAGCGAAGCTGACTGAGGGATTGTTTCATAAAATATTCCGGATTTTCGGCTATGTCTTGCAAATCCGGGACGTTTCTTTTACAACCCCTCCGCCAAAAATCAAAGATTTTTGCCACCTCCCCTTACACAGGGGAGGCTTTGGGTGCTTCTTTGACAGACTGGCCCCTGACCGAAAATTTTCGGTCAGGGGCTGAGACCGTCAAAAAAGCTGGTTACGCAAAAAGGCTCCCTTGTGTAAAGGGAGCTGGCAGCGAAGCTGACTGAGGGATTGTTTTATAAAATATTCCGGATTTTCGGCCATGTCTTGCAAATCCGGGACGTTTCTTTTACAACCCCTCCGCCAAAAATCAAAGATTTTTGCCACCTCCCCTTACACAGGGGAGGCTTTGGCTGCTTCTTTGACAGACTGGCCCCTGACCGAAAATTTTCGGTCAGGGGCCTCTGACAGTCAAGGGCTTCCCCTTGAGGGCCCTCTCAGTCAGCTTTGCTGACAGCTCCCCCAGCGGGGGAGCCAAGGGCGCGGGGGTTTGGCGCAGACCTTAATGCCATTGTTTTTTTTCACGCGCTGGCCACATAGCCCCGGCCGTCGGAATACAGCACAGGGGCCATGCCGGAGACCAGCAGCACCATGTCCTCCACCGGGGTCTGGCTGCCGCTGCGGCCATACTGGGGCCGGGTGACCAGCTCCTGGCTGAGATAGCCGGTTTCCGCCCAGGTGGGCAGCTGGCCGGTGATGAACTGCCGCAGGCTGCCAAACAAGGCCTCCCGGTCCGCCACGCTGCCCAGGTACACGCCGCTGACGTACACGCCCTCACTGCGCTCCACCCCCGGCGTGGCGTCCAGCAGGGCGGCGGAAAGCTCCGGCACGGTGCCGGAGGCAGGGCGCAGGCGCAGGTGATACCGCTGATGCAGCCGGGGCTGTTGGGCCGGGCCAGAAACAATTTCCTCCGCTGCGGCAGCGGCGGCTGTGCAGGCCCGATCCCGGTCCGCAAGTCGATAGATACCGGGCAGCGCCTGCCCATCCACCCAAAGGCTGCAGCAAAGCTGGGTATTGGCCGCTGCCACAAAAAGCAGAGCCAATGCGGACAACAAGAACTTCTTCCACATGGAAAACCACCTCCAGGAGTTAACATAATACATATTCGTTCCCGGGTCAATGGCTTCGACAAAACTGGTGGAAAGCTCAGGAAAAGTCCTCATTCTCCGCACCGGCGTCGGGCGCGGCGTCGGTGACGGAGACCTCAAAGGCGGTCTTTTCCACGGGGCCGTCCTCGGTGAGCTTTATGTAGCTGCGGCTCTGGATGCGGCCCTGAAGGCACAGATGGGTGCCCACGGTCCAGCCGGCGGCTTCCCTGGCTTTCAGGCCCCAGCAGATGCAGGGCAGGTAGTCCGAGCGGCCGTAGTGCCGGTTCACCGCCAGCATCAGGTCGCAGATGTCCCGGCCCATGGGGGTGGTGCGCAGGTTGGGGGCCTTGCAGAGGGTGCCGGAGAGCTGCACCAGGTTCTCGTCCTCGCCGTCGCAGAAGCCCAGCTCCCTGGCCAGCACCGTGATCACCAGCTTCGCCCCCTGGCCATGGCGGTTGTTGAAGGTGCGCAGCTGCCCCTCCACCCACAGCTTGCCCTGGTTCTCCACATTAAGCGCTGCCAGCTGCTCCTGCCGCACCACGATGTTGATCACGTCCCGGTTGCCGGAGAGCCGCTCCACCTCCAGGGGGAAGATGTAGAACTGCTGGGCGCGGCTGGAATGGGAATACACCGGCTTGCCGCCCATACTGCCGCACAGCCGGGTGAAATTATTATCGCATATCATGTCCATGGGTCATGCCGTCCTTTTCGTTGAGATACTCAAGCATATTCCCGCGGCGCACTTGAATATGACAGCGGAAATGGTATAATAGAGGCATCTTGGACAAAGAAAATTTACCGAAGGAGTTATCATATGGATATCAAAGAGATCCTTGAAAAATGCGACCATACTCTGCTGCGGGTAGACTGCACCAGCCAGGAAATCCGCAATCTTTGCGACCAGGCCATAAAATATCACTGCGCCAGCGTGTGCATCCCGCCCTGCCATGTGGCCGGAGCCAAGCGTTATGTAGGGGATAAGCTGACGCTGTGCACCGTCATCGGCTTCCCCAACGGGTATATGACCTCCGCCGCCAAAGCCTTTGAGGCCGCCGACGCCATTCAGAACGGCGCCGACGAGATCGACATGGTGATCAATCTCTCCATGGTGAAGGACGGCTGCTGGGTGGATGTGGCCAATGACATCCGTGCCGTGCGGGAGGCCACCCGGGGCAAGATCCTGAAGGTGATCATCGAGTGCTGCCTGCTGACCGAGGAAGAAAAGGTCCACCTGTGCAAGATCGTCTCCGACTGCGGGGCGGACTTCATCAAGACCTCCACCGGCTTCAGCAAGGGCGGGGCTACCCGGGAGGACGTGAAGCTCATGCGGGAAAACTGCCCCGACACGGTGAAGGTGAAGGCCGCCGGCGGCATCGCCAGTTTGCAGGACGCGGAGGATTTCATCGCCCTGGGGGCGGAGCGCCTGGGCACCAGCCGGGTGGTGAAGCTGGCCATGGAGCTGGAAAACCAGGCCGGCGCACCCAACGAGAATTATTAAAGCACAGAAGCGGGACCGGATACCGGCCCCGCTTAAAACTGCCCTATGTCGGAGCTGAAAGGCGTTGTAGGGGCGTGCATTGCACGTCCGCAAAATACACAGTTCCATCAGGCGGACGGCCAATGGCCGCCCCTACGGTTCTGTTGCAGTCCGGAGGGTTTTATAAATGGGCGGCCAGAAAGCGGCGCAGCAGGGTGCACAGCCCTAGCCCCGGCAGGGACAGGGCCAGCCACAGCAGCAGAAACCGGGGGCAGATCTGGCCCAGCAGGTTAAAGGGCATGGCGGAGTAGTCCCAGACCTGCCAGCCCAGCCGCAGGTTCACCAGGCAGCCGGTGAAAAATTCCACCGTGGTGATGGCCGCGGCGCTGAGCAGGCACTTGCGCCACAGGGGCAGGGCGCTCATGGAAACGAAGTACATCAAGGTGAAGCAGAAGCCGCCGCAAAGCAGCATGGACCAGTGGGTCCAGCCCCGCCAGCACAGCTCCATCAGGCCGTAAAGAGCCGCCCCGCTCAGGTACACCACAAGATATTCCATGGTTTCATCTCCCTTTCTCTCTGCCGCTAGCTTTTGCCGCCGCAGTTATTTTCATGCGGGGAAGGGCATAGAATAAAATTGGAAAAAAGCCTTGACACGGGGGAGAAAAACTGGTATAGTATCAGCGCTAAAACAAAGAAGGCTCGGCGTCCGCCGTCCTCACCCAGCGGTAATTGGGCTGCTGCGGTCAATAAAGCACTGCCCCTGTCTAAGGGGATGACTGTGTTTTTCCGTGCGGATGCCATCATCCGCACTTTTTATTTTTCCGGAGGTGTTAACAATAGCAAACGCTGTTCATCAAATCAACGAGGAAATTCTTGACAAGGAAGTCCGCCTGATCGGCGACCAGGGCGAGCAGCTGGGTATCATGTCTGCCCAGGAGGCGCTGAAGATCGCTGTGGAGCGGGAGCTGGATCTGGTCAAGATAGCTCCGGGCTCCAATCCCCCGGTCTGCAAGGTGATGGACTACGGCAAGTTCCGCTTTGAGCAGGCCAAGAAGGAGAAGGAAGCCAAGAAGAATCAGCGAGTGATCGAGATCAAGGAGATCCGGATGAGCCCGGGTATCGGCGAGAACGACTTTAACACCAAGCTGAAAAACGGCCAGAAGTTCCTGACCGATGGCGACCGGGTCAAAGTTTCCGTCCGCTTCCGTGGCCGGGAAATGGCCCATACCGAGATCGGCGAGCAGCTGCTGAAGGACTTCGCGGCCAAGTGTGCGGATATTGCCAATTTGGATAAGAACCCCAAGCTGGAAGGGCGGAATATGTCCATGTTCCTCTCTCCCAAACCCCAGGCTCCGGCCAAGAAGCCGGCCAAGCCCAAGGCTCCCAAAAATCAGGAGCCCCAGGGCGAGTAAACGTCAGCAGCAGGCAGAGCTGCCTGTCAACCCAGATACGGAAGGAGAAAACATCATGCCCAAACTGAAAACCCATAGCGGTGCAAAGAAGAGATTCAATCTCACCAAGTCCGGCAAGGTAAAGCGCGCACACGCTTTTAAGAGCCATATCCTCACCAAGAAGGACACCAAGCGCTGCCGCCGTCTGCGTTCCGAGGCTTATGCCGACGCTACCAACGAGGCAACCATCAAGAAAATGATCCCTTACAAATAAGGGCCGACGCTATATAGGAGGATAATCAAATGGCAAGAGTTAAAGGCGCAATGATGACCCGCAAGCACAGAAACAAGGTTCTGGGTCTTGCAAAGGGTTACTGGGGCAACAAGTCCCGTCACTATAAGATGGCAAACGAGCAGCTGATGAAGTCCGGCCGCTACGCTTACGTTGGCCGTAAGCAGAAGAAGCGCGACTTCCGCAAGCTGTGGATCACCCGCATCAGCGCAGGCTGCAAGATGAACGGCATGAACTACTCCAGCTTCATGCACGGTCTGAAGCTGGCCGGCATCGATATGAACCGCAAGATGCTCTCCGAGATGGCCATCCACGACCCCGCTGCCTTCGCCACCCTGTGCGACATGGCAAAGAACGCCAAGTAATTTGGATATGTAAAAACCCTGACGCATCGCGTCAGGGTTTTTTGTATGTTCGGTGTGATAAAAGCCGATTCACCGGGCAAACTAAGCCGGGTGATTTTATGAAGTACAAAGACCCGAAAATGGAACAATACTGGAACACACTGCCCCCGGGGGTGCAAAGCCTGATCGAGGGCACCGGCGCGCAGATCAGCTCCCTGGGCATGCTGACCAAGCTGGGGGAGTACTACAAAAATGACACTACCCTGGAAGGGGCGCAGAAGGGAAGCATTACCTGACGCAAAAGTCCGGGATCAGCTCCCCGACATCTTCCTTGCTGACCGATATATTCATAAACGGCTTGTCGCAAATTTACTTTTTCCCATTGCAACAGGGCATGATATGAATCGCAAGGGGCTGAAAAGCCCATTTCTCCGCTCCTCTCCCGGGAAATTTGGAAATTGCTCTTGATTTTTTCTGTATTTCCTATAGAATGGTGAAGTAAACTATCTGGAACATCCAGAACATTCTCAGGAGGAATGAATCAAATGACTTACGAGATGGACATTGCCGGCTTAAAACGGGACCTGCCCCTGTGCAAGGTAGCTGACGACCTGTACATAGGCGCTTTCGTCATGTTCGGCGATGTGGAGCTGACCGTGCACTGCGCGGCGGAGCTGCTCAAGCGCGCCCCCGAATATGACTATATCATCGCCCCCGAAGCCAAGGCCATCCCTCTGCTCTACGAAATGGCCCGCCAGAGCGGCGCGGACAAGTACTTTCTGGCCCGCAAAGGCCCCAAAGCCTATATGTCCGGCGTATTTGAGGTAGAGGTGAAGTCCATTACCACCGCCGCTGTGCAGAAGCTGGTGATTGACACCGCCGATGCGGAGCTGATCCGCGGCAAGCGGATGCTGATCGTTGACGATGTGATCTCCACCGGGGAGTCTCTCCGGGCTATGGAGGAGCTGGTGGAGCGGGCCGGCGGCATCATTGCCGGCCGGATGGCCGTCCTGGCCGAGGGCGACGCCCAGCAGCGGGACGACATCATCACCCTGGCCCCCCTGCCCCTGTTCAATCCTGACGGAAGCATCAAGGCGTAAAGCGAATCAGCAAAAAAGCTGACCCAATTCCGGGTCAGCTTTTTTCAGCTTGTCAAAGAAGCAGCCAAAGCCTCCCCTGTGTAAGGGGAGCTGGCAAAAATCAGAGATTTTTGACGGAGGGGTTGTAAATGAAAAGTTCATTATTTTCAAGATGCAGCTGAGAATTTGGAACAATTCAAGAAACAATCCCTCAGTCAGCTTCGCTGACAGCTCCCTTTACACAAGGGAGCCTTCCTGTGAAATCAGCTTTTTTGTTATGGAAAGGGTTTACGCCTTTTTGCATTTGGGGCTGGGCAGGCAGCTGAGGCTGCCGTCCTCCTCCTGGGCCTGGGCAGCAAAGCGCACATCCAGGCGGTGCAGCTTCACCGCATACAGGGGCAGGAGAATCAGGTCGGCGAAAAGCCAGGCCAGGGGATTGGCGAAGCATACCGCGCCGAAGGCGAAGCGGCCCACAAAGCCGAAGGCCACGATGGACCGGGCAATCAGCTCGGCCAGGCCCGCGAACATGGCGGAGCTGGAATAGCCCATACCCTGCAGGCTGTTGCGGAAGATGAAGATCAGCACCAGCAGGGGATAAGCTGCGCCGTTGAGGGTCAGATAGCGGTGCACCTGGGTGAGAATGGCGGTCTCGGAGGCATCCATGAACAGGCAGGCGATGGAAGTGCCGGCGAAATAGTTCACGCCGAAGGCTAGCAGAGAGTAGCCGATGGTGACCCAGGTGATGGCCATGACGCCCTTGCGGATGCGGTCAGGCCTGCCGGCACCCAGGTTCTGGCCGCAGTAGGTGGCCATGGTGATGCCGGCGGTCTCCATGGGGGCGGCCATGATGTTGTGCACCCGGGACCCGGCGGACACGGCGGCCACCGCCCCGGCGCCCAGGCTGTTGACGGCGCCCTGGAGAATGATGGAGCCCACCGCGGTGATGGAGAACTGCAGGCCCATGGGAACACCGATGGAGGCAATATAGCCCATGCGCCGCAGACTGGGCCGCAGGTGGCTGCCGCTGAGATGCAGGGCAGGGACCCTGGCATGGATGTACAGCAGGCAGGCCAGGCCGGAAGCGGCCTGGGAGATGACGGTGGCCAGGGCGGCCCCGTCAACGCCCATGCCAAAGCTGGCCATGAACAGAATATCCAGCACCACGTTGACGATCACCGCGGCGATGAGAAACAGCAGGGGGGTGCGGCTGTCACCCAGGGCACGCAGGATGCTGGAGCTGAGATTGTACAGAATGGTGGCCCCAGAACCCATAAAGACGATGAAGATGTAGGTGTAAGCGTCGTTGTAGATCTCGGCGGGGGTGTTGATCAGGCGGAGAATGTCATCGGTGGTAAAGAAGGTCAGCACCGTCAGACCCAGGGAGAAGATCAGGCCCAGCCACACAAGCTGACCGGCACGGCTGCGGACGGCCTCGGCATCTCCGGCGCCAAAGCTCTGGGCAATGGGGATGGCAAAGCCGGAGCAGATGCCCAGAGCAAAGCCCAGCACCAGGAAGTTCAGCGCTCCGGTGGAGCCCACGGCGGCAAAGGCGTTAACGCCCAGCAGCCGGCCCACAATGACGCTGTCCGCCAAATTGTAAAACTGTTGAAACAGGTTGCCCACCAGCAGCGGCGCGCAGAAGGCGAGGATCCGCGCAAGGGGGGTACCTGTGGTCATGTCTCTTGTCATAAAACTTTCCTCCTCTCAGAACATACGCAGCAGGCCAAGGAGTATTGCCCGCCGCCGGAGTCCATATTTTAGCCCTTTTGGCAGGAAAGTCAAGAGATAAAATGGAAACAAAATGTTAATACGCACAAATTAAAACAAAATAAATTGTGCAATATATACAAATACTTCCCGCGTCAGAAGAAAGTCGCTGCATTTCGAGGACGAGCGATGCTCGCCCCTACGGTTCTGATGAAATGCGGTGGGGGCGAACCTCTCAGCCGGCTTCGCCGAAAGCTCCCCTTGGGAAGGGAAGCCTATGGGCGTGGCATGGACGAGGCTGCTGCCGCAGGGACGAGAATCGTGCGAAAAACACAGCCAGACGAAACAGGCGGACGTGTAATGTACGCCGCGCCAGAAGAAAGTCGCTGCATTTTGCGGACGAGCGATGCTCGCCCCTACGGTTCTGATGAAATGCGGTGGGGGGGCGAACCTCTCAGTCGGCTTCGCCGCCAGCTCCCCTTGGGAAGGGGAGCCAAGGGGCGTGCGATTTAGCGGCGGCCCTGGAAGAAGTCCTTCAGCAGCCGGGCGCAGGCCTCCCCCAATACCCCGGCGTAGACCGCCGGGCGGTGGCCGTAATTTTCGCTGAACAGATCGATCACGCTGCCGCAGGAGCCGGTGAGGGCCTCCCGGGCGCCAAAGACCAGGGTGGGGATCCGGGCGTTGATGATGGCCCCGGCGCACATGGGGCAGGGCTCCAGGGTTACATACAGGGTGCAGCCGCTTAAACGCCAGTCCCCCAGGGCGGCGCAGGCCTGACGAATGGCCTCCACCTCGGCGTGGGCAGTGGCGTCCGGCCGCTCCTGCCGGCGGTTGCGGCCCCGGCCGATGACCTTGCCATCGGCATCCGCAATCACACAGCCCACCGGCACCTCGCCGTTTTCGGCGGCCTCCCGGGCCAGAGAGAGGGCCAGGGCCATATACTCTTCTCGCTGCATGGGTCACCTCCGGCATATTTGGTAAGTGTGAAGAAGGAGGGATACCCGTAGGGGCGAGCATCGCTCGTCCGCTGCGCCATGGGAAGAAGACGGACGGTCAATGGCCGCCCCTACGGCTCCAACGAAGGAAAGAGGTCAAAAAGGACAGGCAAGAAGTCTGTCCTTTTTCAGCTTGTCAAAAAAGTCCAACAAGGACTTTTTTGACCGCTTCAACCGCCGAGCATTTTGATAAGATCAAAATGCTGCTTCGCCCGAAAAGCCTTGGTTTTCAAGGCTTTTCTTCGGCCGCACCATTTGGCTGAGCGATAGTGAAAACCAAATGGTATCGCGGCAAGGAGAGCAAGGGGTCTTAACCCCCTCGCGCACCCCCGCTGCTCTATCTTCGGCGCGCGAAGCATCGTTTTTTGACAGTCTCTCAAAAAGGACAGGCAAGAAGCCTGTCCTTTTTCTATGTTCTGCTTATACCAGATTATACCAAGGCGGCGGTGATGATGGACATCTGGTAGACTTCCTCGGCGTCGCAGCCGCGGGACAGGTCGTTGATGGGGGCGTTCAGACCCTGGAGAATGGGGCCATAGGCCGCGAAGCCGCCCAGGCGCTGGGCGATCTTATAGCCGATGTTGCCGGACTGAATCTCCGGGAAGATGAAAGTGTTGGCATAGCCGGCCACCTTGCTGCCGGGGAACTTCAGCTGGCCCACCACAGGGGAGACAGCGGCGTCAAACTGCATCTCGCCGTCGATGGCCACATCGGGGGCCATCTCCTTGGCGATGGCAGTGGCGTTGCGCACCAGGTCCACAGCGGGGCCCTTGCCGGAACCCTTGGTGGAGTAGGACAGCATGGCCACCTTGGGGTCGATGCCGAAGACCTTGGCGGTCTTGGCGGTTTCCACGGCTACCTCCGCCAGCTGAGCGGCGGCGGAAAGGGTCACGTTGCCTTCCTTGTCCAGCTTATCCTCGTAAGAGATATTGATGGCGCAGTCGCCCATGGCCAGCATTTCCTCGCCGCGGACCATGATAAAGCAGGAGCTGACCAGGTTGGCGCCCTTCTTGGTCTTTACCAGCTGCAGGGCGGGGCGGACAGTGTCGGCGGTGGAGTAGGTGGCACCGCCCAGCAGAGCGTCGGCCTTGCCCATCTTCACCAGCATGGTGCCAAAGTAGTTGCCCTTGGACAGGGCGGCGCGGCAGTCCTCAGCGCTCATCTTGCCCTTGCGCAGCTCCACCATGGTGTCCACCATTTCATCCATGCCGGGGTAGGTCAGGGGATCCAGAATCTCCAGCCCCTCAATATCAAAACCGCCCTTGGCGGCAGCGGCCTTCACTTCCTCCACATTGCCCACCAGAACGGGGGTCAGGAACCCGTCCTTCTTCAGGCGGGCGGCAGACTCCAGAATGCGGGCGTCAGAGCCCTCAGTGTAGACGATCTTGCGGGGATTGGCCTTGAGTATTTCTACGAGATTTTCAAACATGTTCAAATACCTCCGAACTGTTATTATATTGCCAAAAATTACTGTACCACGCTTTGCCGTCTTTTTCAAGATTTTTACTGGGATTTACTTCAATTTCTATTTACAAAGGGTTTTTTCCCCGGTATAATATACAGACTGTAATATCCGGAACATGAATTATACAAACAGGACGGAAAACCATGGACAGAACCTTTCCAGAAACCCTGTCGGCCCTCCGGCGGGAACGGAATATCAGCCAGCGTCAGGCGGCCCAGGACCTGTGCATCAGCCAGGCCCTGCTGAGCCACTATGAAAACGGCGCCCGGGAGCCGGGACTGGCCTTCGTGTGCAGAGCCTGCGACTATTACGGCGTCAGCGCGGATTACCTGCTCTGCCGCAGCCAGCAGCCCAACGCCCCCCAAAGCACCGCCGAGGCGGCCCGGGCCTTCCTGGGGGAGATGAACAGCCTGATGGACAAGGCCCGGATGGCCCTGGATGAATTTAGCAATAAAGGAGCAGCAGAATGATCGACCAGAAGAAGATACGGAACTTTTCCATCATTGCCCACATTGACCACGGCAAATCCACCCTTTCCGACCGCCTGATCGAAAAATGCGGCGCGGTGGAGCAGCGGATCATGGAGGACCAGATCCTGGACAACATGGACCTGGAGAAGGAGAGGGGCATTACCATCAAGGCCCGGGCCGTAGGCCTGAGCTACAGGGCCGCCGACGGCGAGACCTATACCCTGAATCTGATCGACACCCCGGGCCATGTGGACTTCAACTATGAGGTCAGCCGCTCCCTGGCCGCCTGCGAGGGCGCGGTGCTGGTGGTGGACGCCAGCCAGGGCGTGGAGGCCCAGACCCTGTCCAACACCTATCTGGCCCTGGACAACAATCTGGAGATCCTGCCGGTGGTGAACAAGATCGACCTGCCTGCCGCCGACCCCCAGCGGGTCAAGGAGGAGATCGAGGAGATCATCGGCATTCCCGCCATGGAAGCGCCGGAGATCAGCGCCAAGGCCGGCATCAACATTGACGCCGTGCTGGAAGATGTAGTGGCCAACGTGCCCGCCCCCGGCGGCGACCCCAAGGCGCCGCTGAAGGCCCTGATCTTTGACAGCCAGTATGACAATTACCGAGGCGTCATCGTGTTCATGCGCATCATGGACGGCACCATCCGCCGGGACAGCGAGATCATGCTCATGGGCACCGGCGCAAAATACAAGGTGGTGGAGGTGGGCCATCTGCGGCCCATGGGGCTGGAGCCCTGCGAGGAGCTGTCCGCCGGGGACGTGGGCTACTTCACCGCCAGCATCAAGAATGTGGCGGACACTCAGGTGGGCGACACCGTCACCGGGGCGGAGCGGCCCGCGGCCCAGGCCCTGCCCGGCTACCGGCCCGCCCGGCCCATGGTCTACTGCGGCATCTATACCGAGGACGGCTCCAAGTACCCGGACCTGCGGGACGCCCTGGAGAAGCTGAAGCTGAACGACGCCTCCCTCTCTTTCGAGCCGGAGAGCTCCGTGGCCCTGGGCTTCGGCTTCCGCTGCGGCTTTTTGGGTATGCTGCACATGGAGATCATCCAAGAGCGGTTGGAGCGGGAGTTTGACCTGGAGCTGGTGACCACCCTGCCCTCCGTTATTTATAAGGTAGTCAAGACCGACGGCACCGTGGTCATGGTGGATAACCCCCACAATTACCCGGAGGTGCCCTCCATTGCCGAGGCCTATGAGCCCTATGTGAAGGTCAGCATCATCACCCCCAATGAGTTTGTGGGCAACATCATGCCCCTGTGCCAGGACCGCCGGGGCGAGTACAAGAATATGCAGTATCTGGACACCCGCCTGGTGGAGATGCATTATGAGATGCCCCTCAACGAGATCATCTATGATTTCTTTGACACCCTGAAGGCCCGCACCAAGGGCTATGCCTCCCTGGACTATGAGCTCAGCGAGTATAAGATCAGCGACCTGGTGAAGGTGGACATGCTCCTCAACGGCGACCAGGTGGACGCCCTCAGCTTCATCGCCCATCGGGAGAAGGCCTACGGCCGGGCCAGGAAGCTCTGCGAGAAGCTGAAGGAGAACATCCCCCGCCAGCTGTTTGAGGTGCCCATCCAGGCGGCCATCGGCGGCAAGATCATCGCCAGGGAAACCGTCAAGGCCATGCGCAAGGACGTGCTGGCCAAGTGCTACGGCGGCGACATCACCCGCAAGAAGAAGCTGCTGGAAAAGCAGAAAGAGGGCAAGAAGAAGATGCGCCAGCTGGGCACCGTCCAGATCCCCACCGAGGCCTTCCTGGCCGTGCTGAAACTGGACGAATAAAAGTGCAAACGCCTCCCTCAAACCGAGGGAGGCGTTTCTTAAATAAATCTTAATCCTTTCCCCCATTGGTTTTTAAGGGGATTTATACTACAATACAGGCGAGGTGAGAACATGTACAACATTCTTGCGTGCGACGATGAGCGGGATATTGTCTCCGCCCTGCGGATCTATCTGGAGCCGGAGGGCTACCGGGTGCTGGAGGCCTATAACGGCCAGGAGGCCCTGGATGTACTCAGCCGGGAGCAGGTGCACCTGGTGCTGCTGGACATCATGATGCCCAAGCTGGACGGCATCAGCACCATTGCCCGCCTGCGGGAGACCAGCAATGTGCCCGTCATCATGCTGACGGCCAAGAGCGAGGACAGCGACAAGGTGCTGGGCCTGAACATCGGGGCGGACGACTATATCACCAAGCCCTTCAATCCTCTGGAGGTGCTGGCCCGGGTGCGCAGCCAGCTGCGGCGCTATATGCAGCTGGGTGGCAGCGCTGTGCCCGCCGGGGCGTTGACCATCGGCGGCATCAGTCTGGACGACGGCAGCAAGGATGTGACCGTGGACGGGGAGCCGGTGAGCCTGACCCCCACGGAGTACGAGATTCTGAAGCTGCTGATGAACAATCCCGGCCGGGTGTTCTCCCCGCGGGAAATGTATAAGCTGATCTGGAAGGATGAGCCCTACGGAGCCGAGAGCACCGTGGCGGTACATATCCGGCACCTGCGGGAAAAGGTGGAGATCAACCCGGCGGAGCCCCGGTACATCAAGGCGGTCTGGGGCCAGGGCTATAAGATCGAGAGGGGGAAGCAGGCATGAAGAAATTGAGAAGCAGTCTGGCGGCCAAGGCCGCTGCCTCCCTGCTGCTGGTGGTGATGGCGGTGGGGATGCTTTACAGCGCCATGGGCATCGGCGTCATGTATGAAAAAGGCGCCTATTCCGGCAACGGCATGGAGCAGGTGCAGGAAAGCTATCTGAAGCCCTGGTGCGTCAGCAATATGTATAACCTGATGGAGCGCTACCGCTATGGGGAGCTGCCGGAGAATCTGGATACCATACCGGGCATGGGCTTTGAAATTTACGACGAGAAGGACCGGCTGGTCTACGCCTCCCAGGGGATCGATGACTATATTCTGAAAACCAGCCCCTATGGCTTCAACTACCCGGCGGAGAGCGTCATTGTCAACCGCATCCGGGGCGATGAGAACGGGATCGTCATCACCAGCCCCCATGATGACCCAGCGTTTACGGAGGAGGACATCACAGAGAAAGCGGCGGAGGAAGAGGCGCTGACTGGGGAACCAACGGCCCCGGAGGAGAGCGCCGCACCGGCAGAAGCTGCCGCAAGCATGGAGACCCCGGCACCCACGGAGACCCCGGCACCCACGGAAACCCCGGCTCCCACGCCGGAACCTACGGCAAAGCCGGAGGAGGACAGTGTGCCGGACATCAGCACCATGATCAAGCGCTACAAGATGGTGGGCTATGTGCGCAATGATGTGGACGGCAACAGCCATGTGGGCTCCATGCTGCGGATGCTCCACTTCGGCTATGCCCATCGGACGGACTTTATCTGGACCCTCTGCGGCAGCGCGGTGCTTGCTCTGCTCTGCTTTGTGTTCCTGATGGCTGCCGCCGGGCATAAAAAGGGGCTGGAGGGGGTTCAGCCCGGCCTGACCGAGCGAGTGCCTTTTGACCTGTTCACGGTGCTGATCGCCACAGCCGGGGTGATTTGCTGCTCCATAGCGGTGGAGTTTTCCTATGTGGATTCGATGCTGATTCAGTTGGTGGGCTATGGCCTGGTCTGCGCCGCCTGTGTAGTTCTGTGCCTCTGGTGGTGCATGAGCTTTGCGGTGCGGCTGAAGCTGCACAGGGTGCTGAAAAGCTGCGTCTGCTTCCGGGTTCTGGCCTGGTGCTGGCGGATGCTGAAGCGGCTGTGGGCTTTCATGCGGGAAGTGTTTCTGGGCATGAAGCTGCTGCCCAGGGCTGCGCTGGTGATCGGCGGGATTTTGCTGGTGGAGTTTTTCTGGATCTGCATCTGTGAGGGCAACGGCGGCCTGATCTTCGGCTGGCTTGTGGAGCGGCTGGTGCTGGTGGCGCTGACGGTATATGTGCTGCTGTGCATGAAGCGGCTGCTGGACGCGGGGAAGGCCATTTCCGAAGGAGACCTGGATTACCATGTGGATACCCAGCGGATGCGGGGCCCGTTGAAGGAGCATGGAGAGCAGCTGAACCAAATCACCGAGGGCATGACCAAGGCCGTCAATGAGCGGATGAAGTCCGAGCATTTCCGCACCGAGCTGATCACCAACGTGTCCCACGACATCAAGACGCCTTTGACCTCCATCATCAACTATGTGGACCTGCTGGAGAAGGAGGAGATCGACAACGACAAGGCCAGGGAATACCTGGAGGTGCTCTCCCGGCAGTCCGCCCGGCTGAAAAAGCTGATCGAGGACTTGATGGAGGCCTCCAAGGCCAGCACCGGCAACGTGGCCGTGAACTGGGAGCGCTGTCAGCTGAACGTGCTGCTGGACCAGTGCGCCGGGGAATACGCCGAGAAGCTGAAGGCGGCCGATCTGGAGCTGGTGGTGACCAAGCCGGAGGAGCCGGTGGTGATCCTGGCCGACGGGCGGCACATGTGGCGGGTCTTTGACAACCTGCTGAACAACATCTGCAAGTACGCCCTGGCGGGGACTCGGGTCTACCTGAATCTGGAACAGGCAAAAGGCAAGGCGGTGGTCACCTTCCGCAACATCTCCGCCAGCCAGCTGAACATCAGCGGCGATGAGCTGATGGAGCGCTTTGTCCGGGGGGACAGCTCCCGCAGTACCGAGGGCAGCGGCCTGGGCCTCAGCATTGCCCGGAGCCTGGTGCAGCTGCAAAAGGGCCAGCTGGCACTGACCGTGGACGGCGATTTGTTCAAGGTGACGCTGCAATTCAATATCGCGGAATAAACGGCAAAGGATAAAGAAGCCGCCCGGAGCGATCCGGGCGGCTTCTTTGCATCTGTAAACGAAAGGTAAAAACGCTGTCCGGTCCTTGACCTGGCTGGGCTTACATGGTAAAATATCCTGTCTATTTATAGATAAGAATAGAATCGGAGAAATGCATTCATGTGGATTTCGGATCAATGGCAGGATTTTGAACTGATCGACTGCTCCAAAGGGGAGAAGCTGGAGCGCTGGGGCAAGTTTTACCTGGTGCGGCCGGACCCCCAGGCCATATGGGATACGCCTCGGCGAAACCCCCACTGGAACGACCGGGACGCCCGCTACCGCCGCAGCGAGACCGGCGGCGGCAGCTGGGACAAGGGCCGCCTGCCCGCCAACTGGCAGGTGCGCTATGGGGAGCTGACCTTCAACGTCAAGCCTATGAACTTCAAGCATACGGGCCTGTTCCCGGAGCAGGCCTGCAACTGGGACTATGCCATGCGGAAGATCCGCTCCGCCGGCCGGCCCATCAGCGTGCTGAACCTGTTCGGCTACACCGGGGCCGCCACCGTGGCCTGCGCCAAGGCCGGGGCCCAGGTCTGCCATGTGGACGCGGCCAAGGGCATGGTGGCCTGGGGCAAGGAGAACGCCGTTTCCTCCGGCCTGGCAGACGCCCCTATCCGCTGGATCGTGGACGACTGCGCCAAGTTCGTGGAGCGGGAGATCCGCCGTGGCCGCCGCTATGACGCCATCATCATGGACCCGCC
Organism: bacterium; assembly: GCA_004560305.1. Lineage (GTDB taxonomy): Bacteria > Bacillota > Clostridia > Oscillospirales > Oscillospiraceae > Limivicinus. The sequence goes on along the minus strand of SFVI01000022.1, from coordinate 12,524 downwards.
CTCCTATGGCCGGGGGCCCGGGGGCGAGGTATGGAAGCTGGAGCAGAATCTGTGGCCCTTTGTGTCCCTGTGCGCCGGGGTGCTCAGCGACGAGCCGCTGTTTGTACTGATCAATTCCTATACCACCGGCCTTTCCGCCTCGGTGCTCAGCTATGTGACCGAGAGCATCTTCACCAAAAAATTCGGCGGCCGGTCCGACAGTCAGGAGCTGGCCCTGCCCGTCACCGACAGCGGGCTGTATCTGCCCTGTGGGGCGACATGTAGATGGGAACGGTAAACGCGGCAAGGCGGAAATAATTTTTCATCAGCTTCTCAAAAAATGTTTCGGTGCGGAGGCTCCCTTGTGTAAAGGGAGCTGTCAGCGAAGCTGACTGAGGGATTGTTTACTGAAAAGGTCTGACTTTTCCTGAACATTTTGCCAATTCAAAACGTTTTTTCCTACAACCCCTCCGGTAAAAATCGCTGATTTTTACCACCTCCCCTTACACAGGGGAGGCTTTGAGCCGAATATTTGACAGCATTTCTCTAACCAGCAGATTTTATAGAAGCGCGTCTGCGCGAAAGGATAAAACGACCTTGAGCATCATCAAGTTTGAAAATGTACATTATACCTATCCCGGCGACCAGCTGGAGAGCCTCTGCGGCGTCAGCCTGGAAATTGAGGAAGGCAGCTTCGTGGCGGTGCTGGGGCATAACGGCTCCGGCAAGTCCACCCTGGCAAAGCACATGAACGCCATCCTGGTGCCCACCGAGGGCAAGGTGACGGTGTGCGGCATCGACTCTGCCGACGAGGAGCGGCTGATCCAGCTGCGGCGGAACGTGGGCATGGTGTTCCAGAATCCGGACAACCAGATCGTCGCCAATGTGGTGGAGGACGATGTGGCCTTCGCCCCGGAGAATCTGGGCGTAGAGCCGAAGGAAATTCGCCGCCGGGTGGACGAGGCTTTGAAGCTGGTGGGTATGTATGAAAAGCGGCAGCACGCGCCCCATCTGCTCTCCGGCGGGCAGAAGCAGCGGGTGGCCATTGCCGGCGTGATCGCCATGGAGCCGAAGATCATCGTGCTGGATGAGCCCACCGCCATGCTGGACCCCATCGGCCGGGAGGAGGTCATCTCCACCATCACCCGCCTGTGCCGGGAGAAGGGGATGACCGTGGTGCTGATTACCCACCACATGGATGAATGCGTGGGGGCCGACCGGCTCATCGTTATGTCTAACGGCAGCGTCGTTGCCGACGGGCTGCCGGCGGAGGTCTTTGCCGATATCGGCCTGATGGAGCGGGAGGGCCTCACTGTGCCGGAGACCACCCGGCTTCTGTATGACCTGAAGCAGCGGGGCATGGACCTGCCCCTGACGGCGCTGGACGTGGATGCCTGCGCCAAAGAGATCGTGGAAAAACTCAGAGGATAAAAGATGGCAGAAATAATTGTGGAGCAGCTGCGCCATGTTTACAGCGCGGGCACTCCGTTTGAAGTGGCGGCCATTGAGGATATTGACCTTAGCATTCCCCAGGGCCAGCTGGTGGGCATCATCGGCCATACAGGCTCCGGCAAGTCCACCTTTATTCAGCATATGAACGCCCTACTTGCCCCCAGCGCCGGCAAGGTCTGCTGCGGCGGGCAGGACATCAATGAGAGCAAGCTCAGCCGCCGGGATGTGAAGCACCAGGTGGGCCTGGTGTTCCAGTACCCGGAGTATCAGCTCTTTGAGGAGACCGTATATAAGGATATCGCCTTCGGCCCGAAGAATATGAAGCTCTCCGAGGAGGAGATCGACCAGCGGGTGCGGGAGGCGGCCGGCTTTGTGGGCGTGGAGGAGGAACTGTTTGAAAAGTCCCCTCTGGAGCTGTCCGGCGGACAGAAGCGCCGCATCGCCATCGCCGGCGTCATCGCCATGCGCCCCGGCGTGCTGATATTGGACGAGCCTACGGCGGGTCTGGATCCTGCCGGCTGCCGCCAGATCTTGGACAACATCTGCGCCTACCGGGAAAAGACCGGGGCCACGGTGATCATCGTCAGCCACAATATGGACGATGTGGCCCGCATCGCGGAGCGGATCATCGTTTTCAGCCATGGCCGGGTGGTGATGGACGGCAGCGCCGGAGAGGTGTTCTCCCGGGCGGAGGAACTGATCGAAATCGGCCTGGACGTGCCCCACGCCACGGCCCTGGCCATGGCCCTGAAAAAGCAGGGACTGAAGCTGCCGGAGGGCATCTACACCCATGAGCAGCTGCTCAGCGCCATTCTGGAGATAAGGGGGGCCGCGGTATGCTGAAAGACATTACCTTGGGCCAGTTTTTCCCCGGCGATACCATTGCCCACCGGCTGGACCCCCGCACCAAGCTGCTGCTGGTGGTGCTGTTCATCGTGGCCCTGTTCCAGGCCAGGGGCTGGGTGGCCTACGGTACGCTCACGCTGGTGGTGGCGGTGTGCATGACCCTGTCCCACATCAGCCCCAGAAACATTTTCAAGGGCCTCAAGCCTATGATCTTTATCATCGCCCTCACCGGCGTGCTGAACATCTTCTACACCAGCGGCACCCCCATCCTCCCCGGCTGGATCATCACCTGGGAGGGCATCGCCAGGGCCATCCAGATGGTGCTGCGCATCGTGCTGCTGATTACCGGCACCTTCCTTCTGACCTATACCACCAGCCCCATTGCCCTGACCGATGGGCTGGAGCTGCTGCTGAACCCTCTGAAAAAGCTGCGCTTCCCGGTGCATGAAATGACCATCATGATGAGCATGGCTCTGCGCTTTATCCCCACCCTCATCGAGGAGACGGACAAGATCATGTCCGCCCAGAAGGCTCGCGGCGCCGATTTTGAGACCGGCAGTCTCATGGACCGGGCCAAGGCCCTGCTGCCGGTACTGGTGCCGTTGTTCGTCTCCGCCTTCCGCCGGGCGGACGAGCTGGCCGTGGCCATGGAGAGCCGCTGCTACCACGGCGGCGAGGGCCGCACAAGAATGAAGCAGCTGATTTTCCAGGGCAGGGACTACATCGCCCTGGCCCTGGGCGTCCTGCTGCTGGCGGGAATCATTTATTTGAAGAAGTGGGGTCTATGAAGAATATCGCCCTGATCCTGCGCTATGACGGCAGCCGCTATCATGGCTGGCAGGTGCAGAAAAACGAAATCAGCGTGGCCCAGACCCTGGAGGAGGCCCTGACCAAGACCTGCGGCCACCCGGTGAAAACCGTGGGCTGCGGCCGCACCGACGCGGGGGTCCACGCCCTGCGCTACTGCGCCAACTTCCGCTCCGACACCCGGATCCCTCTGGAGCGGCTGCCCCTGGCGGTGAACTCCCGGCTGCCGGGGGATATCGCCGTGCTGGAGGCAGTGGAGGCCCCGGAGGACTTCAACGCCATCGGCTCATGTATAAAAAAGGAATATGTATATAAAATATTAAACAGCAACATCCGTGACCCCTTCCTGCAAGAGCGGGTCTGCTTCTACCCCCAGCACCTGGATATGGAGCTGATGCAGCGGGCAGGCCGGGCCTTCGAGGGCACCCATGATTTCAGGGCCGTCCGCAGCGAGGGCACCCAGACCAAAACCACCGTGCGAACGGTGCACTGGTGCCGGGCGGAGAAGGAGGGGGACCTGATCACCATCTCCATCTGCGCCAACGGCTTTCTGTACAATATGTGCCGGGCTATGGTGGGCACCATGGTCTACGCCTCCTACGGCAAACTGCAGCCGGAGGACATTCCTCACCTGCTGGAAATGGGGGACCGGCGGCTCACCGGCCCCACCATGCCGCCCCAGGGCCTGTATCTCAACCGGGTCTGGTACGACGGGGTGGTGGGTGAAATGTTTTCCAGATATTGATGGCTATGATATGATATATTTGTTCATAAACTAATGATAAACTAATGAGAAAGCGGCAGCGGCGGTCAGGCTCTTTTTTTCACAGGGGAGCCCGGCCCATTCAATACATATAAAGGATGAACTACGAATGAAGATCATAATCGATATCCTGCTTCTGGTGATCATCGCCCTGTGCACCTGGAACGGGTATAAGCGGGGCCTGGTGGGCGGCGTGGCCGGAATCCTGGCCATCATCATCGCCCTCTTCGGCGGAAGCCTCCTGTCCTCGGCCTATGCCCACGAGGTGGTTCCGGCTCTGGAGCCCTTTGTGGACGGGTATATCGACTCCCAGAAAACGAGGGACGACGTGCTGGAGCGGCTGGGCTACGGCAACAGCGACCTGTCTCTGGAGGATATCCTGGCCCAGGACAGCTCCCTGCGCTATGACTATGCCTATGAGTGCATGACCAATGTGGGCTTCTACGAGAAGCGGGCGGACACCCTGGCCAGCCGCGCGGTGGCTGTGGCGGAGGAAAATAACTGCACCATGACCCAGGCGGTGGTTTCCGTCCTGTGTGACACCATCACCTATGTGGGGGCCATGGTCATTGCCTTTTTGCTGATTCTGATTTTCCTGGTGGCCATCGGCAACGTGGGCAACCTCTCCTTCCGATTGCCCAATATGGAGGCGCTGGACGAGGTGGGCGGCGCGGTGCTGGGCTTTGCCAAGGCCTTTCTCTACTGCGTGCTGCTGTGCTGGCTGCTCAGCTTCCTGGGCGCCGTCATCGGGCGGGACACCATGGAGCGCACCACCCTTGGCCGCTTTTTCCTGATATTCGACTTTTTGACCAACAGCCTGATGTAATTAACACAGGCAGCTATACTTATAACGGAGGCAATCCATGCAGCCTACAATGTGTTCCCGCTGCGGTAAAAACGTGGCGATCGTATTTATTACCAAAATAGAAGCAGGCCAGACCAAGAACGAGGGCCTGTGTCTCAAGTGCGCCCGGGAACTGCACATAAAGCCCATTGACGACGTGATCAACAAAATGGGCATCAGTGACGACGACCTGGACAGTCTCACCGGCGATCTCAGCTCCGCCATGTCCGGCCTGGAGAGCCTGATGCCGGTGGAAGAGGGGGACGACAGCATCGAGGACGACGGCAAGACCGCCACTTTCCCCTTCCTCAACCGTCTGTTCGGCGGCGGCAGCAATGCCGGGGATAACGGCGGCAGCAATGCCGAAGCGCCCCGCCGGCCGGAGCCCAAGGAGAACGGCAAGGCTCCCAAGCGGAAGTTCCTGGACAGCTATTGCATCGACCTGACCCAGCGGGCCAGGGAGGGCAAGCTGGACAATATGATCGGCCGGGAGGAGGAGCTGGAGCGGGTGATCCAGATCCTGAACCGGCGTCAGAAGAACAATCCCTGCCTGATCGGCGAGCCCGGCGTGGGCAAGACTGCCATTGCCGAGGGCCTGGCCCAGCGCATCGCCATGGGCAACGTGCCCTATAAGCTGCAGGATAAGCAGGTGTTTCTGCTGGACCTTACCGCCCTGGTGGCGGGCACCCAGTTCCGGGGCCAGTTTGAAAGCCGCATGAAGGGCCTCATTGAGGAGATCCGCAAGCTGGGCAACATCATCCTGGTCATTGACGAGGTGCATAACATCGTGGGCGCCGGGGACGCGGAGGGCAGCATGAACGCCGCCAACATCCTCAAGCCCGCCCTCTCCCGGGGGGAGATCCAGGTCATCGGCGCCACCACCTTCACCGAGTACCGCAAGCATATTGAGAAGGACTCCGCCCTGGAGCGCCGCTTCCAGCCGGTGACGGTGAATGAGCCCTCCATTGAGGACAGCGTGAAGATCATCAAGGGCATCGCCCATTATTATGAGGAGCACCACGGCGTGCGCATCCCGGAGGAGATGTGCCGCCAGGCGGTGCTGCTCAGCGAGCGGTATATTACCGACCGCTTCCTGCCGGATAAGGCCATCGACCTGATTGACGAGGCCTGCTCCGACGTGAATCTGAAGGATGAGAACATCAACAAGCGGATGATGGCCCAGCGGGACCTGGAGAATATCCGCTTTGAGCGGGAGGGCCTCATGTCCGCCGAGGCCCCCAAGGGCCTGGAAATGACCGATGAGCTGCTGGATCAGCGCTACGCCCGCATTGCCCAGCTGCGCAGCAAGGAGCTGCAGCTGGAGCAGCAGCTGAAAGAGCTGGACGCGAAGCCGGTGCCGACGCTGGGTCTGGATAACCTGGCCCGGGTCATCGAGCTTTGGACCAAGATCCCCGCTTCCAGCATCCGTGAGGATGAGCTGGAGCATCTGGCCGGGCTGGAAGGCCGGCTGAAGGAACATATCGTGGGCCAGGATGAGGCGGTCGCCGCCGTCTGCGCCGCCATCAAGCGCAGCCGGGTGGGCCTGAAAACCCACCGCAAGCCGGTGAGCTTCATCTTCGTGGGCGGCACCGGCGTAGGCAAGACGGAGCTGGTCAAGCGCCTGGCGGCGGATATGTTCGATTCCCCGGAGGCCCTGATCCGGCTGGATATGTCGGAGTTTATGGAGAAGTTTTCCGTCTCCCGCATCATCGGTTCTCCTCCGGGCTATGTGGGCTATGACGAGGCCGGGCAGCTGACGGAGAAGATCCGCCGCAAGCCCTACAGTGTGGTGCTCTTTGACGAGATCGAGAAGGCCCACCCGGATGTAATGAACATTCTGCTGCAAATCCTGGACGACGGCCGTATTACCGACGCCCAGGGCCGCACCGTGAACTTTGAGAATACCATCATCATCATGACCACCAACGCCGGCAGCAACAACAAGACCGGCAGCGTGGGCTTCGGCGGCAGTCTCAGTGACATGAGCCGGGAGCGGACCATGAAGGCTCTGAACGAGTTCCTGCGGCCGGAGTTTATCAACCGTGTGGATGAGGTGGTCTGCTTCAACCAGCTCAGCGAAGAAAACTTCCGCGCCATCGCCGCCTTGATGCTCTCCGAGCTGCGGGACGTGATGGCGGAGAAGAACATCACCCTGACCTGGGACGACAGCCTGATCGACCATCTGGTGAAGGAGGGCTATTCCGTCACCTACGGCGCCCGGAACCTGCGCCGCCTGATCCAGAAGCAGATCGAGGACGCCATTGCCGAGAAGCTGATCGCCGGGCGCAATACCAAGGTCAGCGCCATCTGCCTGTCCGCCGCGGAGGGTAAGGTGGAGATCGAAACAAAGGAGTAAGAAAGCGATGGGGAAAATTCAGATTATCCAGGGCGATATCACGAAGCAGGCAGTGGACGCCATCGTCAACGCCGCCAACTGCTCCCTGCTGGGGGGCGGCGGGGTGGACGGCGCCATCCACCGGGCGGCAGGGCCGGAGCTGCTGGCCGAGTGCCGCACCTTAAACGGCTGTGCCACCGGCCAGGCCAAGATCACCAAGGGCTACCGGCTGCCGGCAAAGTATGTGATCCATACCCCCGGCCCGGTGTGGCACGGCGGCAGCCGTGGGGAGGCGGAGCTGCTGGCCTCCTGCTACCGTTCCTGCCTGACGCTGGCCCGGGAGCATGGCTGCAAAACCGTGGATTTCCCCTCCATCAGCACAGGGGTCTACCACTTCCCCCTGGAACAGGCGGCAGAGATCGCCATTTCCACCATTGCGGAGTTTCTGGAGACGGCCCCGGAGCTGCAGCAGGTGCGGATGGTCTGCTTTGATGAGCGTACCAAGGCCCACTATGACCGGGCCCTGGCCCGGCTGGAGGGGGAAAAATGAAGCGCAGGTACATCAAGCTCCACTATAATTCCCCGGTGGTGCTGACCTTTGCTCTGGTTTCTCTGGGCGCGCTGCTGCTGGGCTACCTCACCGACGGGGCCAGTACATACAAGTGCTTCAGCGTCTACCGGGCGCCCCTGACCGATTTCTGGACCTATCCCCGCTTTGTGCTCCATGTGCTGGGCCATGGCGATTACAGCCACTATATCGGCAACATGATGATGATTTTGGTGGTGGGGCCGCCGCTGGAGGAAAAGTACGGCAGCCGTCCCCTGTTCTGGGCCATCTTTCTCACGGCCCTGATCTCCGGCATGGTGCACTTTCTCTTCTTCCCCAACACTGCCCTGCTGGGGGCTTCCGGCATCGTGTTCATGATGATCGTCATGTCCTCCCTGTCCGGCATGAAAAACGGCAGCATCCCCATCACCCTGATCCTGGTGCTGCTGCTGTACATCGGCGGGGAGATCGTCAACGGCTTCGTGCTGCAGGATAACATCTCCCAGCTGACCCATATCGTGGGCGGCGTCTGCGGCGCCCTGCTGGGCATCAGCATGAGGAAGTAGCCCATGGAGAAGGTACTGATCAGCGCCTGCCTGCTGGGCTTTGAATGCAAATACTGCGGCGGCAGCAACAGGCTACCGGAGCAGCAGCTGGCCGCCCTGGGGGAATGCTTCCGGCTGATTCCCGTCTGTCCGGAGACCGCCGGCGGCCTGCCCACTCCCCGGGACCCCAGCGAGCGCCTGGGGAACAAAGTGGTCAGCAATCAGGGCCGGGATGTGACGGCTCAGTACCAAAAGGGGGCGGAGACGGCCCTGTGGCTGGCCCGGCGCTATGACTGCAAGGCGGCGCTGCTGAAAGAAAAAAGCCCCTCCTGCGGCAGCGGGCAGATCTATGACGGCAGCTTCACCGGCACCCTTGTCCCGGGGGACGGTGTGGCAGCACAGCTGCTGAAGGAAGAAGGGCTTATCGTCTTTGGCGAGAGCGATACGGAGCTGCTTATCACGGTGTTTCAGGAATGAAACACCGTTCAGTCTGTCAAAGAAGCAGCCAAAGCCTCCCCTGTGTAAGGGGAGGTGGCAAAAATCTGTGATTTTTGACGGAGGGGTTGTAAAAGAAAAGTTCAATATTTGCAAGATGTAACTGAGAAGCTGAAACATTTCATAAAACAATCCCTCAGTCAGCTTCGCTGCCAGCTCCCTTTACACAAGGGAGCCTGTGAAACCAGCTTTTTTGACAGTCTCTACGGTGCTTCGGGAATGAAGCACCGTTTTTTCCTTTCTTGACTTGCCCTGCCTGGGACGATATAATAAACTGTCATAAATCAAGCATTGAGGTCAGATATGAAGAAGTTTTTTACCTGGATCGGGAAGGCGGCTGTGGCCGGCGCGGCGGCATTGCTGCTGCTGTGCCTGTGGTGCAGCTTCTATTACAACGTGCCCATCCACTATACCAACGAAAGCGGCGCCACCGAGTATAAGTGGGAGAGCCATAAATTCTTCCGCAAGGGCACCGAGGGCTTTGCCTTCGGCCGCACCAATAACGACGGATTCAACAACCTGCGGGACTATACCCCCGGGGAACAGATCGATATTCTCCTGATGGGCTCCTCCCATATGGAGGGGATGAATGTACAACCGGAGGAGAACACCGCCGCCGTGCTGAACCGGCTCTTTGCCGGGGAGAAGTATACCTACAACATCGGCACCTCCGGCCATACCCTGATCTATTGCCTCAGCAATCTGGAGGCGGCCCTGGATACCTATGCTCCCGGCAGCTATGTGGTCATCGAGAGCCGAACCGTCAGCTTTGAGACGGAGGAATTGGAAAAGCTGGTGGAGGGGACGGTTCCCCCCATTCCCTCCCGCACCGGCGGTCTGGTGGAGCTGCTGCAGCGCGCCCCCTACCTCCGGCTGATTTACACCAAGTACATGAAGGACACGGCCCAGGAATCCGGCGTGGCAACGGAGAACCCGGTGGCGCCCCAGAACGATGGGGCGCGGATGCAGGAGCTGCTGTACTGCGCCCTGGACGCTGCGGCGGAGAGCTGCCGGGCCCACGGGGTGCAGCCTATCATCGTCTATGACCCCACGGTCTATGCCGAATCGGACGGAAGCGGCAGTACCCACACAGATCCCCAGGCCCTGGCATCCTTCCGCGCCGGCTGTGAGCAGGCGGGCATCCTATTTGTTGACCTGACGGACAGTTATCTGGCGCTGTACCGGGAGGGCCACAAGTTCCCCTACGGCTTTGCCAACACCACCCCCGGCATGGGGCACATGAACCGCTGGGGCCACCGGCTGTTTGCCCAGGCCGTATACCAGACCATAAAAGAAATGGAGGGCTGACATGGTATTCAATAGCCTGCCATTTGTGATCTTCTTTGTCATCGTCTGCGGACTGATGGCCCTGACCAACGGGAAAAGAATCCAGGCCCTGCTGCCCTGGCCTGTCAATTCCCTGCGGCATGTGATTCTGCTTCTGGCCAGCTATGTGTTCTACGGCTGGTGGAACTGGAAGTGCTGTTTCCTGATGCTGGGCCTGACGGCGGTGGCCTATGTCTGCGCCGCCGCCTATGAAAAGGACGGCAAAAAGCTGTGGGTCACGCTGGGCGTGGTCATGCCCCTGGTGATTCTGGGCATTTTCAAGTATTTCAACTTCTTTGTGGACTCCTTCTGCGCCCTGTTTGGCATCGCCCGGGCGGGGAGCCTGAACATTCTGCTGCCGGTAGGCATCAGCTTCTACACCTTCCAGTCCCTCAGCTATACCATCGATGTGTACCGGGGCAAGATTCCCGCGGAGAAAAGCTTTGTGAACGTGGCGCTGTATATTGCCTTCTTCCCCCAGCTGGTGGCCGGCCCCATCGTCAAGGCCGGGGAGTACATTCCCCAGCTCTACGAGGACAGGAACATCAGCCTGGATAATCTCCAGCAGGGCGTCCAGGCCTTTGCCCTGGGCCTGTTCAAAAAGGTGGTCATTGCGGATAACATCTCCGTCTTTGTGGACGCGGTGTATGATACCCCGGCGGCCTTCCACGCGGTGACGGTGCTTCTGGCGGTGGCGGCCTATTCCATCCAGATCTATTGCGACTTCTCCGGCTATTCGGATATGGCGGTGGGCTGCGCCAAGTGCCTGGGCTATGACCTGCCCCGAAACTTCAACCTGCCCTACATCTCCAAAAATGTCACCGAATTCTGGAAGCGGTGGCACATCAGCCTTTCCACCTGGCTGATGGAGTACGTCTACTTTCCGCTGGGCGGCAACCGGAAGGGAACGGCCCGCCGGTATCTGAACCTGCTTTTAACCATGCTCATCGGCGGGTTGTGGCACGGCGCGGCCTGGACCTTCGTGACCTGGGGCGGCCTTCACGGTCTGGCCCTCTGCGTTCATAAGATGTTTCTGAAGGCCACCCAGGGCCGGGAGAAGCGGGACGGCTTCCTGGTCAATAGCCTGTGTGTGCTGGGCACCTTCGGCTATGTCAGCTTCTGCCTGGTGTTCTTCCGCTCCGGGACCTTTGCCACCGCCCTGGCCGTGTTCAGGGCCATCTTCACCTGGCAGCAGGGCGTCATCCATCTCAGCAGCTGGGCCATCCTGGGCCTGGGCTGCGTGGCCCTGGCTACGCTGGCTGCCGCCCTCCGCAGCAGAAAGCTGGGCGGCCCCATCGACGGCTTCTATCCCCAGGTGAAGCTCAACACCATCCCCGGCCTGCTGGTTTTCTTCCTGTTTGTGGGCCTGACCCTGGGCCTGGCCTACACCGGGGAGAACCCCTTTATCTATTTCCAGTTCTGATGTGAGAGACAGAAAATGAACAAAAACGTTTTCAAAAAAGCACTGACTGCCGCTCTGCCGGTAATGTACAGCTATCTGATCATCGGCATGGGCTTTGGCATGGTGGTACAGAGCCGGGGCTTCGGCGCCCTCTGGGCCGGGGCTATGAGCGTGTTTATCTATGCCGGCTCCATGCAATTTGTGGCGCTGGAGCTGATTGACAGCGGGGCCAGCCTGCTGACTGCCGCCATCACCACGGTGATGGTGAATCTGCGGCATGTGTTTTATGGACTCTCTATGGTGGATAAGTACAAGATCACCGGCGCCTTCAAGCCGTATCTGATCTATGCCCTTTCTGACGAGACCTATTCCCTGGTCTGCAACCCGCCGCAGCTATTGCAGGGGGAGCAGCGGTATTTCTACCTGCTGGTTTCTGCCATGGATCAGGCCTGTTGGGTGCTGGGCAGCATTCTGGGTGGCCTGCTGGGAGCGGCCCTGCCCTTCAGTACCCAGGGCATCGACTTTGCTCTGACGGCCCTGTTCGTCTCCGTGGTGGCGGAGCAGTGGCTCAGCACCAAGGAGCACACCCCGGCTCTCCTGGGCCTGGGGCTAAGCCTTTTGTGCCTGCTGCTGTTCGGTGCGGATCAGTTTCTGCTACCGGCTATGGTGCTGATTCTGCTGGGCCTGAGCCTTTACCGGCGGGGAAAGGGGGCGAAAGCATGAGTCACGCTGCCCTGATCATTGCCGTGGCCGCCCTGGTGACGGTGGCCCTGCGCTTTCTGCCCTTCCTGCTCTTCGGCGGCAAGCGGGAGACCCCTCCCTTCATTGCCTACCTGGGCCGGGTGCTGCCCAGCGCCATCATGGCCATGCTGGTGGTCTACTGCCTGCGGAACGTGCAGCTAACCGCCGCCCCCTTTGGTATTCCGGAGCTGCTCTCCTGCGCGGTGGTGGTGCTTCTCCATGTGTGGAAGCGCAGCACCATCCTCAGCATCCTGGGCGGTACCGCCTGTTATATGCTGTTGGTGCAGCTTATCTTCTGAATAAAAAACCAGGCCGCCCAAAAGGGCGGCCTGGTCAGCTTGTGAAAGAACCAGCCAAAGCCTCCCCTGTGTAAGGGGAGGTGGCAAAAATCTTTGATTTTTGACGGAGGGGTTGTAAATGAAACGTTGAATATTTCCAAGAT
>SFVI01000021.1 GCA_004560305.1 bacterium | reverse complement strand
AGTGAAAACCAAATGGTATCGCGGCAAGGAGAGCAAGGGGTCTTAACCCCCTCGCGCACCCCCGCGACTCTATTTTCGGTGCGTGAAGCATCGTTTTTTGACAGTCTCAAGAGGAACAGCGTCCGCTGTTCCTCTTTCTTTCTGTCTTTCTGCGTAAAATCATCCGTGTTGAGGAAGAAATTGCTGCTAATAAAATATTTTTTCTCTATACAAATTTTCGACCGCTTGTTATAATAAGCTCACCATCAGATGTTTTGGAGGGATGTATCATGCAGGAACCCACTCTCGTTATTCTGGCGGCGGGTATGGGCAGCCGTTTCGGCGGACTCAAGCAGATCACCGCGGTGGACGATCACGGCCACGCCATCATTGACTTCTCCCTGTACGACGCTTACAGGGCAGGGTTTCGGAAGGTGGCCTTTATCATCAAGCATGAAATTGAGGAGGACTTCAAAAACTTTATCGGCAAGCGGGTGGAGAAGTATTTCGAGGTGAAGTACATCTACCAGCAGCTGGAGATGCTGCCGGAGGGCTATGCGGTGCCGGAGGGGCGGGTCAAGCCCTGGGGCACCGGCCATGCGGTGCTCTGCTGCAAGGGCGCGGTTGACGGGCCTTTCGCCGTTATCAACTCCGACGACTATTACGGCCGCAGCGCCTACCAGAAGCTGTATGAGTTCCTTACCAGCGACAGGCCCGGGAACGAGCACGCCATGGTGGCCTATCTGCTGAAAAACACGGTGACGGAAAACGGCTCCGTGGCCCGGGGCGTGTGTCAGGTGGAGGACGGGTACCTCACCGACGTGGTGGAGCGCACCAAGATCTTCAAGGACGGCGAGAACGGCAGGTACACCGAGGACGGCGAGACCTTCCACCCCCTGTCCGGCAATGTGCCGGTATCCATGAACTGCTGGGCCTTCGGCCAGACCATGCTGCAGCAGCTGGCTGACGATTTCCCCGCCTGGCTGGATGAGAACCTGCCCAAGAACCCGGAGAAGTGCGAATATTTCCTGCCCTTTGTGGTCAACGATATGGTCAAGGCAGGCAAGGGCAAGGTGAAGGTGCTCAACTGTGACGAGGCCTGGTACGGCGTGACCTATAAAGAGGATATGGACAGCGTTGTCAGCGCCATTAAAAAAATGCGGGCTGAGGGAATCTACCCCGAAGCACTGCTGGACTGAAAGGAAGGTCATACAGAATGAACGTATTGGTTACCGGCGGTGCCGGATACATTGGCAGCCACACCTGCGTGGAGCTGCTGGAGAGAGGCTACGGCGTTATCGTGGCGGACAACCTGGTGAATTCCAGCGCCAAGTCCCTGGAGCGGGTACAGCAGATCACCGGCAAAAGCCTGGATTTCTACGAGATCGATGTGCGTGACCGGGCCGCCCTGGACCGCATCTTCGAAAAGCATGACATCAACTGCGCCATCCACTTCGCCGGGCTGAAGGCCGTGGGCGAGTCTGTGGCCATGCCTCTGGAATACTACGACAACAACCTGAACTCCACCATCACCCTGTGCCGGGCCATGAAGGATCACGGCGTGAAGAACATCGTGTTCTCCTCCTCCGCCACGGTCTACTCCGGCGACAACGAGATGCCGCTGAAGGAAAGCTCCCGCACCGGCATGTGCACCAATCCCTATGGCTGGACCAAGTATATGTCCGAGCAGATTCTGCGGGACACCGCTTTTGCCGACGAGGAATGGTCCATCGCCCTGCTGCGTTACTTCAACCCCATCGGCGCCCACAAAAGCGGCCTGATCGGCGAGGATCCCCGGGGCATCCCCAACAACCTGATGCCCTTCATCTCCCAGGTGGCCGTGGGCCGCAGGGACCATCTGAACGTGTTCGGCAACGACTATGACACCCATGACGGCACCGGCGTGCGGGACTACATCCATGTGGTGGACCTGGCCCGGGGCCATGTCTGCGCCATTGAGTATATGCAGAAGCATAAGGGCGAGAACGTCTTTAACCTGGGCACCGGCATGGGCTACAGCGTGCTGGATATGGTGAAGGCCTTTGAGCGTGTCACCGGGATCAAAATCCCCTATGAGATCGTTGCCCGCCGCCCCGGCGATCTGGCCACGGTCTACTCCAGCCCCGACAAGAGCGCGGAACTGCTGGGCTGGAAAGCCCAGTACAACCTGGACGATATGTGCCGGGACACCTGGGCATGGCAGTCCAAGAACCCCATGGGCTTTGCGGAATAAAGCATTCCCCCCGGTCTGGCCGACGGTCAGACCGGGGGCTTCCTTTACGCAGAATTCACCAAAAGTTCATAGAGAAAAAAATTGACCGGGCGGTCTGTTTGTGCTATAGTGCAATTCAGACTGATCGGTCTGTTTTTTATTTGGAGGTCCTGGAATGAATCGAGAAGAGAAGAACGCGCTGTCCCGGCAGCGGATATTGGAGGCGGCGCTGGAGGAGTTCTCCCAAAAAGGCTATGAGGCCGCGTCGCTGAGCAACGTGTGCGCGGAGAAGGGCATTTCCAAGGGGATCATCTACCACCATTTCAAGGATAAGGACGCCCTGTACCTGCTGTGTGTGGAGGACTGCTTTGACCGGGTCTGCGCCTATTTGCAGGAGGCGGCCGGGAAGCTGTCCGGCACGGCAGAAGAAAAGCTGGCGGCTTATTTTGACGCAAGACTCCGCTTCTTTGCCCTGCAGCCAGTGTATCTGGGTATTTTCGCGGAGGCGGCTTTCAACCCACCGGCGGCGCTGGCGGAGGAGATCGCCCGTCGGCGGCAGGGCTTTGACCGGCTGAATGCCGATGTTCTCACCGGCGTGCTGGCAAAGACACCCCTGCGGGCCGGACTGCGCGCGGAGGCAGTGGTGGAGGATTTCCGGATGTACATGGATTATTTCAATCTGCGGTTCCGCGCTGCCTTCCGGAGCGGACGGAGCATGGATGAAATACTGACTGAGCACGAGAAGAAATGCCGCCGGCAGCTGGACATTCTGCTGCACGGCGTATTGGAGGATGGATATGAAGAACTGTGAAAAAGAATCCCTGCTGTCCACAGTGAAGCCCTCCAGGGCCATTGTTCAGCTGGCCATACCGGCCACGCTGGCCCTGCTGGCCAAGGCGGTATACAACATTGTGGACACGGCCTATATCGGGATGCTCGACAGCGACCTTGCCCTGGCGGCGGTGGGCGTAACGCTGCCGCTGCTGCTGATCATGGTTTCCATTGAGAACATCTTTGCCGCCGGAGCCGCCGTTCTGGCGGGGCGACAGCTGGGCGCAGGGCAGAAGGAGAAAGCCAGCCAGACCGTCACCACCATTGTGGGCTTTTCCATGTTCGTGGGCATTGCGCTTTGCCTGCTGGGTATTCTTTTCATGGAGCCGCTGCTGCGCAGCTTCGGCGCTTCAGAGGCGGTGCTGCCCCAGGCCAAGGATTACGCCTTCTGGATGTTCATCGCGGCGCTGTTTAACCTGCCGGCCCAGAGCCTGAACTGTGCGGCCAGGGCGGAATCCTCGGTGAAAATCTCCTCGGTGGCGGTGATCACCGGGGCGGCGCTGAACGTGCTGCTGGACCCGGTGTTCATGTTCTCCTGGGGCTTTGGCATGGGGGTGGAGGGCGCCTCCCTGGCTACCAGCATCTCCCAATGCGTCACCTTTTTGATCCTGGTCTGGTTCTATTGCAGCGGGCGCTCCCTCATCCAGGTGAAGCCCCGGTTCTTTAAGCTGTCCGGCCGCTTCCTGTGGGAGGTCACCGCCATCGGCATCCCCACGGCGGTGATCCAGATCTGCCTGGCAGTGGCCACCTCCCTGACCAATATTGCCGCAAAGCCCCTGCCGGATTCGGACCTGATCATTGCGGCCTACGGCGTGGTGCAGCGGCTGATCCTGATCGGCTGCTACATGGTGATGGGCTTTATGCAGGGCTATCAGCCGGTGGCTTCCTACGCCTTCGGCGCCAGGGATGAGGAGCGCTTCCACAGCGCAGTCCGCTTTGCTCTTAAGGGGGCGCTGCTGCTGACGGTGCTGGTGGCGGGAATTTATATTGTGCTGGCAAGGCCGCTGATTCTGCTGTTTAACCGCAACGAAGTGGTGGTGGAGCTGGGCAGGTGGCTGCTGATCTCCCAGGTGGCGCTGTACCCGGCTTTCGGCCTGTGCTACATGATGACCATCACCTTCCAGACCATCGGCGGGGCCAGGATGGGACTGTTCCTCTCGGTGATCCGGCAGGGACTGTTCTATGTGCCCTTTATCCTGCTGCTGCCAAAGCTGCTGGGGGTCACGGGAATCTGTCTCTCCCAGCCGGCGGCGGATGTGCTGACCATCGGAGTATGCCTGGCGCTGATAAAGCCCATGAAGCGGACGGCTTCAAAAAACATGTTGGGAGGCAACTATGAAGAGACAGCTTAATTATTTCCTCTGCCTTCTCTGCCTGACGGTTTTCTCCATGACTGTTCTGGCCGGCTGCGGGAATAAGGGAAAACAGGAGAACGCGGAGAAGCCTCCGCTGCCCAGTCAGATGCCCGCAGAGACACAAGCACCGGTTGAGACTCCCGCGCCGGTGGAAACAGCTGAGCCGGTAGAAACGGCAACGCCGGAGCCCATGGCAATCACCGCAGGCAGCCGGGAGGAACTGAAAAATGCCATGGCGGGCGCTATTGAAGGGCTTTGCCCCAGGCTGACAGCAGAGATTGCGGGGAGCTGGCTGGAGCAGCCGGAGATGGACGTGCGGAACCTGTATTACGAGATCGCGGCGGCAAGGCCGGAACTGAAATATGCTTATGACCTGGCGATCGGTTCGGAGGCAGGCAGCCTGGTCTGCACCTTCCACTATATGCCCTATAAGACCGGGGACTTCCCGGAGGGCTTTGCCGGGCAGGAAGCCGGTTCCATCCCGGAGCTGATTGCCCTGGCGGAGGAAAATATAGGGCAGGAAGCGGTTCCGGTCCGAATCACCAACCGGGAGCTGGACCCGGACAGTATGAACCGGGCCCTGCAGCAGGCCGGCGGCGGCTATCTTCTCTGTATGCTGAACAGAGACGCCACCGCCATCCAGTATCAGGCTTCCTACGGTACGGACATGGAGACCGGTCTGGCGGCGCTGGCAGAGGCGGACCGGCTGGCAGAGCAGGTGATTGCCCAGGTGGTCACCCCGGGCATGAGCCAGCGGGAAAAGGCGGAGGCTTTATACGCCTACGTCACCAGTACGGTGAGCTATGACCAGCGCTACTACACCGACAAAAGCAACATGCCCTATGAATCCCAGACCGCTCTGGGCGCGCTGCGGGATGGCGTGGCCATCTGCGGAGGCTACTCCCACGCGGTAAAGCTGCTGTTTGAGAAGGCGGGAATCCCCTGCTACAACGTGACGGGGAAGTACTTCAACGAGAATCATATGTGGAACATTGCCCTGCTGGATGGGCAATGGCTCTGGTTTGACGCCACCGCCGACCGGGGCAGCACAGGGGAGTTTGGTTTCCTGCGCTTTGGACTGACGGAGCTGGACGGCACAAAGTACGCCTGGGATCAGGAACAGCTCCAATGGCTGAACGGCTGAAACAAAAAACTGGCTTGAAAAATCAAGCCAGTTTTTTCATTAGGGTTTTTATTCTGTGACAATGGTCTTGTTTCTGGGGAGGATTGTCGCCAGATGGAACACAGCGGCAAGGGCGGCGGCCAGAGCGGTGTACATCTGGCCCAGGCCCAGGTACATATTCAGCCCGTCAGCAGCCAGGGCGCAGGCCAGGCACAGAACAGTGGGCAGGATCAGCAGCAGGCGGCGCTTGGTCTTTTCAAAGGAGCCGGGGATGCTCAGCAGGCCCAGCAGGCCGCCGGCAAGGGCCAGGGCATTGATGGCATACAGAAGGCCATGATGGCGCTGGGCCCCGTCCCGGCCGTTCTGGATATAGGCCCGGGCGCTTTCCACCAGATCGCCGCCGGCATTGACAGCGGAGGCAATCCCCGCCTCCTGCATGAGGACAATGCGGGCAGAGCGATGCTTCTGCTCAATTTCTTTCTTCTCATCCACGCTGACAAGGCGGCGATCCAGATCCTCAGACTCCTGGTCCAGGCGGAGCTTATCCGCCTCCAGATCGGCGGACTCATCCTCCAGCTGGCCCATATTATACCAGAGCAGCTCCAGCTGGTGCTGCAGCTCCTGCTCCGCTTTTTTCAGGGCTTGCTCCCCTTGGGTCAGCTGGGCTTTGCCCTTGGCCAGCTCCTGCTGGCCGGCCGCCAGCTGGGCTTCCATGGCGCTGAGATTCCCCTGCAATTGACCGGGCACAGAGGCTGCAGAAAGCAGCTGGCCCTTAAACCCGTTGAGGGCGGCAATATTCTGTTCCGGCGTGTTGTCCGCCGAAAGGGTGGGGACGGTGAGCTCCGCACTGGGAAGGCCGGCAGCCAGCTCCGGCGCCTGGGCAGACAGGCCGGAAACCGCCATCCCAATGCCGCCGGCGGCGGCGTTAACTCCTTCGCTCATTGCGGAGAGCTGCCCGTTAATGCCGGCAACGGCGGTTCCGTAGCCGGCAGCCCATGTTTCATAGGCTGTCTTCTTGCCTTGATATTCCTCGTAGGCTTTCTTTGCGGCATCATATTCCGCTTGTTTTTCCAGGTATTCATTATAGGCAGCCAGTTTGGTCTGGTAGTCCGCCTGTGCTTCTTCGCCAGCATCCTCCGCCGGTTCTTCCGGCTTTTCAACGGGAACAGGCTCATCCGGCACCGTGGGCGCATCCGTACCGGGGTCTTCCGGCGGATTGCCCAGTGCCTGCAGGGAAGCGATCATGGCATCTACGCCGCCAGCAGCCGCATTCAAACCGTTTGCGGCTGTCGTCAACTGGGTAATGACTCCCTGTACCATAGGCTTGGCAGCATTGAAGGCGGCCGCCGCCTGATTCAGCTGCTGCTCCGACGCTTCCAGCTGCTTTTTACCAGCCTCCAGCTCCGCCTTGGCAGCGGCAAGCTGCTCCTGGCCGTCCCGGATCATGCCGGCCCCCAGCTCATAGCCGCCCATGGTAGCAGTGTGGGTGGCCAGGTCGGTCCGATGCTGGGCAGCGTCATCATCGTGCTGCTCCTGCAGGGCTTCCAGCTCCGCCAGGGCCTCCTCATAACTGACGCTGTTTTTCAGCTGGGTGGAAAGTTCAGCATAGGTGTCGGTCTTTTCCTCCAGACGCTGGTATTGTTTCAGGCTGTCTTCCAGGGCCGTGTCCGCTTTCCCAAAGCCAAGGACCCCGTTGACCAGCAGAAACAGGCACAGTATCGCAAGCACAATGGAAAACACTCTTGCAAGTGCCGGGTGCTTCACTTTCCATTCCTCCCATTTAATCTTTAATTTCGTATTATAACAGCGATTTGTGAAAATTCTATGTATATACGAAAAATTTTAAGAAGGTTTTTCTTTCCCTTCTTTCCTTTTCCCGGCTTTTCCTGTATAGTAGAAGCAGAATACGCTAAGGAGAACGCAAAATGCTTCTGAGTTTCGCCCCCATGGAGGGGATCACCTCCCGGCTGTACCGGCAATGTCATGCCGAACGATTCGGCGGCGTGGCGGAATACTTTGCCCCCTTCATCGCTCCGGACGGCAGCGGCAAGTTCAAGGCCAGCACCCTGCGGGATATTCTGCCGGAAAACAATGCGGGGCTGCGGCTGGTCCCTCAGCTGCTGGTAAACCGTGCGGAGCCCTTTCTCCGGGTGGCTGGGCAGCTGCAGGAGCTGGGCTATGAGGAAGTGAACCTGAACATCGGCTGCCCCTCCGGCACAGTGGTGGCCAAGCACAAGGGGGCCGGGATGCTGGCAGATCTCCGGTCGCTGGACGACTGTCTGGCGGAGATTTTCAGCCGCTGCCCGGTGGCCGTTTCCATCAAGACCCGGATGGGCGTAGAGCGGACGGAGGAATTTGCCCAAATCCTTGAAATATACAATAAATACCCCATCAAGCGGCTGATCATCCATGCCCGGGCCCGGGCGGGAATGTATAAAAGCGCGGTGGATCTGCCGGCCTTTCTGGCGGCCCTGCCCAAATGCCGCTGCCCGGTGTGGTACAATGGGGACATTTTTTCCCCGGAGGATATGGACAAGCTGAAAGCGGCTGACGGTCTGGCAGGCGTGATGCTGGGCCGGGGAGCGGTGGCCGACCCGGCGCTGCCCCGGCTGATCCGGGGCGGGAACGGGCTTACCGCCGGGGAGCTGAAGGCCTTCCATGACGCCCTGCTGGAGCGCTTTCTGGCGGAAGGGCTGGGTGAGCAGGCGGCCATGGCCAGGCTGAAGGAGCTGTGGTTTTATATGCTGTACAAGTTCCCGGACAGCAAGAAGGAGGCCAAGGGGCTTCTGAAGGCCCAGCGGCTGGGCGATTATTCCGCGGCGGTGGAAGCCCTCTTTGCCGGCGGGAAGTTCGACAGCAGCAGCTTTTTCTGGCAATGAAGGGGAGACAAGGACTTACTCTGCTGCTTTTTTCGGGTATAATAAAAAATCAAAGGGAGGAAGAATTTTATGAAGAGAACGGCGATCCTGTTTGCGGAGGGCTACGAAGAAGTGGAAGCGCTGACCGTGGTTGACCTTTTGCGGCGGGCCAAGATCGGCTGCGACATTGTGGCCGTGAAAGAAAGCGGAGAGGTGACCGGCAGCCACGGCATCCGCGTGGGGGCGGACAAAACGCTTTCCCAGCTGGTCATGGAGGAATACGACGGGCTGATCCTGCCGGGCGGGCTGCGGGGCGTGAACAATCTGGCCGCGGATGAGCGGGTCATCGATATGCTGCGGCGTTTTGCTGCGGCCGGAAAGCTGACAGCCGCCATCTGCGCAGGACCCACGGTACTGGCCAAGGCCGGGCTGTTGGAGGGCCGGAAGGCCTGCTGCTACCCCGGGATGGAGGATCAGCTTACCGGGGCGGTGGCCTGCACCGAATCTGTGGTGGCAGACGGCAGCATCATCACCAGTCGTGGGCTGGGGACGGCG
This sequence comes from bacterium, assembly GCA_004560305.1. Classification (GTDB taxonomy): domain Bacteria; phylum Bacillota; class Clostridia; order Oscillospirales; family Oscillospiraceae; genus Limivicinus. The sequence goes on along the minus strand of SFVI01000021.1, from coordinate 10,804 downwards.
ATCCCCTTCGCCCTGGCTCTGGTGACTTACTTCCAGGGCGAAGCCCAGGCCCTGGCCCTAGCAAAGGCCATTGTATTTCAATAAACGACAGAGGGAGTGAAACACATGAAAGAACTGGAGCTGTTTTTTCTGCACGGATGCCCCTATTGCGTCAAGGCCCGGAAGGCCATCGGCGAGCTGCTGCAAGAGAACCCGGCCTTTGGGGAAATCGCCATCCGATGGATCGAGGAAAGCGAGGAGCCGGCGCTGACCACTGGCCGGGACTATTACTATGTGCCCAGTCTCTTTTATCAGGGAGAAAAACTGTATGAAGCCCAGCCCGGTCAGAGTTACGAGACGATCCGGGAACATATCCGCGCCGCGCTGGAATATGCGCTGCAAGCCTGAGAAAACGAAATAAACCAACAGCCCCGCCTGTCTTTTGACAGGCGGGGCTGTTGGTTTGATGTGGCGTCACATATCCATGGCCATGCGGCAATAGTAGTTGAACTGCCGCTCCCGCTCCAGGGTGGTCTGGTCCATGTGGCCGGGGTAGACCTCATAGTCCCCTTCCAGCAGGCACAGCTTTTTCAGGCTTTTCAGCTCCTCGTCCATGTCGCCGCCGGGGAAGTCGGTGCGGCCGCAGGAGCCGCAGAACAGCGTATCCCCGGTGAAGAGGGCGTCCTGGCAGCGGAGAGACACCCCGCCGGGAGTGTGGCCGGGGGTGGCAAAGACCTCAAAGCGGAGAGAATCCAGCTCCACCACGTCCCCCTCGTCATAGAAGCGGCCGTTTTCCGGCAGGCGGAAGGCCATGAAGGGGTTGCCGGCATAGCGGGCATCGTCCTTCTTGTTCATGTAGGTGACGGCCCCGGTTTCCTCCGCCACGGCATAGACCGCGCCCACATGGTCAAAGTGGCCGTGGGTCAGCAGGATCAGCTTGCAGTGGAGGTGGTTGGACTCGATATAATCCAGGATGGTATTGGATTCCTCGCCGGGATCGATCACGGCACAGTTCAGGGTCTGCTCATCGGTGACCACATAGCAGTTGGTGCCCAGGTGGCCCACAGGCAGGGTTTTGATCAGCATAGTATACTCTCCTTACAATTCATTGGTATCCAGAAGGATGGTGACAGGGCCATCATTGACGGAGGCCACCTTCATATCGGCGGCAAAGACCCCGGTCTGTACCGTGAAGCCCCGCTCCCGGCACTGGCGGATCACCAGCTCGTAGAGGGGGATGGCGGTCTCCGGCCGGGCGGCCTTGGAAAAGCCGGGGCGGCGGGACTTGCAATCGGCAAAGAGGGTGAACTGGCTGATGATCAGCAGCTCCGCCCCCGCGTCCGCCGGGCTCATGTTCATTTTACCGTTTTCATCTTCAAAGACCCGCAGGCCGCAGATCTTATCGGCGATCTTCAAAGCCTGGGCCTCGGTATCCTCCTGATGGACGCCCAGCAGCACCAAAAAGCCCGGGCCGATGCGGCTGTATTCCGCCCCGTCAATTTCCACAGAGGCGGATTTTACCCGTGTGACAACTGCTCTCATTTTCTTATCCTCCGATTATTTGTTGCCGTTTCTCACCACGCTGCTGACGCCGGGGATGGAGGCAAGGCGGCCCATGATATACCGCAGCTCTCCGCTGCTCTTGACCTCCAGGGTGATGGTACTGACGGCCAGGCCCGCGCCGGTATCCCGGGAGGTCAGGGAGCGCACCTTGGCGTTGAGGGAGTTGAGGACGGTGGCAATATCCATAACCAGGCCCGAACGGTCCTTGGAGGCGATGGTGACGGTGGTGACATAGCTGTCGGTAATATTTTCGGCCCAGGATACGCCTACCCAGCGGCCCTGGTTCTCCGGCTGGTTCATCAGCTGGGCGCAGTTGGTGCAGTCCCGCCGGTGGATGGAGACGCCCTGGCCACGGGTGATGAAGCCCACAATATCGTCCCCCGGCACCGGGGTGCAGCAGCGGGAGAACTTCACCAGGCAGTTGCTCAGCCCCTCCACCAGGATGCCGTGGACCGGCTTGCCGGTCTTTTTGGCGTTATTTTCCCGCCGCTCCGCCGCCTCGGAGACCTTGTCCAGGGCGGTCTTGCGGTCGGGCTTGGTGCGCAGCTCGTCCCGGATGCGGTTGGCCACCCGGGTGGCGGTGACGCCGCCGTAGCCGATGGCGGCATAGAGGTCCTCAATGGTGCCGAAGGACAGGCGCTTGAGGATGGGGGCGATGGTCTCCTCATCCTGAGCGTCATCCAGGGTGAGGCCGTTGTGCTTCAGCTCATCCTCCAGCATCTCCCGGCCCCGGATCACATTTTCTTCCCGCCGCTCCTTCTTATACCACTGCTTGATCTTGGTACGGGCGGAGCCGCTTTTGGCCACGTTCAGCCAGTCCCGGCTGGGGCCGGGGGCGTTCTTGGAGGTGCGGATCTCCACAATGTCGCCATTCTGGAGCACATGGTCATAGGTGACGATGCGGCCGTTGACCCGGGCGCCCACCATGTGATTGCCCACGTCGGAATGGATGCTGTAGGCAAAGTCGATGGGGGTGGCGCCGGCAGGCAGGTTGATCACGTCCCCCTTGGGGGAGAAGACGAAGACCTCGTCGGCAAACATATCGATCTTCAGGTTATGGAAAAAGTCCTGGGCGTCCGACTCCTGCTGACTCTCCAACAGCCGGCGGACCCAGGCGAACTTGTCCTCGTCCCCTTCCCGGACGGCGGTGGCGCCGCTGCCCATCTTATACTTCCAGTGGGCGGCGATGCCGTACTCGGCGGTATAGTGCATTTCCCAGGTGCGGATCTGCACCTCGAAGGGGATGCCCTCGGAGCCGATGACGGTGGTATGAACGCTCTGGTACATATTGGGCTTGGGGGTGGAGATATAGTCCTTGAAGCGGCCGGGCACCGGCTTGAACATATCGTGGATGATGCCCAGCACATTGTAGCAGTCCGGGATGGTGTCCACAATGACCCGGAAGGCGCACAGGTCAAAAATGCCGTTGATGTCCAGCTTCTGGGCGTACATCTTGCGGTAGATGCTGTAGACATGCTTGATGCGGCAATAGATGGTGGCCTTGACACCCTCGGCGTCCAGGCGGGTCTGGATCTTTTCCTTCATGCTGGCCATGAAGCGCTCCAGGTCACCCATCTTGGCCTCCAGAGACGTGGTGATCTCCTTATAGCCGGCCGGGTCCAGGTACTGGAGGGACAGGTCCTCCAGCTCCCACTTGGCCCGCTGCATGCCCAGGCGGTGGGCGATGGGGGCATAGATCTCCATGGTCTCCAGGGATTTGGAGCGCTGTTTATCCGCCGACTGGTAGGCCATGGTGCGCATATTGTGGAGCCGGTCGGCGATCTTGATGAGGATGACGCGGATATCCTTGGCCATGGCCATGAGCATCTTGCGCAGATTTTCCATCTGCTCATCCTCTTTGCTGGTATACTGGACACGGGTCAGCTTGGTGACACCCTCCACGATATCCGCCACCGCCTCGCCGAACTGGCGGGCAATATCATCATGGGTCAGGTTGGTGTCCTCGATCACATCGTGAAGCAGAGCGGAGACGATGGAGTCCTCATCCAGGCCCATATCCACGGTGATATCCGCCGCGGCCACGCAATGGGTCACATAGGGGGAGCCGTCCTTCCTGAGCTGGCCGGAATGGGCCAGGCGGGCCATGTCATAGGCGGCCCGGATGCGCCCCAGGTCCATGCCGGGGCAGGTCTCCTTGATCTTGGTGATGAGAGCGTCAAACATTTCATCAGGATTAAGGAGCTGATTGGTTTTTTCTTCCTGCTTATCCATATCTGTCCCTCCCATTTGATTTATAAGTAACTGCGGAGCCGGCGCATAAGCCGGGTGCCCTCCAGGTCGGCCTTGCCGGAGATCTGGCTGCGCACAGCGGAAAATACACGGCCGCTGGCGCTTTGCAGCAGGCCGGTCTCCAGCAGGGTCATCAGGCAAAGGCAGAAGCGCTCCGGCTCCATGCCGGTCAGGCACTGACTCAGCACCTGCCGGGTATCACCGCCTACGGTGAAGCCCTCGTCCATGGCCCGCCAGACATGCACAAAATCGGTCCGCGCCGGGCAATAGGCGGAGGCGGCCCACAGGGCGCTTTCATCCCCGGAAAGGATGGCGTCGCAAAGAGGCTCCGGAGTATGGCGGCGCAGGGCGGAAACCACCAGCTGCACCGACACGCTGCCCCGGTACTCGTTAATCTGGGGCCGGAAGGCCACATCCACCAGGTTCCCTTCCCGCAGACCCAGCTCGCCGAGACTGTGGGAGAAAAAGATGCCCTCAAAGCGTTGGTCACCAAAGCGGATGCGTATGCGCAGATGACGGCCGTTGCCCACCTGAGAGGCGCTCTCCAGCCGGGCGGCGCTGATGCACATCAGAGGTTTGGGGTTGCAGTTGCCGTAGGGCTCCAGCAGGTCAAGGCTTTTCACATTGTCGATGGAAAGCAGCGCCGGGTCGGTGATCAGCAGGTCACACTGCACCTCCGGCAGGTGCTCCGGCTTGTTGCTGCGGTAATAGTCCGCCAGGGCCTGGCGGAAGGCGGGCAGGTTCTCTTTCCGAATATTCAGCCCGGCAGCCAGAGCATGGCCGCCGAAGCCCAGCAGATGCTCCGAGCAGGAGCTTAAAGCGTCAAAGAGGTTGAAGCCCCCATAGCTGCGGCAGGAGCCCTTGCCCACGTCCCCATTCAGGCAGATCATGATGGCAGGCAGGGAATACTGCTCCGCCAGGCGGGAGGCGGCAATGCCGATGACCCCCTGGTGCCATTTGTCACTGGCCAGGACAATGGGACTGTCCGGCGCTTTGCCGGAGAGGAGCTGGTTGGCCTCCTGCCAGATCTCGGTCTCAATGCTCTGGCGGCGGCGGTTCAGGTCACACAGCTCTACGGCCAGGTTGGTGGCCGTCACCGGGTCCCGGCTCATCAGAAGCTTTGCCGCAATGCCGGCATTGCCCAGCCGCCCCGCGGCATTGAGCCGGGGGGCCAGACTGTAGCCGATGACGGAGGCGCTCAGCTTTTTGGGATCAATGGACGACTCCCGCAGCATGGCGGCAATGCCGGGCCGGGGGTTCTTTTCCAGCAGCGCCAGGCCGTACTTCACCATATAGCGGTTTTCATCCACCAGGGGCATCACGTCCGCCACGGTGCCGATGGCCACCAGGTCGGCATATCGGTCCAGCATGGCCTTGCTGTCCCCCTCGCAGGCGCAGACCAGCTTCAGGGCCACGCCCACACCGGCCAGATCCTTGTTGGGATACCGGTCCCCTTCCTGCTTGCAGTCAATCAGGGCCACAGCTTTGGGCAGGGCGTCATGCTTGCACTCATGATGGTCGGTAATGACCATGTCGATGCCAAGGGCCCTGGCGTGCTCCGTCTCCTCCACGGCGGTAATGCCGCAGTCCACCGTCACCACCAGGCTCACCCCCTGGGCCTTCAGGCTATCCAGGGCGGCGCAGTTGAGGCCGTATCCCTCCTCGTTCCGGTCCGGGATATAGGGGATGCAATTGAGGCCCCTGGAACGGAGATAGTCCGTCACAAGGCAGGTGGAGGTAATGCCGTCCACGTCATAATCGCCGTAGACAGCCACGGTCTCGTCCCGGTCAACGGCCTGCAGGATGCGCTCCCTGGCCTCGGCCATGCCGGTCATCAGCATAGGGTCATGAATACAATCCGCCCCGCCATAGATCAGCTGCCGGGCCTGCTGGCCATCCTCAACCCCGCGCAGAGCCAGCACGGTGGTCAGCAGCGGGGTGAAGCCGGCCGCCTCCAGCGCCGGCGTGATCCGGGGCCTGGCAAAGGGTATCTTCCAGTCCTTCTCTTTTTTCATACGCTTTCTACATCTCTTAAAATTATTTTAATAATTGATTATACATAAAAACCGGGATCAATTCAATAGCGTAGTGCAAAAAAGGCAGGAAACACCTGGAAGTTCATTTGCTTTATCGGTTATAATCGCTGAGACGGCGGATGCCTCCCCTGTTCTCCTCCCGGACGCCGCAGCGTTCCACGGCGGCTTCCGGGCTGTCACAGAGGGTAAACAGGGTCAGGCAATTGCGGCTCATGAAGCCGAAGTCCGCCGCTTTCTCCAGGGCTTGCACCAGGGCGTCGTAATAGCCCAGGGTATTGAGCATGACCATGGGCTTGCTGTGGCGGCCCAGCTGCTTCAGGGTCAGCACCTCAAAAAACTCCTCAAAGGTGCCGATGCCGCCGGGGAGCACAAGGAAGGCGTCGGCCTTTTCCTCCATAAGCTGTTTGCGCTGGGCCATGGTGTCGGTATAGATCAGCTGGCCCCGTTCCTTATATAGTATGCCCGGTTCATCGAAAAAGCGGGGCGCGATGCCGATGATGGCCTCCCCCAGCTCTGCCGCACCCCGGGCGCAGGCGCCCATCAGGCCGCCGGCACCGCCGCCGTAGACCAGAGTATGGCCGCCGGCGGCGATGGCCCGGCCCAGGGCCTGGGCCGCGGTATAAAAGGCCTGGTCCAGCTCGTTGCTGGAAGCGCCGAAAACGCAGATATTCATGGTTTTTCCTCCCGGTGATTGATGAAAAGGATTATATCATCCCAGCCCGGACTTGAAAAGCCCCGGTTTTTGGGGTATATTAGATAAGATTTGGAGGATGCCATGAAGAAATTTCTTTCCATAATGATAAGTTTCTGCCTGCTGCTGCCCCTCTGCGGCTGCAAAGGCGGCTGCTATGAAAGCGGCGGGGAGGGACTGGATATTGTTACCACGGTGTTCCCGGCCTTTGACTTTGCCCGGGAAATTGCCGGGGACAAGGCCAACGTGTGTCTGCTGGTGCCCCCCGGGTCCGAGTCCCACAGCTTTGAACCCACGGCCCAGGACATCCTGCGCATCCAAAACTGCGACCTGCTGATCTGCAACGGCGGGGAATCGGAGGTATGGCTGGAGGATATGCTGGAGGGGATGGAAACAGAAATCCCCCGGCTGGTGATGCTGGACTGCGTGCAGGCCCTGGAGGAGGAAGTGAAGGCCGGGATGCAGGTGGCCGGGCAGGAGCATGATCATGACCATGACCACGAGGGCCATGACCATGAGGAGGCGGCGTATGACGAGCACGTCTGGACTTCCCCCAAAAACGCGGCGCTGATCTGTCAGGCGCTGGGAGAGACGCTCAGCGCCATTGACCCGGCCAACAGCGATTATTACGCCGGGCGCACCGAGAGCTACTGCGATAAGCTGCTGGCCCTGGATGAGCAGTTCCGGGCCCTGGCGGAGAGCAGCGGCCACCCCACCATGATCTTTGCCGACCGGTTTCCGGCTCGGTATTTTGTGGAGGAATACGGGCTGGATTACTACGCCGCTTTTCCCGGCTGCGCAGAGGAGGCGGAGCCTTCCGCCAGGACGGTGGCCTTCCTGATTGACAAGGTGCGGCAGGAGCAGGTGCCGGCAGTATTCTACATTGAATTTTCCAACCAGAAGATGGCGGATGTGATCTGTGAGGACACGGGCTGTCAAAAGCTGCTGTTCCACTGCTGCCACAATGTGACCCGGCAGCAGCTGGACGAAGGGATCAGCTATCTGGGGCTGATGGAGCAGAATCTTAACACGCTGAGGGAGGCTTGGGGCTGATGGCAATACTGGAATGCAAGGACCTGTGCTTTGCCTATGAGGGCAAGCGGGTGCTGGAGGGGGTAAACTTCTCCCTGAACGCCGGGGACTATCTCTGCGTGGTGGGGGAAAACGGCTCCGGCAAGTCCACGCTGATCAAGGGGCTTTTGGGGCTGAAGGCCCCGGAGCAGGGCAGCATCACCCTCTCCGACGGGCTGAAGGCCACGGAGATTGGCTATCTGCCCCAGCAGACCCAGGTGCAGCGGGACTTCCCTGCCAGCGTGTATGAGGTGGTATTATCCGGCTGTCTCAACTCCCTGGGGAGCAAGCTGTTTTATACGAAGGAACTGAAGCAGCGGGCCATGGAGAATATGGAGCGCATGGGCATCGAGGAGATCAAAGACGAGAGCTATCAGAATCTCTCCGGCGGGCAGCAGCAGCGGGTTCTGCTGGCAAGAGCCCTCTGCGCTACAAAAAAGCTGCTGCTGCTGGACGAGCCGGTCACTGGGCTGGACCCCATTGCCAGCGGGGAGATGTACAACCTGATCAAGCTCATTAACCTCTGCGACAACATCTCTGTCATCATGGTATCCCACGATATTCATGAGGCGGTGCGCTATGCCACCCACATCCTGCATCTGGGCCACAGCCAGCTGTTTTTCGGCACGGCGGCGGAATACCGGCAGAGCAGCCTGGCCCGGCGTTTCCTGGGAGGTGGACAGATATGACGGCACTGATACAGATGTTTTCCTACCACTTCATGCAGCGGGCGCTGATCGTGGGGGTGCTGGTGTCCCTCTGCGCGGCGCTGCTGGGGGTGTCCCTGGTGCTGAAGCGCTATTCCATGATCGGCGACGGGCTGAGCCATGTGGGCTTCGGCGCGCTAGCGGTGGCTTCGGCGCTGAATCTGGCGCCGCTGGCAGTGGCGGTGCCGGTGGTGGTACTGGCGGCCATTTTGCTGCTGCGGCTGCGGCAGAGCGCCGCCGTCAAGGGGGACGCGGCCATCGCCATGATCTCCAGCAGCGCCCTGGCCATCGGCGTGATCAGTCTGTCGCTGAGCACCGGGATGAACACGGAGGTTTCCAGCTACCTGTTCGGCAGCGTGCTGTCCCTGAGCCGGGGGGATGCTGTGTTCAGCATTTTGCTGTCCCTGGCGGTGATCGCGCTGTTTGTGCTGTTCTATCCCCGGATCTTCGCCGTCACCTTTGACGAGAGCTTCAGCCGGGCCACCGGCACAAAAACAGAGCTGTTCAACACCCTGCTGGCAGTATTGACGGCCATCACGGTAGTGCTGGGGATGCGGATGATGGGGGCGCTGCTGATTTCCAGCCTGATCATCTTCCCGGCCCTCTCCGCCATGCGCATCTGCCGCAGCTTCAAGGCCGTGGTGCTGACGGCGGCGTGCATCTCTGTACTGTGCTTTTTGACCGGCCTGCTGGCCTCCTACTTTCTGGAGACTCCCACCGGGGCCAGCATCGTTGTAGCCGACCTTCTGGCCTACGGCATCTGCCGGGTGGCAGGGCGGAAATAAGAAATGATAGGCCCGGGGCAAGCCCCGGGCCTATCATTATCTTACAGAATATGTATTTCAGGCAAAGCTCTTGGCCATCCAGTTGCGCAGGAGGTTTTCATCCACGTGCAAGCCGGCAGCGATATAGACAATCGCTTCATTCTCATTCATGGAGCGAAGCCGCTCAAAATTGGTCAGCTTCCGGGCCTTGGTACCTGCCGGGCTGGCGCCATAGCTGCGCCCTTCCATGTATCCGCACTCATAGCACATATGCAGGTCATACTTGCGGTGGTCATCCACATACATTTCACTTCCGCAACGGGGGCACTTCATTTTCATTTCCTCCTCAAACAATCGGCTCTTGGAGCCGCGACTTTGTTAGTTATTTAATTAGCATATATAAGATACCACCTTGTTAAAAAATTTGCAAGTACATTCTGTGCGTTTTTTATAAAACATCAACGGTCAAATTATGCAAATTTACAACAGCTTTTCAAAGTGTGCACTGGACAAGGCGGTTGGGATGGAGTACAATCAAGACAATAGAATGTAAAGGAGAACCCTATGCGTTACATTGAAGTTACCGTAAATACCCCGGAGGAAGAGATCGACCTGCGCTGCCAGCAGATGGCGGACATGGGCGCGGGCGGCTTTGTGATCGAAAACGAGGCGGACTTCCAGGCCTTTCTGGAGAACAACCACCAGTACTGGGACTATGTGGACCAGGAGCTGGAGGACAAGTTCAAGGGCCTGAGCCGGATCAAGTGCTATCTGACCGACGATGAGGAGGGTCTGGCGGTGCTGCGCTCCATCAAGGCGGCCTACGGCGATGTGGAGACCGGCTTTGTGGAGGACAGCGACTGGGAGAACAACTGGCGGGAATACTACAAGCCCATTGAGGTGGGCGAAAAGCTGGTGGTGGTGCCGGAATGGGAGGAGATCCCACAGGACGGCCGTCTGCCCCTGCGTCTGGACCCGGGGCTGATCTTCGGCACCGGCAGCCACGCCACCACCAGGATGTGTCTGGCGGCGCTGGAGGGCTTTGCCGGGGCCGGCGTGCGGGTGCTGGACCTGGGCTGCGGCAGCGGGATCCTGGGCATCGGGGCCCTGGTGCTGGGCTGTGACAGCTGCTTTGGCGTGGATATTGACCCCAAGGCCCCGGAGGTGGTGCTCTCCAACGCGGCCCTCAACGGCATCGGGCCGGACAGAATGAAGGTCTGCGCCGGGGACATCCTTGCCGACGCCTCCCTGCGGGCCTATCTGGGCGGCGGCTATCAGCTGGTGCTGGCCAACATTGTGGCGGATGTGATCATCCCCCTGTCGGCCATGGTGCGGCCCTTCCTGGCGGAGAATGGAGTCTTTATCTGCTCCGGCATTATCGAGCACCGCTGGGTGGAAACGGAGGCAGCCCTGAAGGCCAACGGCTTTGCCATTCTGGAGCACAAGTCCGAGGAAGAATGGCATTGCTTTGTCTGCCGGTAAAGGCAAACCTCTCAGTCACGGCCAAAAAATCTGCCGCTTAGGGCATGCAAGGTAGGGATGCGGCAGCCTGAAAAAGGATCTTTTCCCGTCATGCATCGTTGAAAATGCTCGAAATACATATCCAGTATTTCTGCGCTTTTCGCCTCGCCTGACAGAAAAATTTCTCTTTTTCAGGTGCACAGCAGTTTTGAGCGAGAACTTTTTCGTTCAGGTAAAATGAAAAATTGCGGGAATACTTGTGTGTATTTCCGCAATTTTTCG
>SFVI01000030.1 GCA_004560305.1 bacterium | reverse complement strand
GCTGTTTATACCAGAGAAGGCGCCCCTGCGCTACTACTCCGAGGAGTTCGAAGGCGGGCTGCAGCTGTACTCCGCCGGCGTGATGATCATGGACAAGTGTAAGGAGCTGCTGCCCGAGTGCTTCAACTTTGTCCGCGGTGTGGTGGAGTCCCCGGATCTGAACCTGAATATCTCCCGTGAACTTTTGCAGCACGACCGCCAGCTGAAGCTCATCGGCGCCAACCTGGAAAAAAAGGTCAAGGCCGAGCTGGAGCGTCTGCTGCGGGACGAACGCGAGAAGTATGAGTCCTTCTGGCAGTCCTTCGGCCGCCAGATCAAGCTCAGCGCCATGGACAACTACGGCGAGAAAAAGGATATGCTTCAGGATCTGATGCTGTTCTATTCCTCCATCGAGAAAAAGCTGGTGACGCTGGACGAGTACGTCTCCCGTATGCAGGAGGGCCAGAAGTACATCTACTTTGCCTCCGGCGACACGGTGGACGCTGTGGACCACATTCCCCAGACGGAACTGCTGAAGGACCGGGGCATGGAGATACTCTACTTTACCGACAAAGCCGACGAGTTTCTGTCCGATATCCTGAGGTCCTATAAGGATAAGCCCTTCCGTTCCGCCACCGACGGCGATCTGGACCTGCCCGGTGAGGCCGAGAAGCAGGAACAGGACGAGCAGCAGTACAAGGAGGCCTTTGCCTTTATCAAGGAGGCCCTGGGCGGTCAGGTGAGTGAGGTCAAGGCCTCCACTCGCCTGAAGACCCACCCGGTCTGCCTTTCCAGTGGTGAGGGCGTTACCTTCGAGATGGAAAAGTACTTCACGGCTGCCCAGCCGGAGCTGGGGCTCAAGGCCAAGCGTATTCTGGAGATCAACGTGGATCACCCCGCCTTCCTGACCTTCGAAAAGACCCGGCTCACCGACCCGGAGAAAGCCAAAAAGTTCGCCCAGGTCTTCTACAATCAGGCGCAACTGATCGCCGGTCTGCCCATCGACGATCCCACCGCCTACACCGACCTGCTCTGCTCCCTGTGGCAGTAGATCATCAGAAAAAGAATGACCGCCGTGAGGCGGTCATTCTTTTTCCAAAATGACAAAAAATACGGCGCAAATAGTTGCAAAAATAGTTGAAAAATGCTAAAATGTAAATAGTGTGTGAACCAGCAAGACCCACGACCCAAATCCGGGGAGAAGTCCCCATTGAGAAGGAGTTTTGCCCATGAAAGACTTGAAGCACCTGATCTGGTTTGAGGACCTTTTGCAGCAGGCCAACAACGAGTTGGTCCAGCGCGCCGCGGCGGAGGGCCAGCTGGCTCTGGGATATAACTGCTACTATATACCCGAAGTGCTGCTGAATTTGCCAGGCTGCTTTTCCAGCCGCCTTCGGGCCCCCAACAGCGGCACCGCAGAGATCGCGTCCTACTACATGACCAACCGCAACTGTCCCTATGTCCGCTGTATCCTGGAACGGGCCATCGAGGGCGGCTTCAACTATCTGAACGCTCTGTTCGGTGCGGCTGCGCGACAGCTTCGGCGTGGACACCTCTGACGATGCGATTCGTGCCGCCATTGAAAAGCACAACCGTCTCTGTCGGGTCATCACGGAGATCGGCGACCTCCGTAAGGCGGAAAACCCGGTCATTACCGGCTATGAATACCACGTCATCGTCCTGGTGAGTCAGGTCTGTCCCCATGACCTGATTTTGCCGTATCTGGAGGAGACGCTGGCGGAGCTGAAAACACGCCGGCCGGAGGCGGAATTCCCCTTCCGTGCCCGTGTCGTGCTGGCCGGAAGCGAGATCGACGACCCGGAATTTACCAAGCTGCTGGAGAGCTGCGGTGCCATGGTGGTGGCAGATCGCTATTGCTTCGGCACCTTCCCCGGCCGGGAGGAGATCGAGATCCACGGCGGCGAGACGGCCTTCGACGCGGTATGTCGGCACTATCTGCACCACAACCAGTGCGTCCGGTTTATGGACGGCGCCAAGATCGACCAGCGGCACAGTGAGCTGCGCCGTCTAGCGGAGGACTACGGCGCCGACGGGATCATCTATGAGAGCATGAAGTTCTGCGAGTTCTGGAGCTATGAAAAGGTGCTGGCCAGCCACGTGCTTCAGCAGGAGATGGGCATCCCCTGCTGCACCATCGAGAAGGAGTACACCCTGGGCAGCGTCGGTCAGCTGCGTACCCGCTTCCAGGCCTTTGTCGAGAGTCTGGAGATCAAAAAGCTGGGCCATAAGGAGGTGTGACCATGGTACTGAAGCAGTGGACAAATGCCGTCATCGGCGTGATCGATAAAAAGCTGGAACGCTTTGACCCCAAGTGGCAGGCAGCTAACGGCAAGGGCGGTCTTCGCAGCCGCTATGAGGATAAGACCGGTATCGCCCGCCACCGGGAGTGGCGCGGTGTGAAGGATACCTTTGTGGACTACACCGCCTGGCTGAACAACCTGCTGGCCATGGGCAAAATGGTGGCCTCCGCCCCGGTGCCGATCCTCAAGGGCTTCTGGGAGTACCGTTGGATGGGCTCCTATCTGGGCACCTTCGCCTTTATTGACCGGTTGTTTGAGGGCTACCGGGAGGACGAGCTGAAGATCGCCCACATGAATATGCACTGTATCGTCAGCAGCCTCACGAAAAAGATCGCCCTGGTCCTGGCCAACGACAAGCGTCTGGGCGGCGGAAGGGACAGCGACAACATCGTTCCCATGGACGAGGTCATGCCGCCCCTGTTTATGACCGGCTTCCCCGGCCTGATTCCCATCCCCATCCAAACACTGCCGGAGTTCATCATCTGTGACATCGACCAACACCTGGAGCCCTACTACATCGATGTGGCCGAGTCCTTCGGCTTGGCCGCTGACGTCTGCTCCCGCTGCTCGGCGGAGACCGGCGTTGCCATCGACGACGATTTCCCCATTGTGGGCCGCGCTGTTCTGACCACCAATATGCCCTGCAACGCCAGCGAGGCCACCTCCATGTTCCAGCGCCGTCGCTTTGGTCTGCCGGATTTCCCCGTTACCATGGCCATGATCCACAACGAGCCCGGCGCGCACCCCTATTCCACCCAGGTCCTCCGGGATGCCATCGCCTTTATTCAGGAGAACTACGGCGTCAAGTACGACTGGGAGGCCCTGTTCGCCCGCGCTGAGCACATGAACGAGCAGAACCGCATCGAGCTGGAGAAATGGGAGCTGTTCAAGACGCCTTACTCCGCCCTCTGCGGCATTGCCGAGAGTCTGTATCGGTTATATTCCTGGGCTTCCGTCAACGGCCAGGAGGACCAGTTCACTAAAAACGACCGCAAGGTGCTGAAGCTCATGCTGGAGGCCTACGAACGGAAGCATGAGCCTTTCGGCGGTACTACCCGCCACCGGGCATTCCTGTGGGGGCCCTCCGCGGTGTATTACACAGATTTCCCCACCTGGGTCCAGAACTGCTGGGGCATCAATATCGTGCTGAATATGGACTCCACCATGGGTCACAACATGATCTCCACCACCGACCCGGAACAGGCCATTCAGGATCTGGCCCTCTTCTCCGAAAAGGGCGTCATGCGCCACCATGCCGTGGGCGGCTGGGACAACGTCAACGCTGTGTGGGAGTGGGCCAGCAAGTTCAACTGCGACATGGTCATCTTCAACGACAACGTGGCCTGCAAGGGCATGAACGGCGTCCACGCTCTCATGGAGGAGCAGGCCCGTGACCTGGGCTTCCACTTCATATTCCTGGAGCACGACCTGGAGGACTGCCGTACCATCTCCCGGCGGGATATGCGGAACACCGTCAACAAATACATGACCGTCGTACTGAACGAGGCACCGCTGGACCCCACGCTGGTGGACTTCGATGACAGTCTGGCCTGGTAAGGAGGGAACCATATGAAATTCGCAGCAAAATTGCTGAAAAGCCTGCTCATCACTGCAGCGCTGCTGTTTGCGGGCACGTTCACCATCTATTATCTCAATCTGGAGAACAAGCTGATCTACAAGGTCATTTATCCTTTCCTGCAAAAGCACTACAACAGCCAGCAGCGTGACCGCCGCATTTGAAAAGAAGAAAAGGATACCCGCCCTCCGGCGGGTATCCTTTTGTGCAAAAGGCCGTCCTTCGATGGACGGCCTTTCGGCACACGAACAAAAAAGAACGGCCCTGTGGGCCGTTCTTTTGCCTGTGGATAGGGGAGAGGGCTCACTCCGTGGTGTGATGCTCCTTGCCGAAGTGCAGCTCGCGCATACCCTCCACCTCGTCGCAGATGGCCTTCAGGTTGCAGGAGCCGCAGTCGGTGGGCATTCCCTCCAGGATCTTCGTCAGGCTCATGGTGATGTCCTTGACCGTCTTGGCGTCCCTGGTCAGCGCCGCGTAGTCCGCCTCCGGCGCGGTGATAAACAGCAGCTTCACCGCCAGAATGTTGCGGTTCTGCTTATACTGCTGGATAAAGTCCGCGCCGATGCGGCGGAACGTCATGCCCTTCTGCACCGCCTCCCGGCTGATACGCACCTGTTCCCGGCTGGATTCCGAGCTTGTGCGGATCATATAGCCCTTGGGGAACACATGGTACTTCACAAAGTCCATGTCCTGGATGGCCCGGAAGGCCTGCTCCGTGTCGTCCTCGTCATCGGACTCGATATCGCCGACCCGCAGCAGAGCGATGCGGGCATAGTGGCTGTCGCCGTTCAACTCGTTCAGGTCCGGGCCGCAGACCACGATCTCGTCCCCGGGCACCAGCTCCGCAGAGGAGGTCACACAGGTGAAATTCACCGCGCTTTTGCCGCTGCCGCCCAGCTCAAAGGCGGCGTCCCGCAGCATGACCAGCTCGAAAGCCCCGGTATCTTCCCAGGCCTCCGCCGGGTCATAGGCGTACCGCTTGGGCGTGGAGGCGCCGGCAAGCGCCTCCACCTCCCGTATGATCGGATTATACAGCTCCATCAGAACTTGATATCCACTTTCTTGCGGTCAAAGATCTTGTTGACCTGCACATAGGCCCAGCCCAGCAGCTTCTGGTCCAGGTTCCAGAAGTACACGACGAACAGTGCGCCCACGGCCACCGCCAGAATACGGATGAGCTTAAAGAGAAATTTGAAAACCTTACACATATCGTAGCCTCCTTAAATGGCAAGAGGTGTTCAGACGCGGGCCATGCCCTTCTGCCGCGCGTACTCGGCGGCGCCCAGCGCGCCCATCAGCTGGGGATCGGTCTTCAGGTCGATGACCTTCAGCTTCAGCACGTGCTCGATGGCCTGCTTCAAACCGGCATTTTTGGCGCAGCCGCCGGTCAGTGTGATGGCGTCGGTGGCGCCGGCCTTCTTGCTCATGACGAAGCAGCGCTTGGCCACGGCCATCTGGATACCGGCGGCGATCTCGTCCATGGGCTTGCCTTCGCCCACCAGGGTGATGACCTCGCTCTCGGCGAACACGGTGCACTGCGCGGTGATGGGGATAACGTTCTTGGCCGTCAGGGACAGGTTGGAGAACTCGGGCAGCGTCATCTCGAAGCTGCGGGCCATGGCCTCATAGAACCGGCCGGTGCCGGCGGCGCACTTGTCGTTCATGGCAAAGTTCTTCACGGTGCCGTCCGTGTCGATGGAGATGCCCTTCACGTCCTGGCCGCCGATATCGATGATGGCCTTGACACTGGGGTCGGTGACGTGCACGCCCATGGCGTGACAGGAGATCTCGGAGATATTCTCGTCGGCGAAGGGGACCTTGTTGCGCCCGTAGCCGGTGCCGATCAGATAGCCCAGCTCCTCGGAGGAGTTCAAGCCCACCTTGTTCAGAACCTCCTCCATCGCCAGCTTTGCGGAGACTTCGGAATTGATCTTGCTGCGGATGGTGGTGTCGGCACAGATCTTGCCGTTCTCATCCAGAATGACCGCCTTGGTATAAGTGGAACCCACATCACAGCCGCCGTAGTATTTCATAGTCGTAAACTCCTTTATATAT
>SFVI01000004.1 GCA_004560305.1 bacterium | reverse complement strand
GAAGGCCGGCGCCACCGACTCCATCACCCTCACCGGCGGCTGCGCCAAGAACGACGGCCTGAAGGAAGCCATCGAGCACGTGCTGAAGCTGAAGGTCATTGAGCTGAAGACCGACCCCCAGCTGATGGGCGCTCTGGGCGCTGCTGAGTACGCCCGTCAGAAGGGCCTGGCCAAGAAGTAAGCGCCCCTCTGACCCGGTACTTTTAGGAAAGGAGCAGATTTTCTCATGTGGAAATTCATTAAGAAGCTAGTCAAGATCCTGGTGATCGCTGTGGCGGCACTGTTTGTGGTCTACTTCTGGAACCTGGACCAGAAGCTTCTGGGCTGGGTATACAAGCAGGTCAATCTGATCTTCGACCGCAAGAAGGTCGATCTGGTGTTCTAAACTATGGAGCTTTATAATTCCCTGATAAACGATACCCGCGCCCAGCTGGAAGGGCTCAGCGCCAAGGTCTGGGACTACGCCCCGGCGGACTGCTGGGCGGACACCGGCGCCAGCGAGCTGGTGCTCCAGCGGGACGCAGCCTATGAGATGGGCGCCCTGG
Organism: bacterium; assembly: GCA_004560305.1. Classification (GTDB taxonomy): domain Bacteria; phylum Bacillota; class Clostridia; order Oscillospirales; family Oscillospiraceae; genus Limivicinus. The sequence goes on along the minus strand of SFVI01000004.1, from coordinate 81,958 downwards.
GCAAGGGCAGTGCAAACTATGTTCTCTTTACCTCCAGCAGCGAGCTGGTGGACAAGGACCAGGTCATCCTTTACGGCCCCGATATGGGCCAGATCAAGGGCGACTGTGACTTTGCCCGCATCGTTCTGCTGCGGGTGGGCGTGCTGGATGATGACGACGAGGCGGTTTACCGCACGCTGAAGGACATTGAGTTTGCCAAGTACCATGTGTACCCCGAGGGCTACATGGTGCGCATGTCCCCGGAAAGCTCCCGGGAGCAGGTTCGTGTCAGCAAAAAGGCCCTTGCCAAAGGCATCAGCTTCCGCTCTGTAGGGGCAAGCTATGTGGCGGAGTATAAGAAGGACGCCAACGTCCTCAACGCCACCGTGATCTTTATCACCGACCCCAAGGCGGACTATGCCTCCCTGCAGGCCGCGGCCAAAAAGGCCAGCGCCGTCACCGGTACGCTCACCCATATCCTGGAGGGACTGCCTACGGACTGTTCCATCTGCGCCCTGAAGGATATCTGCGATGAAGTGGAAGGCATGAAAGAGCTGCATTTCGGCGTGGGCGATAAGAGCGGGAAACACTGAGGCAATTGAATAACAGAAAAAGCCTGAGACGCTTGTCTCAGGCTTTTTGATTTACACGTTCTGCCAGAACAGGCCGTGCTCCGTACAGTAGAAATAGAGCCGGGTGTGGCCCCAAAACGGCAGCCGGGTCTGCAGCTCCCACTCCGGGTACAGCTTCCGCAGCAGCAGGCTGTCATCCTTCACCAGGGCCAGAAAGGCGATGTGGTGTTCTCTTGCCATGGGGTGGCCGCTGCTGACGAAATGCTCTGTCTCAATCCGCTGGACGGTCAGGCTGTGCTCCTCATCGGCTTTCCGGGCCGACAGGGGCTGCAGCCGCTTCCCGCAGCGGCCGGTGTATCAGTTCACCGATCTTTCCGTTATCCATTGATTTTCCCTCCTTCTGCCCTCATTATAGGACATCTTGGCGGAAAAGCAATCAACGCTCCGTAGAGTTATCGGGATCGCATCAGAACCGGGCCACCTTGGGCGGCTCCGTGAAGGAGTAGAGGGTGGCGGTGCCGTTGCGCAGATACCAGACCTCTGTGTTGCCGTCGTCCGGGCTGTACATGCTTTGCAGCTCCGGGTAAGCCTCCAGCATGCTGACCCGGGCGGCCCGGTCATCGTCCTCCACGGCGCTGGCCTCCACCCGCAGCCACTTGCCGTCCACCATGGCGCAGATCTCCAGCTTGGGGTTGGCGTGCAGCTGCCGGGATACGGCCTTGCTTTTGCCGGTCTGGATGTACAGCTTCCCCTTGTACAGATTCACCGTACCGAAGGGGCGCACCCTGGGCTGGCCCTCCTCACAGGTGGCCAGATAGTAAGTACCGGCCTTCTTCAGCATCTCATAAACTTCCTGCATAGCGATTCTCCTTTTGCGGTTTTCCTTATGTATATGTTTTGCGGATGTATGAATTTTACCCCATTCGCCGCCCCTTTCCTTGACTTTTTTGTAAACATATTGTACGATATTTAAATCCTTGCACCGTTGGGAGCGCTGAAGTTGAGCTTTGTTGAATTAATCCTGATCGCCGTGGGCCTGAGTATGGACGCCTTTGCCGTCTCCATCTGCAAGGGGCTTGGGGCAAAGCGGCTGTCGGCGCGGCAGGCCCTGTTGGTGGGCCTGTATTTCGGCGGCTTCCAGGCCCTGATGCCTCTGATCGGCTGGCTGCTGGGCTGCCGCTTTGAGGTGCTGATCCGCAGCGTTGACCACTGGATCGCCTTCCTCCTGCTGCTGGTCATCGGCGGCAACATGATCAAGGAGTCCCGGGGCCAGGCGGAGCAGCTCAGCGATGATTTCGGCTTTAAGACCATGCTGCTTCTGGCTGTGGCCACCAGTATTGACGCGCTGGCCGTGGGCATCAGCTTTGCCTTCCTCTCGGTGGATATTCTTCCCGCCGCACTGCTCATCGGCTGCACCACCTTTCTGCTGTCGGCGGCGGGCTGCTACATTGGCCGGGCCTTCGGCACCAGATACAAAGCCGGGGCCGAGCTTGCCGGCGGCATTATCCTCATTTTTATCGGCCTGAAAATTTTGTTGGAGCATTTGGGCCTTATCAACTTCTGATGGAGAGCATACCGTGAAACTGAAAAACAAAGACAGAGTGGTCATCAGCCTGCTGCTGACGGTGGTACTGTTCGCCGTACTTTGCACCCTGGCCATATACCGGCTGGACAGCGGCGGGCCTCTCTTTCCTTTGGCAGCGCCGGAACTCACGCCGGAACCCACGCCAGAGCCTACCCCGGCACCCACACCTAGACCTACACCGAAGCCAACACCCGTTCCTACGCCGGAGCCGGTGCCCGAGCTGCTGATGCTGGTGAATCCCTGGAACGAGCTGCCGGCAGACTATCAGCCGGAGCTGGTGATGCTGGAGCCAACGGAATATGTGGGCGAGGACGAATATGTGGATGTCCGCTGCGCCGAGGCGCTGCTGCAAATGATCGCAGACTGTAAGGCCGCCGGCAACGCCCCCTACATATGCTCCACCTATCGTTCGCTGGAGAAGCAGCAGTTTTTGTATAACAACAAGATCCGCCGCCTGGTGGAGGACGGGGTGGACCCGGCTGAGGCCCCGGCCATCGCCGCTATGAGCGTGGCCATCCCCAACACCAGCGAGCATCAGCTGGGTCTGGCGGTGGATATTATCGACTGCTATTACACCAACCTGGACAAGGGCCAGGAGGAGACCTCAACCCAACGCTGGCTGATGGAAAATTCCTGGCGCTACGGCTTCATCCTTCGCTACCCCAACGGCAGCAGCGACATCACCGGCATTATCTACGAGCCCTGGCATTACCGCTATGTGGGCCCGGAATACGCCGAAGATATCTACAATTCCGGCCTGACCCTGGAGGAATATCTGGAGATCCACTACGGGCCCATCAACAAGGCCGAATAAGCCAACCGGGCATCTGTACCTTAGATACAGATGCCCGGTATTTTTTAATAATATTCCACGTCCGTGGGGGAGTATATCTCTCCACAGGGGACGGCGGTGATGCCCTTGTGCTCCTCCAGCCAGGCCAGGGTGCGCTGGGCGTCCATGGTGACGGTGATGGCAAAGTACTCTCTGTACACATCGGTATTGTCCTGCCGCTCCGGGTCGGTCAGAAGATAAGAGAGGGTGATGTTGCTGCTCAGGCTGTAATAACTGTCGTCCTGGTAAACCCAAACGGTGCCCAGGCTGCTGTCGTCCATGTCGGGCAGGATGCAGGTGGCATACAGCTCCCAAGCCTGCTCGGCGCTGATCCAGGTCTGCTCATAGGACACGTTCACATCCTCCGGCAGGTTCGGGTCCAGGTAGGCCACATCCGCGTTGCATCGGAGGATGGACTGGGCCGTAATGGGAACCTCGGCCATGTTGGCCAGGCGGCGGCTGCTTTCCAGTTGGCTGATCTGCTGGGCCAGGGGGAGCTCGGATTGGCCGGAATCTACCCAGGCCTTGCTGTTGTCCACCCGGTAGAGCCGCTGAAGTTCTCTGCCGTCCTTCAGGGTGTAGCGCAGGTGAAGGTACCTGCCGCTGTCCTTGTCTGCCTGGTTCTCGTTATGGTCCTTGTTGTCCAGAATGCGCTGGTGCAGCTGGCGGCAGAGAGCAATGGCCTCCGGGTCATCGGTGCTGCGCCCGATGGAGGGGATCTGCACCTGGGCGATCTCCTCCGCGGTGGGGATGCGCCGCTCGTATCCGAACAGGTCAAACTCAAAGGCCAAAGTCAGGCAGGCCAGCACCGCCCAGAGAGCCAGGATGCCCCAGGCCCGGACGCGGAACACCCGGAAGGACTTTTGCAGCAGCATTTCCGCCAGGTAATAGCCGGCGGCGGCCCCCAGCAGCATCAGGGCAATGAGAACCAGGGTCAAGGTCAGGCCGGCCAAGCGGCTGCCCATGGCGTCCATGAAAATGCTGGGCAGCAGCAAAGCGGCGCAGAGGCTGGCGCAATAGCGGAAGATGGGGCGCAGAGGCTTCACCGCCAGCACGTCCCCCGCCGTTTCCATCTGACGGCGGCGGTAGAGCAGCAGGGAGATCATCAGCAGCGCAGCCCCGGCCATGGCATAGCCCGTCAGGGCAGGCAGACCCTTCAGCTCCGCAAACGCCACCCGGCTGCTGTCGCCATAGAAGCTATCCAGACTGTCCGAGGCTTTCACATTGCTCAGCATGTACATCAAGGGAGACAGCCAGGAAAGCAGCATCGTCCCCGTAGCGTAGCCATAGACCACCCGATCCAGAATCCCGCGGACGATCCCCTCCAGGCCGTAGGCAGCCAGGTTCAGGGCAAGAAACAGGGCGGGCACGGCCAGAATGTTGCCGGTGAGCATGGCGCAGAACACTGCCAGGCCGTAAAAGGCCAGGTTGGCCAGCAGGATGCACTGCAGCCAGGTGCCCAGGGCGGCGGCGCTGATATTTTCGTTGCCGGCAAAGAGCAGCCGGGACACCAGCCAGGTCAGTACCGGGCACAGCAGCAGGGGCAGCAGTCCGGTGAAGCAGGCGGTGAGCCAGGTGGTCTCCCGCCGCAGGGGCAGGGAGTTGATGAGGCCGCAGTCCCGCCGGTTATACAGGTGGCTGAACATGGCCATGGCCATGAACAACGCCGCCAGCGCGCTGTAGACCACGCCCTCCGAGGCCCGGCACAGGATCTCATAGTTCAGCCGCTCATCATACCAGCTGCGCCCGATAAGGGAAGAAATCTGCAGGGGCAGGCTCAGCAGCAGCACCGCCAGGTAGACAAGCATCAAAGGCCAGAAGCGCTTGAGCAGGCTCTTGGCAAGGCCCGGATTAAAGAAGGATGTTCTTGATCTCATGATCAGCACCTCCCAACTCGTAAATAAAGATCTCCTCCAGGTTCAGGGGCAGCACATCCAGAAACAGGGGCTGCACTGCGGAGAGCCGGTTGGTCAGCTCCTCCGCCTTGCCCCGGAGAATCAGCTGGTGCAGGCGGCCGGTGACGCTGTGATGGAGGATGTCCAGCCCCTCCGGCAGCTCCCGTTCCTCCGGCAGGGCCAGCTGGATCTTGACGATGTTGTCCTGCAGCTCGCTGAGGGAGCGCTCCAGCAGCATCTGCCCGTGGTTCATGATGCCCACATGGTCGCACACATCCTCCAGCTCCCGCAGGTTGTGGGAGGACACCAGCACCGTGCTGCCGTTTTCCGCCACGTCGGACAGCAGCAGGTTCCAGACCTGGCGGCGCATCACCGGGTCCAAGCCATCCACCGGCTCGTCCAGCACGATGTAGTCCGGGCAGCGGCTGAGGGCCAGCCAGAAGGCCGCCTGCTTCTGCATGCCCTTGGACATTTTGCGGATGGGCTGGCTCAGGCTCAGGTCAAAGGCCCCACCCAGCTTCTCAAAGCGCGCCTGGCTGAAGCTGGGGTAGATGCTGCGGTAAAACAGCATCAGGTCCCGGATGGTGGACTGGGTATAGTAAAACACATCGTCGGGGATGTAGGCGATGCGGGCCTTCATGACCGGGTTTTCATACACCGGCTCCTCTTCGATCAGCACCTGGCCGGCGTCCTGCCGGTAGATACCCGCCACATGGCGGATCAGGGTGGACTTGCCTGCCCCGTTGGGGCCCACCAAACCGTAGACTGCCCCCTTGGGCACCGTGATATTCAGGCCGTCCAGGGCCTGGAAGCCGTCAAAGCTCTTGCTCAGATCCTTTACCTGGATCATTGGTTCTCTCCCTCCTTCAGGATATCCATCAGCTGCCGGCGCGGAATGCCCAGCTGTTCCATCTCCCCTACCAGCTTGTTGAAGCGCTCCAGCAGCTCCTGCCGCCGGGCCCGGGCCGCCTGGTCCCCGTCGCAGACAAAGCTGCCCTTGCCGGGGACGGAGACAATATAGCCCTCCTGCTCCAGCGCCCGGTAGGCCCGCTGGATGGTGTTGGGATTGATGGTCAGGCTGGAGGCCAGCTCCCGCACCGAGGGCAGCTTATAATTCGGCGGCAGGGCCCCGGAGAGGATCAGCTGGCAAAAACCGTCCTTCACCTGCTCATAGATGGGCCGGGCATCCCGGAAGTTAATATGAATCAAAAGCGCACCTCCGTCCTGTGTTAACTGTACTATGTCGATTGGTACAGTTGGAGTATACAGGAGAGCGGGAGGCATGTCAAGGGCTGGGTATCTTAAGAATCCTTAAGAGGAACGAAGCTCTCAGTCAGCCCTCGGCTGCCAGTTCCCCTTGGGAAGGGGAGTCAAGACCCCCTTGCCAACCGGCAGTTGACAAATTGACAGCCCGCTTTGCTTGCATGCAAGCCGGGGATGGGCTATACTGAAGGCACAATCGAGAAGAGAAATGGATGTGGAAAAGATGATCTTGGCAGACAAAATTATCACGCTGCGGAAAAAGAACGGCTGGTCCCAGGAGGAACTGGCGGAGAAGTTAAAGGTGTCCCGGCAGGCGGTATCCAAATGGGAGGGCGCCCAGACGGTGCCGGATCTGGAGCGGGTTCTGCAAATGAGCCAGCTGTTCGGCGTGACCACCGATTACTTATTGAAGGATGAGCTGGATCAGGAGGAATACAGCGCCGGAGAGGCGGAACAGCCCCTGCGCCGGGTGAGCATGGCGGAGGCCAACGCCTTTCTGGACTGGCGCATAACCGCCGGATGGCGCATCGCCATTGCCACCTTCCTGTGCATTATCGCAGCAGCGCCTCTGATTCTGCTGGCCGGGGTCAGTGAAAATGGCCTGCTGCCCCTGACAGAGAATCAGGCGGCAGGGATCGGGATGCTGATCCTGCTGCTGACGGTGGCGGCGGCGGTGTCTCTCTTCATCCACACCGGGCTGCAAAACCGGCCCTATGCCTACCTGGATGAGGAGGACTTTGAGGGCGAATACGGCGTTTTGGGCATGGTGCGGGAGCGGCAGAAGGAGTTCAGCGGCGCCTATACCCGCGGTCTCATCATCGGTATCGCCCTGTGCGTGGCCTCCCCCTGCTGGCTGTTTCTGGCAGTCATGAACGGCAGCGACTTTATGGTTCTGGTGGCCGTGTGCTGCCTGCTGCTGACGGTAGGTGTAGGGATGCTGTTTCTGATCCCCGCAGCGGTACGGTGGGCCAGCATGGAGAAGCTGATGAAGACCGGGGAGTATTCCGAGAAGGAAAAGAGCCGCAGCAAGGTGAAGGAGGCTGTCTCCACCGCCTACTGGCTGACGGTGACGGCACTGTTCCTGGCGGTCAGCTTTGTGACCGAGGCCTGGGGCAGCACCTGGATCATCTGGGCGGTGGCCGGCGTGGTCTTTGCGGTGGTAATGACAGTGACCAATCTGCTGCTGGACAGAAAAGAAAAACAATAAGAAATCAAAAGGAATGGACGGCGTTAAGCTGTCCATTCTTTTTCAGTTTTGATGGTGCCGGTGATGTCTCAGTTCAGTTCAATTCTGGTGCCGTCAATGGTGATGGCGGTGACGGCATTAATGTCGATGGTCTGCAAGGGCCAGTCGGCAAACCACTTGGTAACGCCATTTTCAAAGTTGCCACAGTTACAGCCGGGGACCTCAAAGTCGGTGCCGTCGGCCATGTGAAGGGTGCCCCGGGTGACGCGGTCCACCGCTCTGGCCCAGGCGGCATTCATTTTTCTGCACTGTTCCTGTTCTTCCGGCGTCAGGTCGTCCCAGGTCAGGCCCCGGGCCGTATAATCCAAAAGCTCCGCCACCTCGTTTTCCACGATGAAATACATGCAGGTGGGGCTTAGCTCCACACCAAGAACCGAACCGGTCATATCCATCTCATCGCTGGAAAAACGAAAGGGCTTGGGGAACAGGCAGGTGCGGCTCTCCAGCTCCGAGACTTGGATGGTAAAGCGGCCGATCTCCTTTTCTTCCGGATAGAGCAGCACCCGCACTTCGGCGGTGCCGCCTGTCTCCACCTCATCGATCCACAAAAAGCTCCGCATGGTCAGGGTTTTGGTCTCTGTATCGTACATGACATCCTCCGGGCGCAGGGTGTCCACCCCCGGCGTATAGCTGAAATCCGGGTCAGGGAAAACGCCGGAGGCAAAATGCCATTTTTCGCCGTCGACAGAGCAGTAGATGCCGTCCGCATTGCAGTCGGCCAGGCTGAGCTCCACAGGGGAAACATTGAAATACAGGTCAATAAGCTCGCCGCTGAGGGAGCTTGAAAGGGGTGTTACGGTAATTTCGTCCGTCTCCGCGGCACCGAGGCGCTCCCCTTCCGAAGGGAGCGGGTATTCCACATAGCTCTCCACCCGATGCGCATCGATCTGCATTTTCTGGCGCAGCTCCTGCTGCCGCTGCTGGTGGATGCTATAGCCGATGCCGAAAGCGGTGACAGCGAAGAAAGCGGAGATCACCGCCGCGATCAAAATGGTGCGGCGGAGGGTTTTACCCCGGTGTTTGCCGAGTCCCGGTCCTTTTTCCTGCGGTTTCGCTTCCGCGCTCTCCATGGCCCGCAGCCAGATTTCTTCGGCGGACTGGGGGCTGAGGCTGATTTTATTGTAGGCGTCTCTGATCTGTCTGTTAGTCATCAAAATCCCCTCCCAGCATGGTTTTGAGCAGCTGTCTTGCCCGGCTTATCCGGGTGCTTACCGTGTTGGGCTTTTCCCCCAGCAGTTTGGCAATCTCCCGGGCGGTGTAGCCCTCGTAGTAGAACAGATATACCACCGTCTTGTATTTTTCCGGCAGAGCCAGGATGGCCTCCATGGTCTGGTCGATCTCATGGGCCGGGGCCGCCAGATGCTCATAGTCCGCAAGGCTCCGGTCGCTGCGGTAGTGGCGGCGGAGCATGTCCTTGCACACATTGGACACCGTGACGATCAGCCAGGCTTTCTCTTGCTCCGGCGTGCGGAAGCGCTGGCCGGAGCGGATGAGCCGGGCAAAGGTCTCCTGGGCCGCATCCTCAGCGTCAAAGGAATTTTTCATGTAGGTGAACGCCACACGGTACACCGTGTTCAGATGTTCTCTGTAGATGTCATAGGTGCTTCTGGCTGTGCGCAATGGCGCTGTGTCCATGTCTCGGTCTCCTTCCCGCCGGCTGTCTCTTTGGGCCGGCATAGATAAGACGTTTCAGAGGGCGGTTTTTGTTCATTAAGGAACAATTATTCAAAGTCGGCAAAAGCCCCAAGGTTTGAACCGCAGGGCTTTGCCTTTTTGCTGTGGCCATTCCATCATAGGCCCGCCACCCTTGGGGGGAGAGCCAAGGGTGGCAAACAAAAAACAGGGGTCGTATCAAACGACCCCTGAATTGTTGGAAACCCCGGCTTTGACAGGCAGGCCGGTGAGGTACCGGCGTATCATGTCAAAGGCGTGGTTGCCGGCCATGCGGCGGATGAAGCTGCGGGTGCGGTAGGTGCCCATGTGTAGCTCCCGCACATAGGTCTGCCCCTCCACGGCCATGGACACGAACACCGTGCCCACCTCATGGACGCCGTCGCCCTCCGGCCCGGCAAGACCGGTGACGCCGATGCCGATATCGGCCCCCAGAATTGCCCGGCTGGCTTCTGCCATGGCTTTGGCCACCTCATAGCTGACAGCCCCCTTTTCTTCAATGAGGGCCGGGTCAATGTCCAGCAGCCGGGCCTTGGCCTCATTGGTATAGGTGGTCATGCCGCCCTTGAAGAAGCGGCTGGCCCCGGGCAGGTCGGTGAAGCGCTTGGCGATGTAGCCGCCGGTGCAGCTCTCGGCGGCGGCAAAGGTATGGGGATTCTGCTCCAGCAGGCGGATCAGGCTCTCCTCAATGCAGTCGGCGTCCACGCCGTAAACCACATCCCCCAGCTTCTGGGTAACCTCCTCCAGCACCGGGGCGATCATGGCCTCGGCCTCGGCTACGGTGGCGGCCTTGGCGGTGATCTTCAGCAGGCAGTCGCACTCCTTGGCGTAGGGAGCCATGCTGGGGTTGGTCATGCGGTTCATTTCCTGGGCAAACATATCATCCACGGTGCTCTCCCCCAGGCCGAAGATGTCCACCGTGTGGGACACAATATGGGCGCCGCTGCGCTTTTGCAGGTAGGGCAGGCCATAGGTCCTGAACATGGGGACACATTCATTGGGCGGCCCCGGCATCATCAGGACGATCTTGCCGTCCTTTTCAAAGGCACAGCCGGGAGCGGTGCCCCACAGGTTGTGGAAAACGGTGCAGCCCTCGGGCAGCATGGCCTGGGTGTAGTTGTTCTCGGTAAAGATGCGGCCCTGGGTGATATAGTCCTTCAGGCCCTCCATCTCCGCCTGGTCGGCCACCAGCTTCAGGCCGAAGGCCTCCGCCAGCAGCTGCTTGGTCAAATCGTCGCAGGTGGGGCCCAGGCCACCGGTTGTGATGATGATATCCGCCCGCTCCCTGGCGATCTCCACGCACTGCTTCACCCGCTCCGGGTTGTCCCCCACCACGGTGTGGTAGAGCACGTTGATGCCGATCTGAGACAGCAACTCGGAAATATCCCGGGCGTCGGTATTGGTGACATGGCCCAGCAGCAGCTCGGTGCCCACAGAAATGATCTCGGTATTGTAAGTCTTATTCATGGTCAAGGCTGATCCTTTCTATGCCCTGGATGGCTTCCTGCACCAGAGTATCTACGTCCAAAGCGCTCTCGGCGGCCTCCACCTCGGATACCTGGGGCCGGGTGCGGGGGTGACGGGGGGTAAAGACGGTGCAGCAGTCCTCATAGGGCAGGATAGAGGTGTCAAAGGTGCCAATCTTCCGGGCGATGGTAATGATCTCCTCCTTGTCCATGCCGATCAGGGGCTGGAGCACCGGCAGGTGGGTGACGGCCTGGGTGGAGGCCATGGCCTCCATGGTCTGGCTGGCCACCTGGCCCAGGTTCTCACCGGTGACGATAGCTTTGGCGCCGTTGGCCTCGGCAATGTGCTGGGCGATGCGCATCATGAAGCGGCGCATAATGAGGGTGAAATATTCCTCGGGGCACTTGTCCCGGATCTCCTCCTGGATGTGGGTGAAGGGCACCACTTCCATGGTCATTCTGCCGCAGTAGGCGGTGAGCTGGCGGCCCAATTCCACCACTTTGTCCTTGGCCTGCTGGGAGGTGTAGGGGAAGGAGAAGAAATGCACCGGGATCAGGCGCACGCCCCGCTTGGCGATCATATAGGTGGACACCGGGCTGTCAATGCCGCCGGAGAGCAGCGTGACGGCCACGCCGTTGGAGCCCACCGGCATGCCGCCGGCACCGGGCACCGGGGCGGCGTGGACATAGGCGGCCAGGTCCCGCACTTCGATATGCACCGTAAGCTCCGGGTCGTGGACGTCCACGGCAGTGTCCGGGTAGGCGTCGGCCAGCTCCCCGCCCACATACTGGCTCAGTTCAATGCTGGTCATGGGGAAGGCCTTGTCGCTGCGCTTGGACTCCACCTTGAAGCTTCGGGCGCTCTCCATCTCGTCTCTGAGGTACTCGATGGCCAGCCTGGCAATGGCTTCCTTGTTCTTTTCGCAGGGGGCGGCCCGGCTCAGACTGATGACGCCGAAAACCTGCTGCATGGCTTCAAAGGCGGCGTCCATATCCGCGCCCTCCTCCCCTTCCACGTACACCGTGGATTGCAGGCAGTAGACCCGGAAATTGCCCAGGGGGGCCAGGCGGCGGCGGATGTTGCCCATCAGCTTTTGCTCGAAGCTCTTGCGGTTCAGGCCTTTCAGGACGATCTCGCCCAGTTTGAGAAGAATGATGTCGTTCATGGTATGCTCCGTTCTGCCGCGCAGGATTGATTTTCTGCGGCCCCACACGCGGCCTGTGGGGCAGAAACGGCGCAAGCGCCGTGATAGGGTTTCTTTTTCAGCGCCAGGATCACTGCCAGTGTCCCCAGCAGGTTCACCGCCGTCATGGCGGTGAAGGCCAGGGAATAGCTTCGGTCCGCCAAGGGGCCGATGACCAGGTTGGAGGAGGCTACACCCAGCTGCAAAACAGCGGCAAAGGGGCCGATAATGCCCGCATAATCCCGGCGGCCGAAGGCCTCCGCCACCACCAGGGGCGGGGTCAGGGTGACGGCCTTCTTGGCCCCGGCGGCCAGGGGGACGCAGCAGAGAAGCAGCAAAGGCAAGCTGCCGCAGACGCCGGTATAGCACATCAGCAGCAGGGAGCCGATAAAGCACAGGCTGGTCAGAAGCACATAGCTGCCGCCGCCCAGGCGGTCATTTACCCGGGAAAAGACCAGCGACAGCAGCGCCGCCGCAAAGGCATAGGCCGACAGCACCAGGGAGGACAGTACCGGGCTGAGCCCCCGGGACTGCCAGAAGGCAGGCATATAGTTTTCCACATTGGTGGCAAAGCCCAGCAGGAAGGTGCCAAGAATCAGCAGGCCGTAGCTGAGGCTGCGGCGGGCCTGCCCCGCGGAAAGGCCGCCCTGTTCAGGCACGGCCGCCTCCACTTCCCCATAGGGCCGCTGGCCCATAGCAGCCGGGTCATCCCGAATCAGCAGGAAGATGATCAGCAGCGTGCATAAAGCCGCACCGGGGCCGGTGATCAGGTAGGCCCTGCGCCAGCCCAGGTGATGAATCAGCAGGGCGCAGAGGGGATTGAGCGCCACAGAGCCCAGCATGGAACCAGCCACCGCAGCGGCCACATACTGGGAGCGGTTCTTATTGAACCAGTTGGTCAGGATGATGCTGCAGGGGGCCACCGTGCCCCAGGCCAGGGCCAGACCTCCCAGAAAGGCGCCGAACCAGATCATATAGACATTGGGGCTGAAACAGAAGATCAGATCCTCCAGCGCCAGAAAAACCGCGCCAATGGCCAGGGCACTGCGGGCGCTGATTTTCTTCAGCGCCGGGGTCAGGGCCAGGTTTGCCAGAAAGGCGCTGCCGGAGCAGAAGGTGGACACCTGGGCCACCAGGGACAGCTTCCAGCCCGTATCCGCCACAATGGCCGGCAGAAACACCGCGAAGGCCTGTATGGTGCCCTGCATCAGAAACATGCACAGGATGCACCCGGCCAGAACACGCCAGCCGGCAAATTTTTTCTCCACTCCTTCACCTCCCGGTATCGTCTTGTACAGCCTATAAAGCATACCACAAAGCTGCCTGCTTTTCCACAGAAAAAATTCCGCAGCGGCATTTTTTCTGTCTCCGTCCGGGAATCAGCTGCAATTTTCCTTTACAAATGGGCAGGTATGGTGTTAAAATGTGGTAGACATAACGCAATTATTCCTTTGGGAGGTGGGCCAGATGATCGGTATTTGCCACAACTGCGGGGCAAATCTGGAACCGGGAGCCACGAAATGCCGGCGCTGCGGGGCAGAAGTCACGGAAGAGCCCGTGAAGGAGCCGGTTCAGAAAAGCAAAACGCTCCGGGCCAGACTGTCCTGGCCCTGGCTGATGGAGGCACGCCGGAAATGGCTGTTCCTGACGGCAGCGGGAATCGGCCTGCTGCTGTTGGCGCTGATCCTCACAGCGGTGATTCTCTCTTTCAAAAACAAGGACGCCCAGCCGGAAAGCACGCCGCCTGTGGCCACGGCAGCGCCCACGGCCCCGGTTGAGGCGGTGGAGACAAGCCAGCCCAGCCCAGAGCCGCAAATCAGTTGGGCGGAGATCTATCGGAATTTCCTGGAGACGGATCCCACGGTGAACAGCCGCATGGTATCCAATGCTGAGGAATACGGCTTTGAGGGTACCATGACGGCGGAGCTGTTCGCCCTGGCGGATGTGAATGCCGATGGGGTGCCGGAGCTGCTGCTGGCCACCAGGCCGGAGACGCTGCCGGGCTGGAACCTGAGCAATGAGCGGGGCCTGGCTGTAGAACGCTATATTGTCTGCACCATCAGCGAGGAGCGGGTATCGCCGCTGATGTGCGGGAAGGTGGATTTTTCTTTCTTCCCCCTGGCCCTGACGGTCAACGACCAATGGCTTCTGGAGCAGGGCCTGACCGAGGACACGGGGCTTTGGATGCTGTTCCGCTCTCCCGAGGGGCAGAGCCGCTGCCGCACCCTGCGCTATGAGTTTGCGGTGGAGCCGCGGATCAACAGCACCGGGGAGTGCTTCGACATGCCGGTTGACCGCTGGTTTATTGACGGGGAGCGAGTACTGGCGGATAAAGCCCTGGCAGAGCTGTTCCCCCAGGGGGCTGAGACCCTGAGCTACTCCCCTGTTTTCTTCAAAGAGCTGAGCCCCGGATGCCTGGATACCCTGGAGAGCGACTGGGAAAACCGGGAGCTCCTGCAGCTGAGCCGGACGGAGCTGTACAAGCTGCGGGCCGCCGCCGGATCTGACTGGATCAGCGAGGGTGAAAACGCCCTGGCCTATATTGACGAGCCTTACTGCATCTCCCTCACCAGTGACGGGGAAACCTGGGTGATGATTCTGGGCATTGATAAAGCCGCCGGCTGGGACTATGTGCAAAGCATACAGGTGGAGGCCGTCGGCGTGACAGACGGAGACGCCTGGGTTCATGACAGTACCACCGCGGATTTGGAAGAGGAACAGGTGCTCCAGTATGTGGCGGGCATATCCACTGTGGAGGAGGAGCCGCCGGTGCTGCGCTCCCAGATCCGGCTGACCCTTTACGACGGGACGGAGATCGTAAAAGAATATGTGACGCAAGCGCCGTAACAAACGCAGGCCCCAGGCGGTAAGCCTGGGGCCTGCTCAGTCTGTCAAAGAACCAGCCAAAGCCTCCCCTGTGTAAGGGGAGGTGGCAAAAATCAGAGATTTTTGACGGAGGGGTTGTAAAAGAAACGTTGCGAATTTGCATGACATAACGGATAATCCCGAACATTTCATAAAACAATCCCTCAGTCAGCTTCGCTGCCAGCTCCCTTTGCACAAGGGAGCCTTTTTGTGTAACCAGTTTTTTGACAGTCTCCGCAGACCCCAGGCTTACCGCCTGGGGTCTCAAGGCGTCGACAAGGTTCGACGCCTTGAGAACTTATTCAGAAGTATAGATTGAACGCAGAAAGGGGACTCCCGTCCCCTCTCTGCGCTCTCCCCATGCATTTCGATACACTTCCGATCGCTTTGTCTACAGTCTGAGACCCCAGGCTTAACGCCTGGGGCCTGTTATATGTTCTGTTCAGTTCTCCCGGAAATCGTAGGTGCGGTACTGGATGGCCTCGGCGATATGGTCGGGCTGGATGGTCTCACTGCCGGCCAGGTCCGCGATGGTGCGCGCCACCCGGAGGATGCGGTCATAGCTGCGGGCGGAGAGGTTCATGCTGTCAAAGGCGGCCTTCATCAGGGCCTCGCCGTCGCTTTCCAGGGCGCAGAAGTCCCGCAGCTCCCGGCTGCCGGTGAGGGCGTTGCACATGGCGCCGCTGCCGTAACGGCGGCGCTGGATCTGGCGGGCGGCGTCCACCCGCTGCTTGATGGCAGCGGAGGACTCCCCGGGGTGGCGGCTTTTCAGCTCCTCAAACTCCAGGGCCGGCACCTCCACCATCAGGTCGATCCGATCCAGCAGCGGGCCGGAGATGCGGCTGTGGTAGCGGCGCAGCTCATTTTCTGTACAGCGGCAGCGGCCGGAGGGGTGCCCGTACCAGCCGCATTTGCAGGGGTTCATGGCGCAGACCAGCATGAAGCGGCTGGGATAGGTGACGGAGCCGGCCACCCGGGACACGGTGACCTGCCCGTCCTCCAGGGGCTGGCGCAGCACCTCCAGGGCGTCCCGGCCGAATTCCGGCAGCTCATCCAGAAACAGCACCCCGTTATGGGCCAGGCTGATCTCCCCGGGACGGGGCGTGCTGCCGCCGCCGGCCAGGGCTGTGGCGGAGACGGTGTGATGGGGCGAACGGAAGGGCCGGGTGCAGACAATGGGATTGCCTGGCCCGGTGAGCCCGGCCACAGAGTGGATCTCCGTGGAGGCGATGATCTCCTCCCGGCTCATATCCGGCAGGATGCCGGGCAGGCGCTTGGCCATCATGGACTTGCCCGCGCCGGGAGGCCCCACGATCAGGATGTTGTGGCCGCCGGCGGCAGCAATCTCCAGGGCCCGCTTCACGTTCTCCTGGCCCTTTACGTCGGAAAAGTCCGGCAGCGGGCCGGAAAGGTTCTCTACACTGGGCGGCGCAGCAGGGACAATGGTCTCTTCCCCCCGCAGATGGCGCAGCAGCTGCCCCACATTCTCCACCGGGTAGACGGTAAGGTTCTGAGCGAAGGCGGCCTCGGCGGCGTCCTCCGCCGGGACAAACAGCTCCTTCACCCCGGAGCGCTGGGCGGCAATGGCCATGGGCAGAGCGCCGGCCACCGGCCGCAGCGCCCCCAGCAGAGACAACTCACCAAAAAAGGCGCAGTCCTCCCGGGGCTGTTTGATCTCCCCGGAGGCGGCCAGAATGCCCATGAGTATGGGCAGGTCATAAACGGTGCCCGCCTTTTTCTTGTCCGCCGGGGCCAGATTCACGGTCATGCGGCTCACTGGAAAGCGGAAGCCGTTGTTCTTGATGGCAGCCCGCACCCGTTCCCGGGCTTCCTTCACGGCGGCGTCCGGCAGGCCCACGATCTCAAAGCCGGGCATGCCGTTGGAGATGTACACCTCTACGGCCACACTGTAGCCGCCCACACCGCTGACGCCAAAGCTCTTTATGCTGGAAAACATGGCTGGCCTCCTAATACAACAACGAAACCAAGCCGGAGGGCAAAAGCCCTCCGGCTTGCATGTTTTTATTCCTCAGTCTCGCCCACGATGGCGATGTGCAGCTCGTCCAGCTGCTTCTGCTCCACGGTGGAGGGAGCGCCCATCATGATGTCCTGGGCGTTCTTGTTCATGGGGAAGGGTATGACCTCCCGGATGCTCTCCTCGCCGGAGAGCAGCATGACCATGCGGTCCACCCCCGGGGCGATGCCCGCATGGGGGGGTGCGCCGTAGCAGAAGGCGTTGTACATGGCGGGGAACTTCTTCTTCACGTCCTCCTCGCCCAGACGTACCATCTCGAAAGCCTTAATCATGATCTCCGGGTCATGGTTACGGACGGCGCCGGAGGACAGCTCCACCCCGTTGCACACCAGGTCGTACTGGTCGGCGGTGATGGTGAGGGGGTCGATCTCCCCACGCTCCGCCTTCAGCAGCACATCCAGGCCGCCGGAGGGCATGGAGAAGGGGTTGTGGCAGAACTCCAGCTCCCCGCTCTCCTCCCCGATCTCGTACATGGGGAAGTCCACGATCCAGCAGAATTCATAGCGCTCTTTGTCCATATGGCCGGGGACGGCGTTGCCCAGCATCTTGCGCATGACGCCGGCGGTCTTCTGGGCGGCCTCCTTCTTGCCCGCGGCAACGCCCACCAGGCAGCCGGGCTTCAGATCCAGGGCCTGCACCAGCTCCTCCTTCCGGTCAGCCAGGAACTTGGCCACGCCGCCGGTAAGCTCGCCGTTCTCGTCCAGCTTGAACCAGTAGGGCTTGTTGCCAGCCTGCACCTCCACATCGGCGCAGAGCTTGTCGATGTTCTTGCGGGTCAGGGCGCAGTCAGACACCACGATAGCCTTCACCAAGTTGCCGGCAGCGAAGGGAGCGAAGTCCACCCCCTGCACCAGGGCGGTGATGTCCTGGACGATCAGATCGATGCGCAGGTCCGGCTTGTCGGAGCCGTACTTTTCCATGGCCTCCAGATAGGGGATGCGGGTAAAGGGGGCGGAGGAAGCGATGTTATAAGTGCCGTACTTGGCAAAGATGGGGGGCAGCACGTCCTCCAGCACAGCGAACACGTCCTCCTGGTCGGCAAAGGCCATCTCCATGTCCAGCTGATAGAACTCTCCGGGGGAGCGGTCGCCCCGTGCGTCCTCATCCCGGAAGCAGGGAGCGATCTGGAAATAGCGGTCAAAGCCGGAGGTCATCAGCAGCTGCTTGAACTGCTGGGGAGCCTGGGGCAGGGCGTAGAACTTGCCGGGGTGCTTGCGGGCCGGCACCAGATAGTCCCGTGCGCCCTCAGGGGAGGAGGCGGTGAGGATGGGGGTGGTGATCTCCAGAAAGCCGTGCTCGGTCATGGCCTGGCGCAGGGCGGCGATCACGTTGCAGCGGAGGATGATGTTCTGCTTCACGGCAGGGTTGCGCAGGTCCAGATAGCGGTATTTCAGCCGCTGGGTCTCGTCCGCCTCCCGGCTGCGGTTGATCTCAAAGGGCAGCTCGTTATAGCGGCACTTGCCCAGAACCTCAATCTTCTCCGGCACCACCTCGATGTCGCCGGTGGCCTGCTTGGGGTTCTTGCTGGCCCGCTCCCGCACGGTGCCCTCCACGGAAATGGTGGACTCCTTGTTGATGCCCTTGACGATGGCCATCATGGTCTCGTCCTCAATGACCACCTGGGTGGTACCGTAGAAATCGCGGACAACCACAAAGGCAAAGTTGCTGCCCACTTCCCGGACGTTCTCCATCCAGCCGACGATCTTTACCTTCTGCCCCACATGCTCCAGCCGGAGCTCATTGCAGGTATGGGTACGGGACTGTGTCATTTTCATATCTCCTCACTTTTCCCAAAATGCTTATTCCTTAATAACGGCGCCGCTGCCGCGCATTGCGATGGCCGCGCCGATCTTCTCCGCCGCCTGGGCGGGCGTCAGCTTCTCCTGCTGGCCGCTCTGCATATCCTTCACGGAAAGGACGCCTTCCCTGATCTCGTCCTCCCCCACCAGCACCACAAAGGGGATAGCCAGCTTATCCGCATAGCTCATCTTGGCTTTGAACTTCTTCTTCTCGCCGTAGAGCTGGGTGCGGACGCCGGCCTGACGCAGAGTGGTAGCGGCGGCGATGGCATAGCCCAGGTCCTCGGTCATGGGGATCACCAGGGCGTCGCAGGGGGCGGTGACGATCTCATCGGACAAGAGCCCCTGCTCCCCCAGCACATAGAACAGCCGGGTCAGACCGATGGAGATGCCCACGCCGGGCAGCTGCTTGTCGGTATAGTATTCGGCCAGGTTGTCATAGCGGCCGCCGGAGCAGACGGAGCCGATCTCCGGGTGCTCGGTCATCTCTGTCTCATAGACGGTGCCGGTGTAGTAGTCCAGGCCCCGGGCGATGGTCAGGTCGATGGCGAAATTGCTCTCCGGCACGCCGAAGTCCGCCAGATACCGGGTGACGGTTTTCAGCTCGTCCAGGCCCTGGTCAAAGGTCTCGTCCATGCCCCGGAACCGCTCCAGCGCAGCGATGACCTCGTCGTTGCTGCCCTGGATGGCCATGAAGTCCAGCACGTTCTCCGCCTTGCAGGGCAGCATCTTCACCTCGTCGATGAGCAGCAGCTTCACCTTCTCGCTGCCTATCTTGTCCAGCTTGTCCACGGTGCGCATGATGTCGCCGGCCTTCTCGCTCATGCCGTTCATGGCATAGAAGCCGTTGAGCAGCTTGCGGTTGTTCACCTTGATCCTGAACTTGCTGATGCCCAGCTTGGTGAAGGTGTTATAGATAATGGCGGGGATCTCCGCCTCGTTAATGATATCCAGCTTGCCGTCGCCGATGATGTCGATATCCGCCTGATAGAATTCCCGGAAGCGGCCCCGCTGGGCCCGCTCGCCCCGGTAGACTTTGCCGATCTGATAGCGGCGGAAGGGGAAGGTCAGCTCGCTGTAATGGGCGGCCACATACTTGGCCAGGGGTACGGTCAGGTCAAAGCGGAGGGCCAGGTCACTGTCCCCCTTCTGGAAGCGGTAGATCTGCTTCTCGGTCTCGCCGCCGCCCTTGGCCAGCAGCACCTGGGCAGATTCGATTACAGGAGTGTCCAGCGGGGTGAAGCCGTAAACGCCATAGCTCCGGCGCAGGACCTCCATCATCCGTTCCATCTTCATCTGAGCGTCCGGCAGCAGCTCCATAAAGCCGGAAAGTGTACGGGGTGATACCTTTGGCATGGGTATTTTTTCCTTTCCATATTACAATCGCTAAATATTATAAGTATACCAGGATTGGGGATTTGTCAATAGGAAAGCGGCTCTGCGGCAAAAAAAGCGGCGCGGCCACGGCCGCGCCGAATGCGTTTTGCTGGTCTCACCGCTTCTGGGGGTTGACGATATTGCGCCAATCCAAGTCGCCCCGGCGCAGGCCCTGGACAAGGACCTCGGCGGTGGCGGCATTGGTGGCAAAGGGGATCTGATACTGGTCACAGAGCCGCTCGATCTTATTGATATCGTCAAAGCCCTTGGGGTTGGCCGGATCGCAGAAAAACAGCACCAGGTCGATCTCATTGAAGGAGATGCGTGCGCCGATCTGCTGGGCGCCGCCCTGATCGGCATGGAGATACAGGGTGATGGGCAAACCTGTGGCCTCAGAGACCAGTTTGCCGGTAACATGGGTCGCACAGAGGGAATGTTCGGCAAGAATGCCGCAGTAGGCGATGCAGAACTGAACCATCAGTTCTTTTTTCCTGTCGTGTGCCATCAACGCAATGTTCATGCTTTACTCCTATCCTCACATTTTTTATATCTAAACAAACGATTCGCCCCATTATAAACAAAAAATTCACGATTCGCAATAGTTTTTCCTGCCAGAACAAGGAAAATTAATTGGAAAATATTTGTAAATACTTCCGATCTCCCGCCCCTTACTTCAGCAGGCACATCTCTTCCTCGGAGGTATCGCTGTAGCCGCGGATGGTGATGTAGGCGTCCATGATCTGACGGGCGATAAACTGGACGCTGGCGCCGCTGCCGCCTCGCTCCACCGCCACAAAGATGGCCACTTCCGGGGCGTCATAGGGGGCGTAGCACATAAAGAGGCCGTCGTTCTGGATGTTTTCACCTTTCTGGGCCGTACCGGTCTTGCCGGCTACCTTCAGGGCGCAGTCATACCACTCCAGCACGTTCTTCTCATTGATATAGTCATTCAGCACCAGCCACATGCCTTCGTGAACGGCAGCCCAGTTGTAGTCCGCAGTCTCCACCGTGCTGAGCACCTCCGGCTCTCGTTCATAGAGCTTCTCGGTATAGTCATAGTTGCGGATGGCCTTGAGGATGGAGGCGGAATAGCGGGTGCCGCCGTTGGCAATGGTGGCGCAATATTCAGCCATCTGGATGGGGGAGAACACGCTGTCGGCCTGGCCGATGGCGGCCTGCAGCGTATCACCGATACGCCACTCGGTGCCGGTGTAGTCGGAGTGGTTGGCCCGGTTGGACATGTTGCCGGTGGTCTCCACCAGCTCAATGCCGGTGGGCACACCCAGGCCGAAGTTATGGGCAAACTCGCCCATATCGTCAACGCCCAGGTCGTTGCCGATGGTATAGAAGAAGTAGTTGCAGGAGTCCCGGATGGCAGTGGTGACGTTTTCCTCCGGGTGGGTATAGCCTTCGGCCCAGATCCAGCATTCAGGGGCATAGCCGTCAGCCGCGTACTTGGTAAAGACGCCCTCGCACTTGACCTTATACTCGGTGTTGATGATACCCTTGGTCAGGGCAGCGATGGCGGTGCAGGGCTTGAAGGTGGAGCCGGGGGCGTAGGCGCCCATGAGCGCCCGGTTAAACAGGGGCGCGTTGGGGGTTTCCAGCAGCTCCGCATAGTTTTCCACCACGGTGGACACATCATAGGTGGGCCAGCTGGCCATGGCCAGCGGTTCCCCGGTACGCACATCCACCACCACGGCGGCGGCACCGGTGATCTCATCCTTGAACTCCGGGTCATAGGGCTCGCCACGGCCGGCGGCCTCGGCCCGGGCCTGGGCATAGGTCTTTTTCAGACTCTCCACACCGCTGGCCAGGATACGCTCCGTCTGCTCCTGCAGGACGCTGTCAATGGTGAGATAGATGTGGTTGCCGGGTTCCGGCTCGACAATATATTCTGTGGCCAGGATGGTGCCGGCGGCGTTGCGGGTCTCCTTCACCTCGCCGTCCTTACCGTGGAGGTAGCTTTCAAAGGCGTATTCAATGCCGTCCTTGCCCACCATGGCGTCATTGGCATAATTCAGCAGGGAATAGCGCTCGTACTCCTCCTGGGTCATCAGGCCCGTGTAACCCAGGATGTGGGCCGCGTACTCGGTGGAGTATTCCCGGACATAGGCCCGGTCCACCTCAATGCCCGCCAGCTTCTGCTCCATGATGGAGGAGATCAGCTCCATGCTGGCATCCTCCACGAAGATGTAGTCGGCGGTGTTGACGGCGTAGCGCACATTGATGGAGTAGCGGACACCGGCGATGATGCGCATCTCCTCGGCTGTATAGCTGTTGTCGATATCATAGCGGGTGCGCATATAGCTCATCAGCTCCACAGCGGTGGAGTTTTCGTCCAGCTCCTGGCGCTTGAAGTAGGCGTTGAGCATGGTGCGCTGGATGGCGGTCATGTTCTCGTTGTATTCAAAGGGCGTCTCTGTGCTGATAGGCAAATCGTCGGTATAGCTGTCGCCAAAGCCCTGCACCATTTTCACCAGCTCCAGAATAACGGCGTTGGGGTCCTCATTGGCGAAGAGCTTGTCCGTGTCGATCTGCAGGTTATAACACTCTTTGTTGCTGACCAGAACACGGCCGTAGCGATCCAGAATATTGCCACGGGCGGCAGTGACAGTCCGGGTAGTGGTAGTAATCTCGTTGCTGCGGTTGTAATACTCCTCGCCTTTGATGATCTGGAGCTTGTAGAGAAAGACCAGGTACACCGTCAGCAGCACCAGGAGAATGACGGCCATGGCCACCAGCCGGGCAGGTTTTATGAGTCTCTTGTTCATTGCTTTTCCTCTTTAGAAACACAGGGTAACGAAACTATTTGATCCACTTGGCCGGCGGGAAATAGGCCAGCACCGCGGGAGGCATGGACCAGAGGGCCTGGATGACCATGGTGGTGATCATGGAGAAGCTGAAGCTGTCCCCGGCCATGGTGCGCAGCATCTGCACCGCGGCAGTGGCAAAGGCAGCAGCCAGGGCCATGCCCATGTAGGCAAACAGCCGGCGATTCACAAAATACTGAGCCATGAAGGCGGCGATGAAGGACAGGCTGGGCAGCACAGCGGTGAAAAGCACCGCCTGCTCCTTGAAGGCCATGTCCCCGAAGATGCCCATAATGAGGCTGAAATAGGCGCCGAACACCGGCCCCTCAAACATCCCCACCGCCACCGCCACCGAGGGCAGCAGCAGCGGACACACCCCAAGCAGCCGCAGCTGGGTGAACAGGGTGTTCTGGGTGATCAGGGTCAGGAACATGAACAGCAGATATTTCAGCAGTTTTTTCAGGTTGATCTTTTCAAAAAAGTTCAGCAAAGCTTATTCCACCACTTCAAAATCCTTGATGATAAACACCTGCACCAGGGAGTCCAGGTCGCACTGGGGCTCCACGATGCCATACTCGATCTGGCCGCCGGCCTCGGTCTGCACGGCGGTCAGCTTGCCGATCACCAGGCCCGCGGGGAAGGCCCCACCGGAGCCGGAGGTCAGCACATCGTCGCCCACAAAGATCTGGGCGCCGTCAGCAAGGAAGGTCAGCTTGGCCTGGTTTTTGCGCATCAGGCCGAATTCACCCACCACCATGCCGGAGTTGCCCGCGGCGCCCACGAAGGCGCCCACGCTCATATCCACGTCGATCAGGGTGGAGACGGTGGCCCAGTTCTCCCCCAGCTCCGTGACCTGGCCCACCACCGCGCCATACTCGGTGATGACCGGGGCGCCCAGCGCAATGCCGCTGCTGGCGCCTTTGCTGATGGTAAAGGCGGAGGACCAGTTGGAGGAGGACCAGAGCACCACCTTGCTGCTCTCCAGCACGTAGTCGGTGTGCTGCTCCCGCAGCTCCAACAGCTTGCGCAGGCGGGTGTTCTCCTCTGAAGCCGCCATGCCGTTGCGGGCGGACTCCTGGGCCTCGGCCAGCTGGGCCCGGAGGGATTCGTTCTCGGCGATCAGTGAGTCATACTCAAAGATATAGCCATAGATGCCGTCCAATACATTCACCGCGGAGCTGAGCACCCGCTTCAAAGGCGCTTCCACAAACCCGGTGACATTCTGCAAAAAGCTGATCTGCCCGCCCCGGGCAGCAGCGCCCACGCCGATCAGCAGCACCACGGCAATGACGATGATGCCTACCTTGATGCCGTTTTTTCTGAGATATTCTTTCAAAGAAGTCCAACTCCCTGCTCTTTCAGCATTTCACCAAGTCTGCACAGGGGCAGACCCATCACGTTAAAAAAGTCCCCTTCGATGCCCCGGACAAAAAGGGCGGCCTTGCCCTGGGCGCCGTAGGCCCCAGCCTTATCCATGGGCTCGCCGGTGTCCACATAGCGCTGGATCTCCTCCTCGCTGAGGGAGCGGAAGCTGACCCGGCTCATCTCATATTCCAGCAGCTCCCTGCCCTCATGGATCACCGACACCCCGGTGTAGACCTGGTGGGCCCTGCCGGAAAGGCTGCGGAGCATCTCCACCGCCTGCTGCCGGGAATGGGGCTTGCCATAGACCCTTCCCTCATGCCAGACAATGGTGTCCGCCGCGATGACCACATCTTCCGGGGGGCAGAGGGCGGCCACTTCCCTGCCCTTGGCAGAGGCAAGGCATTTCACCAGCTCCCCCGGCTCCAGCCCCTCCGGGGCTTTTTCCTCCCCTTTGGCGGGGATGATCTTCATATTTTTGACTCCAAGCATCTCCAAAAGTTCCTTGCGGCGGGGAGAGCCGGAGGCCAGGATCATGTTCATTGCGCTTTTTCCTCGTTGTTCTCTTGCTTATTTTCAGTCCACGCCCCGGTAATAGAGGCCCCGGGTCAGCACGTTGGGCTTGTAATCGCTGAGACCCATGTGGCCCCGCACCACCTCCACACACTCCCGTGCGCTCTCGGTGGTGAACACCATCCGCAGTCCCCACAGGCCGGCGGAGAACAGATCCTCCTTCTTGTCGGCCAGGTAGAGCTTGTGGGCGTTGTAGACCACGTTGCGGCAGCCGAACTCCTTCACCACCGGGAACACAGAGCCCATCCGGTCGGACATCTGGGCGGGGGTCTGGCAGTTGCAGCGGCCGGCGCTGTGACGGATGATGCACTGGTCGGAGACCATCAGCGGCAGGCGGCCGTAGATGATCATCTCTGTATCCAGGGGCTTGGCCAGGTCCTTGATCTGGGCAAGCCGCAGCTCAAAGGAGGCGGTGGCGGAGACAAAGCCAGCCTGGCTCAACGTTTCCAGGGTGAGGGAGTTGAAACAGTTCAGGCCAAAGTCGCCCCGCAGCTTCATCCCCGCCTGGCGGGCCAGCATGGCGTGGCCCAGGTTGCCCACCAGCGCCTCATTGACCCCCAGGTCAAAGACCTTGGTCAGGGCGTTGTAAACGGCCTTGATCTCGTTATCGGTAATGATCCGGGGCAGCACCGCCACCGGCACGGCGCCATTCTGGATGAAGGGGGCCAGCTTGTCAAAATGGTCCGCCATCACCATCAGGGGAACATAGATATATTTGGGCTTCAGCGCTGCCAGCTCCGGGCTCAGCTGATCCTCCGTCAGCACCTGGAAGATCATGGCCGGATCGGTGACCACGGCTTTATTCTGGGGTTTCTGGGGCATGGCCAGCTCCCGCCGCTGGGGCGGGACGGCCCGCTTCTCGCTGAGGGCGGACACCAGCTTGCGCCGCAGCTCATTGATCTCGGCAGCGGGGAGGTACAGCCCCGGCTGGGCCTTGGCCTTGTTCTCCACCACGTTGTAGGGGGTACCGCCGGTTTTGAACATCTGTTCTGTCAGATAGGCGTCGGTAAGCCCCTGGCCCTTGGCCCGCTCCGGCACTGCGCCGTAGGCTACGGCCTTGTTGCCGTCGTCATCAAAGGCAATGCCGCTGATGGGCTGTCCCTTCTCGGCCACGGTGTAAAAATGTACGGGGACCCGGCGCAGCTCTCCCTCGGCGTAGGCCCGGCGGGCCAGGGTGAACATTTTCTCCGAATCCTTGTCCTGCTCCTGACGGGTGCCGAACATATCCTGCTTGTCCCCGGTGTAATAGCCCTGGGTAAAGCCCTGGCGGGAAAAGGCCTTTTCCAGGGAGATCATCTCCTCCTGGGTGGGCTGACGCTGTTCCTTGATGGCCTTGGAATAGATTTTGGTGACGATGGCGGTATACTCCGGCCGTTTCATGCGTCCCTCGATCTTCACGCAGGCCACCCCCGCCTCCTCCAGCTCCTGCAGCCGGTCCACCAGGCAGTTGTCCTTGAGAGACATGGGGTAGTCATCCATCCGGCCCCCCAGGCTGTACTGCATGCGGCAGGGCTGGGCGCACATGCCCCGGTTGCCGCTGCGGCGGCCGATGAGGCTGGACATATAGCATTGGCCGGAGTGGCAGAAGCAGAGGGCGCCGTGGACGAAAACCTCCGTCTCAATGGAGGCGTGCTGGGTGATGAACCTGATCTGCTCGAAGCTCAGCTCCCGGGCCAGTACCGCCCGGGTCAGGCCCATTTCGGCGGCGGCCTCCACCCCGGCCAGGTTATGTATGCTCATCTGGGTGCTGGCATGGATGGGCAGATCCGGCAGCGCCTGCCGGATGGCCCGCACCAGGCCCAGATCCTGCACGATGACGCCGTCCGCCCCGCAGCGGGAGGCCAGCCGGGCGGCGGCCACGGCAGACTCCATCTCCCGGTCTGCCACCAGGGTGTTCAGCGCCACATAGACCTTGCAGCCCCGGATGCGGCAATAGCCCATGGCCTTTTCAAAATCTTCCTCACTGAAGTTCTTGGCGCCCCGGCGGGCGTTGAAGTCCCCCAGACCCATATATATCGCGTCCGCCCCGTTCTGCACGGCGGCGATCACCGCCTCCGGCGAACCGGCGGGAGAAAGCAGTTCCAGCATTGTTCGATCTCTCCTAAGCCAAGAGGAACCGGCCATCCGCCGCCTCTCGGCCATTTTTCGCTTATTCTCGCTATGATACTAGCATAGTATAGCACACATAAGCCTATTGCGACAAGCGGAAATTGATGTTATAATACTCCTGTTTCAATAATTTATAGTATATTCACTATTGCCGATGGTTCCGGCCTTCATATGAGAGGTATCAAAATGCAGTGCTGCCCCATGGACAATTTCACAGCGGACAAGCTCCTCGCCGCCCATGATGGGGACGTGGCCCTGCTCTATATCTACCTGCTGCGCACCGGCAGCGATGAGCTGGAGAGCGCGGCAAGGGACCTTTGCCGCACCCTGGGGGAGGTCTCCGCCGCCTATGAAAAGCTGCAGCGGATGGGTCTGATCTCTGACGGTTCCGCCCCGGCAGAAGCGGGGCGGGAACCGCTGCCCCGCCACCCGGAACCGGCGGAGGAGCTGCCGGAATACGAGACGGAGGACCTGGTGCGCCGCTCCAGGGAGGACGCCGGCTTTGCCGCCGTGGTGCAGGAGGCCCAGAAAGTGCTGGGCCATGTGCTCAGCAGCAGCGATCTGAAACGGCTTTTCGGCATTTACGACTATCTGGCCCTGCCGCCGGAGGTGATCCTGATGCTGCTGAACCACTGCGTCAGCACCTCCAAAAGCCGGCGGCCCTCCATGCGCTATATTGAGAAGGAGGCCTATGTCTGGGCCAACCGGGAGATTTTGAGCCTGGAACAGGCGGAGGAATACATCCGCCAAAGCCGGGAACGGCAGGCGGATATCGGCCGGGCCAAGGCGGCGCTGAATATTCAGGGCCGGGAGCTGACGGCCACGGAGGGGAAATACATTGCCTCCTGGCTGGACATGGGCTTTGGGGAGGACTGCCTCGCCATCGCCTATGACCGGACGGTGACCAACACCGGCGCGCTGAAATGGAGCTACATGAACAAGATCCTGCTGAGCTGGCACGAAAAGGGCATCCATACCCCGGCAGAGGTCCAGGAAAAGGACGGCCGCCGCAGGAGTGCCCCGCCGCCGGCCAAGACCGGGGAAAAAGCCATCGATATGGATAAACTGAAATCCATCATGAATACTATGTAAGGGGTGGCGGCAATGGCATACGACGGGAAGCTGCTGGCCAAGGCCAGAAACCAATTGGATAACATCCGCGCCGCCAACCAGGCGGAGCAGCAGCGCCGCAGGGGTCTGGTCTACGCCCGGCTGCCGGAGCTGGAGCGGATCGACAATGCCCTGCGCAGCCAGATGACTGAGCTGGTGCGCCTGACCATCAGCCGCCGGCATGATCTGGCGGAGCGAATCGGGGAGCTGAAGGAGCGGAACCTGGAGCTGCAGATGCGCCGGGCAGAGCTGCTGACAGAGGCCGGCTTCGGCGCGGACTATCTGGATGACATCTATTCCTGCCCCCTGTGCAGGGACACCGGGCTGTATGAGGGCGGGGTCTGCCGCTGCCTGGACCGGCTGTACAATCAGGAGCTGACCAAAGAGCTGGGCACTCTGATGCGCCGGGGGGATGAACGCTTTGAGAAATTTGACCTGAGCCTGTACCCGGCGGAGCTGGACCCGGTGAAGCATGTGGTGCCCCGGGAGACCATGGAGCTGGTTTACACCGCTTGCAAGCGCTTTGCGGAGAACTTCTCCCCCGCCTCTCCCAACCTGCTGCTGCAGGGGGGCACCGGCCTGGGCAAGACCTATCTCTCCGCCTGCATCGCCCGGGTGGTGGCGGATAAGGGCTGCTCCGTCTGTTATGAGTCCGCTTCCGCCGCGCTGGACTGCTTTGAGCGGGCCAAGTTCTCCCGGGATACGGAGGAGGGGGAGGCCGCGGCAGTGCGCACCAAACGGATGCAGGAATGCGACCTGATGATTCTGGACGATCTGGGCACCGAGATGAGCACCCCCATGGCCCAGAGCGCCCTTTATACCCTGATCAACACCCGCCTTGTAAACGGCAAGAAAACCATTATCAGCACCAACCTGAATGACGAGGAATTGCAGCGGCGGTACACGGCCCAGATCTATTCCCGCATCGCCGGGGAGTTTACGGCCCTGCCCTTCGTGGGGAGAGACATCCGCCGCATGCGGAAAGGAATCTGAACCATGCAGCATGAGATCACCCGCGCCATCCCCCTGCTGGACAGCCAGGGGAACCTGACGGAGCCGGGCTTTGCCAGAAAGCTGCTGCCCCGGTACCGCCGGGCGGACATCAAAGCCTCCAAGCTGCGCATTAAGGAGTGGGACTATTACCTGATCAATAACGGCCGCTTTGCCCTGGCCCTGACCGTGGACGACAACGGCTATATGGGGCTGGACTCCATCTCCCTGCTGAACTTTGAGGAGGGCTGGGAGCATACCAACAGCCCCATGAGCTTCATGCCCCTGGGTAAGCTGAACATGCCGGAGACCTCCGCCGTGGGCGACGTATTCCACGCCGGGAAAAACCACTCCATCCGCTTTATCAACAAGGGGGACGGCAAGCGGATTCTGATCGCCCGGATGAAAAACTTCGGTCCGGCCGGCTCCCTCTATGCCAGGGTGGAGCTGTTTGACGGGCCGGAGGACAGCATGGTGATCTGCACCCCCTTTGACAAGCCGGGGCACTTCTACTTCAACCAGAAGATCAACTGTATACGAGCCAGGGGCCAGGTGAGCTATGACGGGCGGGACTATGTCTTTGACCCGGCGGACAGCTTCGCCGTGCTGGACTGGGGCCGTGGCGTATGGACCTATCACAACACCTGGTACTGGGGCAGCGCCTCCTATCAGGTGGATGGGGTTCCCTTCGGCTGGAACATCGGCTACGGCTTTGGCAATACCGCCGCCGCCAGCGAGAATATGCTGTTTTATAACGGCAAGGCCCATAAACTGAGCCAGGTGCAGTTCCATATCCCCGGCGGGGAGAAGGATTTCATGGCCCCCTGGACTTTCAGCTCCGATGACGGCCGCTTCGAAATGGGCTTTGTCCCGGTGCTGGACCGGGCGTCCTGCACCGACGTGAAGCTCATTAAATCCGACCAGCACCAGGTTTTCGGCCGCTTCACCGGCAAGGCCGTGCTGGACGATGGGAGGGTCATCCAGGTGAAGGACTTCCCCGGCTTCGCGGAAAAAGTGGAAAACAAGTGGTAACAAAAAAGAAGGAGACACACTGTGCCTCCTTCTTTTTTGTTTTTTAATGGCAGTTGAAATACATGACGGCGGTGCTGTCGGTGAGCACCACGTCGCACTTGCCGGCGTAGAGATACTCAAAGCACTGGGTGGTGCCGCCGGCCAGGCGGGTGATCTGGCCCAGGCGCTTGGAGAGCCGCTCGTCGGTGTTCAGGGCCTCCATGGATTCGGGGGTGGAGCTCATCACCATTTTCCGCCCGTTGAGCCGCAGCTTGTTCCACACAGCGGAGCCGTTGCGGGTGGCGACAACGATGTCGTTATGGATATAGGGGCCGTACTGGGTATACTTCCCCGCCTCCACCTCTGCCGGGTCCAGGGCCACGCCGCCCCAGGCGCAGTCGATATTGCCGGAGGACAGCTCAATATACACGTTCTCCTTCTCGATCTCCTGGAACTTCAGCTCCCAACCCAGCAGGGCGGCCACAGCCCGGGCCAGCTCCGCGTCCAGACCCCAGAACTCGCCGTTGGAGATGTAGGCCAGGGGGAAGGAGTTGATGTCCATGCCCACGGTGAACACCCGCTTCTCTGCCGGGGGCAGGGCGTCCAGCGCGTCGGCCTGCTTGGCAAACTTGATGGCGTCGGCGCTGCCCAGCCATTTCAGGCTCAGTTCATCCACCTTGCCCTGGGCAGCCAGAACACTGATGGCGGCGGTCACATACAGGTAGACCGGGTCGTTGTTGCGGAAGGCCAGGGAGTAGTCCTGCTCCATCAGCACCTGGACTTCCTTAACGCCGTATTTGAATCCGCCGCAGGCGCTGAGCCCCAGAACCAGGCACAGCACCAGCAGCACACACAGGAATCTCTTCATGCTTACCTCTTTGCTTCAGTGTTTGGGTGTATAGTCCCCGCGGCGGCCGGACTGCCTGCCCCGGCGCTCAGGGGCGCGCTGGCTGCGGCGCTCCGGCTCCTCATAGCGGGAGACCCTGCGGACAGGGGGCCGCTCCTCATAGGCTTCCTCGTAAGGCTCGTCGTAGGGTGCGTCGTCATAGGCGTCGGAATCATAGCGGCGGCGCTGCGCCTGATACCGGCGGTCTTCCTCCCGCTGGGCCCGGAGACGCCGCAGCTGGAACAGTACCAGCAGCACCAGTACCGCCAGCACCGCCAGGGCCGCAGCGATCTTCACGGCGTAGCTTGTAATCTCTTTCCGTTTCTGGGCGGCAGCATCCTTCTTTGCCTGGGCCTGACGCTGGGCTTCGGCCTCCTGAGCCAGGCGCTGCTGTTCCTCCCGCTGGCGCTGGGCCTCCGCTTCTTCCTCCTGCCGGCGCTGCTCTTCCTCCAGAGCCGCCTGCTCCAGGGCCTGCTTGTGACTCTCCACCTGGGGGTCCAGCTGGAGGCTGTAGTCTGCCAGGATCTTACCGATCTGGGCAATGACCGTCTCATACCGTCTCACATTGCTGGTCATCACCGTAACCACAATGGGGTTGGGGGTGTAGATAATGGCGGTGCAGTGGTTGAACTTCACGCCCCGGCTGTCCTCAAAGCTGCCGTATTTCTGGGCGATCTCATACTGCTCCCCCAGGGTCTGCCGGTAATAGCCCTCCGGCTGGGCATTCAGGAGGCACTCCACCACGTTGGGGAAGCGCTCTCTCTGGGTGTACAGGGTGGTCATGACCTGGGTCATGTAGCGGTTGCTGAAATAGCAATAGTCCAGGTAGTCCGGGTCGTAATCTTCTTCCTTCAGCTGGGCGTATTTTTTGGCGTCCTCCCGCCATTTGTCGTCCCCGCCCAGATACTTGCGGATGGCATGGGCCCAGTCGTTGTTGGAATAGGTGAGGATGTGCTCCTCAATGTCGGCCACGACGCCGTCATAGACCTGGCTGTCCTGGCTCAGCTCCCCATTATATACCTTCTCCGCCAGCAGCATCACCAGTGGCACCTTGTACATGCTGGCAGGATAGAACCATTTATCGCCGTTAAAGTACCAGCTGTCCCCGGTGGCGGAGTAATAGTAGCCCACGCTGATCTGCTTGGGGTCAATGCTCTGCTCATCCAGGACCTTCTGGATCTTGGAGTTGAGGACGGTGCTGTCAATGATGCTGTTGGGGTCTGTGGGGCTGGCCAGAGATGTTTCTGTGTCGCTGCCGGGGTCAGCACTGTCCCCGGTGGCCCAGGCCAGGCTGCCGGGCAGCAGCAGGGCGCAGAGCAGCAGGCACGCCAAGAGCCTGTAGGTTTTGCGCATATCACACCATCCTTTTCTGCTTGATGTCTTGCGTTTATCAGAGTTTCTTGTAGTGGGGGATAATATCCTGATAGCTTCCGTCCTTCATGAGAAAGCCGCCGGGAATGGTGCCCAGCTGGGTGAAGCCCAGCTTGCGGTAGAGATTCAGGGCCGGGGTGTTGCTGCTGACCACGGCGTTGAACTGCAAGATCCCAAAGCCCAGTTCTTTGGCCTTGTCCAGGCAGTGGCGCACCAGGGCCTCCCCCAGGCCCCGGCCTCTGGCCCGGGAGGCAACGGCGTAGCTGGCGTTGCAGATATGGCCGCAGCGGCCCACATTGTTGGGGTGTAGGATGTAAAGGCCCAGGATCTCCCCGTCCTCCTCGCAGACGCAGGTAAAGCTCTGGGATTGAAAAAATTCCAGGCCGCTCTCCCGGTCCAGCTTCTCCAGCTGGGGGAAAGCCACCCCGGCTTCCACCACTTCATTCCATACCCGGTTGGCGGCGTCGATATCCGCCGGTGCAAAGGCTCTGATGTTCACTGTCATTCTCCATTTATCTTGTCCGTCCGGCTGCCCATTGCCTGAATGGGCAGCCGGTATCATTCTTCATTATCCGCTTATGCCGGGCTTACTCACCGTATTCGCACACGAAGCCCACGGTGCCGGAGTACCACTGGGGATAGTCGGCAATGGGGTCGTTGCGGTTGTCGTTATAGCCCCAGCCATTGTTGTCCCACAGCATGACGTAGTCCTCGGCCACCTGGTCGTTGATGTCCACATAGGTGGGCTCGCCCTTGGCCCAGGCTTCATAGCCGGTGGTTCCGTCCTCCCACACCAGCTGGCCGTTTACCCGGTGGCAGCCGATCCAGAGCCGGGGCACCCCCTGCTCCTCCGCCAGGGCAATGACGGTGTTGAACTCTTCCTCGTCATTGATGGTGACCAGCCGGCCGCCCATCTCCTGGCAGCGCTGGGCCGCCTCGGTCCAGCTCACATCCGCCACCACCAGCTCATAGCCGTGCTCCCGGGGTGCGGGGCTTTCCTCCGGAGCAGCAGAGGCCTCCGGCTTCTCCGGCTTCTCGATGAAGAGGCCGTAGGGGTCGTTGGGATCGGTGGTGGGCTCCGGGGCCATGGTGCTGAGGTAGATATCCGTCGGCGCCGGGGTCGGGGTGGCCTTGCCCCGGATCTGCTGGATATCCTTCAGCATGGCATTAAAGACGATGGCCACCACGATCAGCAGCGCGCACAGCACCAGGATCACCGCCAACGGACGGCGGCGGCGCTTTTTCACATCCTCGGCGATTTTCTTCTCCCGCTCCACATTCCTTGTATACTGCACCGGCGGGGTCTTGACCTCATGGCGCAGGGGACTGATGGGCGCCAGCTCCGGGTTTTTCTCCTCCCGCAGCTTGGGCACGGCAGGACTGCCCTGCTCCTTCAGCTTTTGGGCAATGATCTGGGCCGGGTCCTGGGCCTGGGCCCGGGCGGCGGCCTTGGCGTCGGCAATGGGGGTGGAAGGAGCGTAGACCTTCACGTCCTCGCCGTCGCCGCCGTTTTCCTCCGGGGCCTCGTCCCCCTTTTCAATGATGCCCACCATCATCCGCTCGATCTCGCTGAGATCGTCGTCATTTTTCTTGAAAATGGCCTCGGCAGAAGGCTCGCCATTGAGGTAGAGATTTTTGATGCAGCTGTCCAAAGCGGCCTGCATCTCCCCCAGACTTTGGAAGCGCTGGGCGCTCTGAAAACGCAGGGCCTTTTCCATGATCTCCTTCAGGCGGCGGCCGGTGCCCTTGGGGGCCGGCAGATCCTCCCCGCCCATGCGGCGCAGCTGTGGATCCTCACATTCCCCCTCGTAGGGCAGCTTGCCGCCGGAGAGGGCATAGTACATCAGCATACCCACGGAATACACGTCCGACGCGGCGGAGGGCTGGCCCCGCCAATACAGCTCCGGCGCCAGGAAATCCAGCTCCCGCCCCTGCCAGTCACTGGCGGCGGCGGGGCCGATGCCGATATTGCCTTCCTCATCCACGCTGATATTTTCCGGGAAAATGCCGCCCCGGTAGCTCTGGCTGCCCACCTGGGCCTCGATGCAGCCGCACAGCTTGGACGCGAACTCACACACGCCCTGCTGGGACATGCCGACAATGCGCTTGCCTAGCACCTGGGCCGGATCAAACATGGTTTTTGCCATGGGAATGCCTCCTGTCATGTTACGCACGTTTGTTGTTATGGTAACACAGCTTCGAAGTTATGTCAACGAAAAACCGAGGCCGTGCCTCATTTTTCCATCTTATCCGACAGCCTGTCGATATCCCTTGCGAAGCCCTCCAGCACACGGTTGGGGCGGCCTTCCAGGGTCTTGCTGATATTGAGCAGCCGCTCCGCCGCAGCCAGCAGCCGTTCAAAGGCTTTGCTGACGGTGCGGGCCTTGGGTCCGGCCTTTTTGATGGGTTTCGGCTCGGCGATCCGCTCCCACTGTCCGGAGAGCAAATCGAAGCGGGAGCCGCTGTAGGGGGCGGCAGCCCGGTAGCCCAGCTGGTCATTGAGGCAGGCGACGAAAGCATCGGCAGCCTCCGGGTCGCCGTGGTTGACAAAGACCAGCTCCGGCTTCTGCGCGAAGGCCTGGAGCCAGGCGATCAGCCCGTCCTTATCCGCGTGGCCGCTGACGCCGGGCAGTACGTCGATGGCGGCGTTGACCTGGATCTCCTCGTTAAACAGCTTCACTTTTTTCGCCCCGTCCACCAGACTGCGGCCCAGGGTACCCTCGGACTGATAGCCTACGAACAGGATGCAGCACTCGCTGCGCCACAGGTTGTGCTTCAGGTGGTGGCGGATACGGCCGGCGTCGCACATGCCGCTGGCGGAGAGGATGACCTTGGGGGTCTTATCCTCGTTGATGGCCTTGGACTCCTCCTGGCTGACCGCCAGCTCCAGGCCGGGGAACACCAGCGGGTTCACGCCGGAGCGGATCAGCTTCTGCATATCCTCATCCAGGAATTGGGTGTCGCACTGGAGGAAGACGGTGGTGGCCTCAATGGCCAGGGGGCTGTCCACATACACGGGGAAATCGCCGTGGCCGGTGACCAGGCCCCGCTCCTTGATCTCCCGGATGAAGTACAGCATCTCCTGGGTGCGGCCCACAGCGAAGGAAGGGATCACCAGGTTGCCGCCCTTGTCCAGGGTGGCCTGGATGCGGCTGGCCAGGGCAGAGACATAGTCCACCCGCTCCGTGCTGTGGTTCCGGTCGCCGTAGGTGGATTCGATTACCAGATACTGGGCGTCCTTCACCGGCTGGGGATCCCGGAGGATGGGCTGGTTCAGGTTGCCCACATCGCCGCTGAAGCAGAGCTTCCGGGTCTGGCCGTTTTCCGTAAGCCAGACCTCAATGGCGGCGGAGCCCAGCAGATGGCCCACATCGGTGAAGCGGATGCTGACGCAGTCGTTCACCTGGATGGCCTTGCCGTAGGGGCAGGGGATCATGCAGCCCATCAGCCCGGCCACGTCCTCCAGGTCGTACAGGGGCTCCACCTCCGGCCCGCCGTTGCGCAGGGATTTGCGGCTTTTCCACTCCGCCTCGGACATCTGGATGTTGGCGCTGTCACGCAGCATGATGTCGCACAGGGAGCAGGTGGCGGCGGTGGCATAGACCGAGCCCCGGAAGCCCTGCTTGTACAGCAGGGGCAGATGGCCGGAATGGTCGATATGGGCGTGGGTCAGTAGCACAAAGTCCAGCTCCCCGGCAGGGACGGGCAGGGGTTCGTTTTCAAACAGGTCCCGTCCCTGCTCCATGCCGCAGTCCACGATGCCTTTTTTGTCCCCCACCTGGATATAGGTGCAGCTGCCGGTGACCTCATGGGCGGCGCCCAGAAATGTGATCTTCATATAAAACGCTCCTTCTGTTCCATGTTCAGATTTTCGGTGTGTCTATATTACACCAGCTCTCCCCCTCGCCGCAAGAAGCGTTACAAAACTTTCACAAACAAAATCAGCCCCGCTCCGCCAGGCCGGCGGAAGCGGGGCTGTTTAACCGTTACATTTCGAAAAAGCTGAGCTGGCTGGTCTCCGGCATATCGCCCAGGGCGCCCAGGGTCTTCAGCTGCTCCAGATGGCTCTGGCTCACCTTGGGGCAGGCCCGGCCCAGCTCCTGAATGGAGATGAAGCGCTTGCCCCCCTCGGTGCAGCGGGCCAGATCCCAGGCAGCCGTCTCGCCCAGGCCGGAGATGGACACAAAGGGCGGGCGCAGGCGGCCATCCTCGGTGACCTGGAACTTGATGGCGTCAGACTGGTACAGGTCGATGGGGGCGAACTCGAAGCCCCGCATGTTGAACTCGTACACCGCCTCCAGGGTCACCAGCAGGTCCTCCTCGTTGTTGGTGAGGCTGCGGCCCCGCATTTCCCGGATCTTCCGGCGGACGCCGTCGGTGCCCACGGTCATCATGGCCGCGTCAAAGCCGCCCTTCTGGCTGCGGCGGTAGAAGTAGGCGCTGTAGAAGGCCAGGGGCTCATGGACCTTGAACCAGGCGATGCGGAAGGCCATCATCACATAGGCCACCGCGTGGGCCTTGGGGAACAGGTAGGCGATTTTGCGGCAGGACTCGATATACCAGTCCGGCACACCCAGGTCCCGCATCTGCTGCTCCGCGTCCCCGGGGAACTCCCCGCTCTTTTTCACCTTGCCCTTGCGGACGGCCTCCATGGTCTTGAAGGCCAGGGAGGGCTCCATGCCCTTGGCGATCAGGTACAGCATGATGTCGTCCCGGCAGCCCACCGTCTCGTTAACGGTAGCGATGCCGTTGACGATCAGGTCATGGATGTTGCCGGCCCACACGTCGGTGCCGTGGCTGAAGCCGGACAGGCGCACCAGGGTGTCGAACTGCCTGGGCTGGGTGTCCACCAGCATCTGCCGGGTGAAGTTGGTGCCGAACTCCGGCACGCCGATGGTGCCGGTCTTGCCGATGATGGGGTCGTCATCCGGCAGGCCCAGGGCGGCGGGGCTGGTGAAGATGGACATGGTCTCCGGGTCGGACAGGGAGATCTTCTGGGCGTCCACCCCGGTGAGATCCTCCATCATGCGGATCATGGTGGGGTCATCGTGGCCCAGCTCGTCCAGCTTCAGCAGGTTTGCCTCCATGCAGTGGTATTCAAAATGGGTGGTGATGATGTCGCTGTTGGGGTCGTCCGCCGGGTGCTGCACCGGGCAGAAATCGGTGACGTCCATATCCTGGGGAATGACCACCAGTCCGCCGGGGTGCTGGCCGGTGGTGCGCTTGATGCCCACCAGGCCCTGGGCCAGCCGGTTTTCCTCCGCCTTGGTGGCGGTGATGCCCCGCTCCTCCAGGTATTTCTTCACATAGCCGTAGGCGGTCTTTTCCGCCAGGGTGCCGATGGTGCCGGCCCGGAACACATGGTCGGAGCCGAAAAGGGTCTCGGTGTATTTATGGGCCTTGGCCTGGTACTCGCCGGAGAAATTCAGGTCGATATCCGGGGTCTTTTCGTTGCCGGGGAAGCCCAGGAAGGTCTCAAAGGGGATGTCAAAGCCCTCCCGGCTCATGGGCGTGCCGCAGTCCGGGCAGTTCTTCTCCGGCATGTCCGCGCCGCAGCCGTAGCTGCCGTCCAGCACGAACTCGCTGTGGCAGCACTGGGGGCAGACATAGTGGGGCGGCAGGGAGTTGACCTCCGTGATGCCGGACATGTAGGCCACCAGGGAGGAGCCCACGCTGCCCCGGCTGCCCACCAGGTAGCCGTTCTCCAACGAGTTCTGCACCAGCTTCTGGGCGCTCATGTAAATCACGTCGTAGTTGTGGTCCAGGATGGTGTTCAGTTCCACATCCACCCGGTCCTGGACGATCTTGGGCGGGTTCTCGCCGTAGATGCGGTGCATCTTGCCGTAAACCAGAGCCTTCAGATCCTCGGCGGAATGCTCGATCTTGGGGGGGAACAGGTCCTTGGGCAGCAGCTCGATCTCCTCCACCTGGTCGGCGATGGCCCGGGTGTTGGTGATGACCACCTCCTCGGCCACCTCCTTGCCCAGATATGCAAACTCCGCCAGCATCTCGTTGGTGGTGCGGAAGAAGATGGGGCAGCCCCGGTCCGCGTCGGAGAACTTTTTGGCGGCCTGGAGGATCTTGCGGTACTGCTCGTCCTCCGGGTCCAGGAAATGCACGTCGGAGGCGGCGATCACCGGCTTGCCCAGCTCCCGCCCGATGCGCAGAATGGTGCGGTTGTAGTCCTGCAAAACGGACACATCCTTCACCACGCCGTTGTCCACCAGAAAGCCGTTGTTGCAGATGGGCTGGATCTCCAGATAGTCGTAGAATTTGGCAATTTTTTTCAGCTCCCGGTCGCTGGCGCCCTTCATCACCGCGCCGTACAGCTCCCCCATGCCGCAGGAGGAGCCCACCAGAATTCCCTCCCGGTGCTGGATCAGCAGGCTCTTGGGGATGGTGGGGCTGCGGTGGAAGTACTTGAGGTAGGACTGGGAGATCATTTCATACAGGTTTTTCAGACCCGTCCGGTTTTTCACCAGCAGGATCATATGATAGCTCTTGGCCACGTCCGTGCGGCGCAGAGAGTGGTACACCGTCTCGATATCGTCCACGGTGCGGGCCCCCTGCTGAGCCAGCATGGGCAGGAACTTCTCCATCATCCGGGCCACCACCATGGCGTCGTCGGAGGCCCGGTGATGGTTGAACTGGGGCAGACCCAGGTGGTTGGAAACGATGTCCAGCTTGAAGCGCTTCAGCTCCGGCAGCAGGGCCTGAGAAAGGGCCAGGGTATCCAGAAACACCGGGGAAAACTTCAAGCCCTGGCGCCTGGATGCCGCGCTCATGAAGCCCACATCGAAATGGGCATTGTGGGCGATGATGGGCCTGTCCCCGATGAAGTCCATGAACATCTCCATGGCTTCCTTCTCCTTGGGGGCTCCGGCCACATCGCTGTCCCGGATGCCGGTGAGCTGGGTGATGTCCGGGGGAATGTGCCGCTCCGGGTCCACAAAGGTGTTGAACACCTCTTTGATCTCCCCGCCGGAGAAAATCACCGCGCCGATCTCGGTCATGCGGTCGGTCTGGGCGTTGAGACCGGTGGTCTCAATGTCAAAGGCCACAAACTCTGTGTCCAGGGGCAGCTTGCTCTTGCCCATGACGGCGCTGTTGCCGTCCATGTCGTTGACGAAGTAGCACTCCAGCCCGTAGATGATCTTCACGCCGTGCTTCTTCCCCGCCTTCCACATATCCGGGAAGGCCTGGGCCACCCCATGGTCGGTGACGGCGATAGCGGGCATGCCCCAATAGGCCGCCCGCTTGACGATGGCGGCCGGGTCGGTGAGGGCGTCCAGGGCGGAAAAACGGGTGTGCATATGCAGCTCCACCCGCTTCACCGGGGCCTCGTCAGGCCGGATATAGCGCTTGCCCTTCATAATGTTCCGGGGGTCCAGCACCATGTCGTCGTCATACTTGGAATAGATGATCTCCCCCTGGACGATGAGATGATCCCCCACGTTGACGCTGTCAATGATGCTCTGGTCCTCCTCCGAGCGGAGAAAGCGGGAGATGCGCACGGAGTTGGTGCGGTCGGTAATGTCAAAGCACAGCACCGCGCTGCCCCGCTTTTGCAGGCGGCGGCTGGTGACCGCCACCACGTCGCCCTCCACCGTCACCTTGCCGGATTCCAGCGTCACCGTGCTCATGGGCACCGGGCGCTGCTTGATGGCCCGGCCCATCAGTACGTCCCCCTTGGGGGCGCCGCCGGGCTTGAAGCCGGTGTCCGCCGCCGCGGTAGAGGCCAGCTTGGGCCGGGGATATTCCGGTACCAGACCTACGCCGCTGAGACCGTAGTCATTTTTCAGCCGGTCGCAGATGGAAGCGATGTCCACCGGAGAGGGCATGGACGCGAACCAGGCGCAGACGGTCATCAGCCCCTCTGCCTGGTCGATCTGCACATCGGTGACATAGCTCTTGTCCAGCCCTCCGGCGCAGCCGCTGATGGCCTGGCAGCCGGGGAAGATGGTGAGAAAGGGAGTGTGTTCGCTCATGCCTGCTCTCCGTCGCTTTCGATCAGCTCCACCAGCCGGTCGCAAAGCTCGGCATAGGGATATGTACCCAGCACCTGGCCCTTCTTAAAGAGCAGGCCCTTGCCCTTGCCGCCGGCAATGCCGTAGTCGGCTTCCCGGGCTTCGCCTGGGCCGTTGACCACGCAGCCCATGACGGCCACGGTGATGTCCCGGGGAATGTCCCGCACCCGCTGCTCCACCTGGGTGGCAAGGCCGATCAGGTCGATCTCTGTCCGCCCGCAGGTGGGGCAGGACACGAACTTCACCCCGCCGGGGCGCAGGCCCGCCGCCTTCACAATGGCGATGCCGGCGCTGACCTCCCGCACCGGGTCCGCCGTCAGGGAGACCCGGATGGTGTTGCCGATGCCCTCACACAGCAGGGTGCCGATGCCCACGGCGGACTGAATGGTGCCGTTCCACTCGGTGCCCGTTTCGGTGACGCCCAGATGCAGGGGGTAGTCAAAGCGCTCTGCCGCCAGGCGATAGGCCGCCACCGTAAGGGGCACGGAGGACGCCTTCATGGACAGGCAAATGTCGTCAAAATCAAAGCGCTGCAGCAGCTCCACATGGCCCTGGGCGCTCTCCACCATGGCCTCCGGGCAGGGGTGGCCATATTTCTCAATGAGCCGTGGCTCCAGACTGCCGGCGTTGACGCCGATGCGGATGGGGATGCTCCGTTTCCGGCAGGCCTCCGCCACCGCCTTCACGTTCTCCGCGCCGCCGATGTTGCCGGGGTTAATGCGGATCTTGTCAATGCCCCGCTCCGCCACCGCCAGGGCCAGCCGGTGGTCAAAATGAATATCCGCCACCAGGGGGACGCTGACCTGCTCCTTGATGGCGGCGATGGCCTGGGCGGCGCGCATATCCGGGATGGCCAGGCGGACAATGTCCGCCCCCGCCACCTGCATGGCCTTGATCTGGGCCACGGTGGCCTCCACGTCCCAGGTCTTGGTGTTGCACATGGTCTGGACGGAGACCGGCGCGCCGCCGCCGATCTCCACCCCGCCCACGTTTATTTTTTTCACGGTATCTCTTTTATCCATCATTTCGTCACGATCCTGAATATATCATTGAACATTACAAACGCCATCAGCGCCAGCAGCAGTATCATGCCGGCGGCATGGATATAGCCCTCGTACTTGGGGTTCAGCTTCCTGCGGGTGACGGTCTCGATCAGCCAGGTCACCAGCAGCAAAAATACCCGGCCGCCGTCCAGAGCGGGGATGGGCAGCATATTCATCATGGCCAGGTTCACCGCGATGAAGGCCCCCAGGTAGAAGATGCTGTAGAGGGCGTCGGCGGTGGTGGCGGCATTTTCGCCGGTTTCCGCCATCATGCCCACAATGCCCACCGGGCCTGCCATATCCTGCACGCCTACATTGCCGCTGACCAGCTCCTGCAGGCCCATCCAGACCCAGCGGCCAAACTCCATGGTGGTGTTCCAGGCATAGCGGAGCTTCACCGGGAAGGTGGCCTCCTCAATGCCCATGTAAAAGCCGTAGAGCTTCTGGCTCTCCCCTTCATATTCCAGGGGCACAAAACGGAAGTTCTCCAGGCGGACCTTTTTGCCCTCCCGGATCACAACCAGATCATGGTTGCCGTCACCCTTGCTGAGAAAGTCCCCCACATCCTGATACTGGTAGATGCGGTGCCCGTCAATGCTGTAGAACCGGTCCCCTACCTGCAGGGCGTCCTCCCCCTGATAGGGGCAGTCCGGCCGGAAGTCG
Source organism: bacterium (assembly GCA_004560305.1). GTDB lineage: Bacteria > Bacillota > Clostridia > Oscillospirales > Oscillospiraceae > Limivicinus. Next base: position 40,231 of record SFVI01000004.1, on the reverse strand, counting down.
GCGATCACCGGAGCCCGGAAGGCGGCAGCCCCCGCATACAGGACCAGCACGATCACCAGCCCCAGCACGAAGTTCATGAAGGAACCGGCCACCAGGATCAGCGCCCGCTTCCAGGCCGCCTGATTGGTGAAGGCCCGTGGCTCGTCGCTGTGTTCGTCCTCCCCGGCCATGGCGCAAAAGCCGCCGAAGGGCACGCAGCGCAGGGAATACATGGTCTCCCCCTTCTGCCGCTGGAAGAGGACGGGGCCCATGCCCACAGCAAACTCCTCCACCTTCACGCCGCAGAGTTTGGCCACCGTGAAGTGACCCAGCTCATGGACGATAATCAGCACACCGAAAAGCAGGATGGCAAGGATAACGTATAGAATGCTCATTTAGAAAAATTCTCCAAAACATAGGCTCTGGCGGCAGCATCCGCCGCCAGGATGGTCTCCAGGTCGGGGTTTTGCACAACGCCCACCTTCTCCACAGCGGAGGCGGCGGCATCGTAAATCCGGTTATAGCCCAGCTGATGCCGCAGGAACAGCCCCACGGCCACCTCGTTGGCGGCGCTCATGACGCAGGGGGCGGTGCCGCCCATCCGGGCGCAGTCCATGGCCAGCTTCAGGCAGGGGGTCTTTTCATAGTCCGGGGCCTCAAAGCTGAGGCTTTGCAGGGTGGTGAAGTCCAGCCTTGAGAACATGGAGGGGCAGCGCTGGGGATAGGTCAGTGCCAGCTGGATGGGCAGGCCCATATCCGGCACGCCCAGCTGAGCAATCACCGTGCCGTCCACCAGCTCTACCATAGAGTGTATGACGCTCTGGGGATGGATTACCACCTGGATGTCGTCCGGCGTCACGCCGAACAGATGCATGGCCTCCACAAATTCCAGGCCCTTGTTCATCATGGTGGCGCTGTCCACGGAGATTTTGGCGCCCATGCTCCAGTTGGGGTGCTTCACCGCCTGCTCCGGGGTCACGTCCTCCAGTTCAGCGCGGGCCTTACCCCGGAAGGGGCCGCCGGAGCCGGTGAGCAGGATCTTGCGCAGCTCCCCCTTCTCCCGGCCCATCAGGCACTGGAAGATGGCGGAATGCTCCGAATCCACCGGAACGATCTCCGCCCCTTTCTCCGCCGCCCGGGCCATGACGATGTCGCCCGCGCAGACCAGGGTCTCCTTGTTGGCAAGGGCGATGCGCTTTTTCCCGTCGATGGCGGCCAGGGTGGGTTTCAGCCCTACCGCGCCGGATACGGCAGTGACCACGCAGTCCGTCTCCTCCATGGTAGCGGCCCGGATCAGGCCCTCTATGCCGGAGCCCACCTGAATGTCCGTGTCGGCCACGGCGATCTTGAACTGCTTGGCAGCCTGCTCATCGTATACCGCCACGAACTTGGGGTGCAGCCGCCGGGCCTGCTCCTCCAGCAGGTCGATCTTCCGGTTGGCGGTGAGAGCCGCCACAGGCATACCGATATGCTCCGCCACGGCGATGGTCTGCCGGCCGATGGAGCCGGTGCAGCCCAGAACAGAAATGGATTTTACCATACTATTTTCCTCTTTATTTAACCAAATTATTGCGATACTTTTAAACTTTTCAGATATTCCTTCTGCTCCTGACTGACCCGGAAGCTCTCCCGGGCCTTCTGGATGGTCTTGTTGTGCACCCAGGCCCCCAGCCTCCGCTGCTCCAGATAGGTCACCGCCGCCTCGTACTGCTTGGCCAGGGCGGTGGCAAAGTACCAGGCCTGCATCATGCGCACATAGTACTCCTCTGACCGGACGGAGGCCACCAGCGCCAGATACTCCTCCCGGAAGTCCTCCTCCAGAAAGTGGTTCATCAGCATCTCCATGCCGAAGCGGACCGTGTAGGTGTGGCTGCTCTGGAGCCACAGCCGGATGTGCTCCAGCAGCGCCGCCTTATCCTTTGCCAGGGCCCTGGGGTTCATCATGTCGCAGGTGGCCCAGTTGTCCACATAGGGCAGGAAGCGCTCCAGCGCCGTAAGACAAGGCTGAAAGTCCCGGATATGGCCGATGAGGGCGGCATGGAGATTGTTCTCCTCATAATATTTGTGGGGAAGCGCGGCCATGAAGTCTGCGGCCAGTTCCGTCCCCTTCAGCTCCTTCGCCAGAGCCCGCAGCGCCGGCATACGCACGCCGATGACCAGGGCCTTGTCTACCGTGGGCATCAAGGCTGCATGAAAGTCCCGGTAGCCCGCGTCCTGCAGAGCAAACAACCGCTGTTGAATCTCCGTCATGGGTTCTTCACCCCGCCGTAGCGCCGGTCCCGGCTGCTGTAGGCTTCGATGGCCTTGTCCAGCTCTGCCGGGCTGAAATCCGGCCACAGCACGTCGGTGAAATAAAACTCCGCATAGGCGCACTGCCACAGCAGGAAGTTGGAGATGCGGTATTCCCCGCCGGGGCGGATCAGCAGATCCGGGTCCGGGATGCCGGCGGAGTACAGATAATTGCCGAACTGCTCCTCGGTCAGCTCGCCATCCACCTTGCCCTGGGCATAATCCTGGGCATAGCGCCGGGCGGCGTGGATGATCTCATCCCGGCCGCCGTAGTTGAGGCAGATGTTGGCCTGGAAGCCCTCGTACCGCTGGGAGATCTCGTCCGTGCGCTGCACCATGGCCTGCAGCTCCGGGCTGAGGCGGTTCAACTCTCCAAAGACCTTCATGCGGATGTGGTCCTTCTCCATGGTGCGGATGGCCTCATCCAGATACTTGGCCAGCAGCTTCATAATGGTGCCTACTTCCTCCTCCGGCCGCTTCCAGTTCTCGGTGGAGAAGGCGTAGACCGTCAGGTACTCCACGCCGATGTTCTTGCAGTAGGTGGCGATTTTGCGGAAGTTCTCCGCCCCCACCATGTGCCCCGCGGTGCGGGGCAGGCCGCGGCGCTTGGCCCAGCGGCCGTTGCCATCCAGTATGATGGCAATATGGCGGGGAAGAGCAGGCACGGCCTGCTTCCCCGCCGCATTGTTGATCCTATCCGCCATTATATCTCGATCAGTTCCTTTTCCTTCTTCTCGGCGATCTTGTCCAGCTCCTTGATATACTCGTCGGTCAGCTTCTGGATGTCCTTCTCGGCGATCTTGTAGTCGTCCTCGGTGATCTCGGAGGCCTTCTGCTGCTTCTTGAACTTTTCGATGGCGTCCCGCCGGATGTTGCGGATGGCAACCTTGCTCTCCTCGGCGTACTTCTTGGTCTGCTTGGCCAGCTCCTTGCGGCGCTCCTCGGTCAGGGGCGGGAACACCAGGCGGATCTGGCGGCCGTCATTCTGGGGATTGATGCCCAGGTCCGAGGCCAGGATGGCCTTCTCGATGCCCTTGAGCACGGAGCCGTCCCAGGGCTGGATCAGCAGGGTGCGGGGGTCCGGCGTGGCAATGGAGGCCACCTGCTGGATGGGGGTGGGGGAACCGTAGTAGTCCACCTGGATCTGGTCCAGCACGGAAGCGTTGGCCCGGCCAGCCCGCAGGGTGGCCAGCTGCGTGGTCAGCGCATCGCAGGTTTTTTTCATTTTGTTTTCGAAATCCTTGTAGTCGGTCATGTCATACCCTCCTGTTTTTGATCGTATCGTAAAATGTTAGCTTACTTTACCGTAGTGCCTACGCTCTCGCCCTGAAGCACCTTGCGGATATTCTCCGGCTCCGCCAGGGCAAAGACGATGACGGGGATGTTGTTGTCCATGGCAAGGCTGGTGGCCGTGGTGTCCATCACCGCCAGGTGCCGGGAGAGCACCTCGTCATAGCTGATGTAGTCGAAGCGGACGGCATCCGGGTTCTTCCGGGGATCGTCGCTGTACACACCGTCGATGTTCTTGGCCAGCAAAATCGCGTCGGCATGGATCTCCGCCGCCCGCAGCACAGCGGCCGTATCGGTGGAGAAGAAGGGAGCGCCGCTGCCGCCGCCAAAGAGGACAATATTGCCCTCCTGCATATATTCGATGCTCTTGCGGGTGTCATAGCGCTCGCCCACGCCCTGGATGTCAAAGGCAGTCTGCACCCGGGCCTTGGCCCCCAGCTGCTTGAACACGTCGCACACGGCCAGGCAGTTCATGCAGGTGGCCAGCATCCCCATCCGGTCCGCGCTGACCCGTTCCACCTTTCCCGCGCCGTCCTTCACGCCGCGCCAGAAGTTGCCGCCGCCAATGACGATGCCCACTTCCACGCCTTCCTCCACGCAGGCCTTGATGGTCTGGCAGACCTTGGAGATAAAGTCAAAGTCAAAGCCGGTCCTTTTGTCTCCGGCCAGGGCCTCGCCGCTGATTTTGATCAGCACCCGCTTATACACAAAGCTCATAGTCCTGTCCTCCCAAATGATGATATAACCGGCAGAAAGGGGGCCGCAACCGCCGGCTGCTCACACGGATTCTATTATAGCCTATTGATTTTACCACAGCGGAGCCTGTTTGACAATTCCCAATTGACAAATTGTGCACCCTGCCGGTGCTACTATACTGCCATGGAGATTATCTACATAGACCGTCTGTTTCTCACAAACCTGCTGGCGGACTACCTGCTGCTGCTCTGCGCGGCCCGGCTCTGCTGCCTGCACCTGAAGCGGCTGCGGTATTTTCTGGCGGCGCTGCTGGGGGCCGGGTACGCGGCGGCGGTGTTTCTTCCGGGGCTTTCCTTTCTGGCCGCGCCGGGCTGGAAACTGGGCTTCGGCGCGCTGCTGGGCCTCATTGCCTATGGCCGGGAGCGGCGGGCTCTGGGCTGCACCGGGGTGTTTCTGGTGCTCTCCGCCGCCCTGGGCGGGGCGCTCTGGGCCCTGGAGCTGAGCTTCGGCCCGCTCCGGCTGAACGGCAAGCTGCTGGTGCTCTGCTTTCTGCTGGCCTATGGAACGCTGCGGCTCATTTTCGGCTCCGCCGCCGGCCGCAGCGACAAACGGAAGGTTTCCGTGCAGATCCGGCTGCTGGGCCGCTCCTGCGCCTTCACCGCCATTGCCGACAGCGGCAACTGCCTTTCCGACCCCCTGACCGGCGCGGCGGTGGCGGTGGCCTGCCCCCACGCCCTGGCGCCTCTCTTCGGCCCGGCGCAGCCGCTGCTGGAGATCCGGGACCCGGTTGCGTTTCTCTCCGCCGCCGGCGCCTATCCGGAGCTGAAGGGCCGCCTGCGGCTGATCCCCTTCTCCGCTCTGGGCGGCGGCGGGATGCTGCCGGCCTTTCGCCCCGACTGGCTGCTGATTGAGGGCAAGGAGGACCGCTACCGGCTCATCGCCATCTCCCCCGAGGCTGCCGGGCCGGGCTTTGAAGGAATCGTCTGACAATCCGGCAATATTATTATGGAGGAAAACCAATGCTCTGCAAACCGCAAATCGTATTCATCCGCGATCAGATTTTGAATATTCTGGGGATTCAGCCGCCGCCGGTTTTTTACATCGGCGGCAGCGACATTCTGCCGCCGCCCCTGGAAAAGGACGCCGAGGAGGAGGCCATTGCGGCCCTGCGGCAGGGAGACGAGGCCGCCCGCCAGCTGCTGATTGAGCATAACCTGCGGCTGGTGGTATACATTTCCAAGCGCTTTGAAAACACCGGCATCAACATCGAGGACCTGATCTCCATCGGCACCATCGGCCTGATCAAGGCGGTGAACACCTTCAACTCCGGCAAGAATATCAAGCTGGCCACCTATGCCAGCCGCTGCATTGAAAACGAGATCCTCATGTACCTGCGCAAGATCAACGCCCAGCGCACCGAGGTCAGCTTTGATGAGCCTCTGAACACCGACTGGGACGGCAACGAGCTTCTCCTGTCCGACATTCTGGGCACCGACGAGGACGAGGTCTACCGTCCTCTGGAGGATGACGCCGACCGGCAGATGCTGATGGAGGCCATTGACACCCTGGATCAGCGGGAGCGGGAGATCATCCTGCTGCGCTTCGGCCTGCCCCAGGGCCGGGAATACACCCAGAAGGAGGTGGCCGATCTGCTGGGCATCTCCCAAAGCTACATCAGCCGCCTGGAAAAACGCATCATCGACCGCCTCCGCAAGGAAATGCTGCGCCTGCAGCAGATCTGACCGCTAAACCATGCGGGCCGCAGCCTGAAGCTGCGGCCCGCGTGGTTTTACAGGAGGAAGCCTGCAGGGCAGGAACTTTTTGTTGACAGGCTGACGCAAGGGTGATATAACATTTTTACCAACTTGGTTAATAGGTATTCTGTTTGAACAGCCGGTTGGAAGGAATAGAAAGGAACGAGGGAATATGACAAGAGAGGAAGCTTGGGAGCTGTTGACGGAATACAATCAGGACCCCTTTCATTTGAAGCACGCCCAGATTGTGGAGGGCGTCATGCGCTATTTTGCCCAGGAGCTGGGCTATGGGGATGAAGCCGATTTCTGGGGGCTGGTTGGCCTGCTGCACGACCTGGATTTTGAGCGGTACCCGGAGCAGCACTGCATCAAGGAGGAGGAGATCATGCGGCAGCGGGGCCTGGAGGAACGGCTGATCCACGCGGTGGTCAGCCACGGCTACGCCATCACGGTGGATGTGGCCCCGGAGCACGAGATGGAGAAGGTGCTGTACGCCACGGACGAGCTGACGGGGCTGATCGGGGCGGTGGCCCTGATGCGGCCCTCCAGAAGCGTGCAGGATCTGGAGCTGAAGTCGGTAAAGAAGAAGTACAAGGCGGCCAACTTTGCGGCGGGCTGTTCCCGGGAAGTGATCCAGCGGGGAGCGGAGATGCTGGGCTGGAGTCTGGACGAGCTGATCAGCCGGACGATCCTGGCCATGCGCAGCGTGCCGGCGGCGGACTGAGGGCCCATGGCGAAGGTACTGGCCGCCATGAGCGGCGGAGTGGACAGCAGCGTGGCCGCGCTGCTGCTGCGGCAGCAGGGGCACGAATGCATCGGCTGCACCATGAAGCTATACGATAACCAACAGGCCGGCCTGCCGGCAGGGCGCAGCTGCTGCACCCTGGAGGATGTGGAGGACGCCCGGAGCGTGGCCTACCGGCTGGGGATGCCCTACTATGTGTTCAACTTCAAGGATGCCTTTGCCGAAAAGGTGATGGACAAATTTGTTGAAAGCTACCGGGCCGGCATCACCCCCAATCCCTGCATCGACTGCAACCGATATATGAAATTTGAAAAGCTGATGGAGCGGGCCAGGATTTTGGGCTGCCAGTATATCGCCACCGGGCATTACGCCCGGATCGAAAAGCAGGCCGGGCGCTATCTGCTGAAAAAGGGGCTGGACGCAGGCAAGGATCAGAGCTACATGCTCTACACCATGACCCAGGAGCAGCTGGCCCACACCCTGTTTCCTCTGGGTGGGCTGCGGAAGGAGCAGGTGCGGCAGCTGGCAGAGGCGGAGGGCTTTGTAAACGCCGCCAAGCCGGACAGCCAAGACATCTGCTTCGTGCCCGACGGGGACTATGCCGCCATGATCGAGCGGTACACCGGGCTCCCCTCCCCTGCCGGCGATTTCATCGACGGCAGCGGCGCCGTGCTGGGCCGGCACAAGGGCATCATCCGCTACACCGTGGGCCAGCGGCGGGGGCTGGGCATCAGCGCCCGGGAGCCGCTGTACGTCTGCGCCCTGTCGGCAGAGCGCAACACGGTGACTCTGGGACCCAGGGAGGAGCTGTTTCGATCGGAAGCCGATGCAGGTACCTTCCACTGGATTGCCGGCCAGGCCCCTGCCGAACCCATCCGCTGTCGGGTGAAGCTCCGCTATCACCAGCCGGAGCAGGAGGCCACCGTCTATCCTCAGGGGGCAGATGCGGTGCACATCCGCTTCCGGCAGCCCCAGCGGGCCGTCACCCCGGGACAGGCCGCCGTCCTGTACGACGGCGACACGGTGCTGGGCGGCGGGACAGTGCTGTGAGGGGGCTGCGCCTTTCCGTCTTTTGCCAGCGGAGTCTTTCATAAGATAAAACGCCCGGAGCAAATGCTCCGGGCGTTAAAACTATGCTGGGGCAACCGGTACCGGAGGGGGCCTTGCATCTGGCCGCTGACTGTGGTAAGCTGCAATCAACGACCTTTTCCAAGTGTAAATCATTTCCTTATGGTATCATAATGAAAATATGACATACAGGGAGGCATGCACCTTGACCCTTGACGCGGATAAAAACATAAAGAAGCTGGCCCGGCGCATCATCGAGGACGCCGGACTCCCCTATACGGAGACCCAGCTGAAGGAGATCCCGGCGATTCTGGCGGCCAAGAGCCGTTACTTCTGGTGCATTGATAACCAGGAGTTTGACCTGATGCCGGATGTTTTTACGGAGGAAGGCTTCCAGACCTTCTGGGGCGGGCGGCCCGGCCTTAAGGACCGGCTGGCCCAGGTGGAGCAGAACCGGCGCACCTGCGGGGAGGACATGGTGCCCATGCATTTTGGCTACAACCAGATCGTCCGCTTCACCGGGGAGGACAGCTGTCAGCTGCTGACCAGGATGCATGACTACCACACCTATAAGGACAACGGCCAGACCTACTCCGGCTTCGGCCTGTATGTGGACGACCTGGTGAAATGCCCGGACGGCCGCTGGCGGATCAGGACCCTGCGGCTGAGCTACCGGCTACTGGACGGGGAATTGCGGAGAAAAGGCTGAGGGGCAGACTCAGGGATCGGAGGAATATTGATATGTCATCCGTATTGGCAGAGCCCTTCCGAATCGGAAGGATGGAACTGAAAAACCGAATGGTCATGGCCCCCATGGGCGTGACCGTGGGAAACATGGATGCTTCCACCGTGGACTACTTTGTGGAGCGGGCCAAGGGCGGGGCTGCCCTGATCTTCTGCAACGTGAAGGGCTCGGACAGCTTTGAGTCCGTGGATCATTCCATCTTCTTCACGGAGGAGACGGAGGCGCTGTTTCGTCGGATTGTGGAGCGCAGCCACAGCTACGGCTGCATGGTGGGCGCCCAGATCATGCCCGGAGACGGACGCATCGGCGGGGCCAGCACCCGCTATAAAGTCCCGGTCAGCGCCAGCCCCTGCCCTTGGATGCACGCGCCCAAGCTGAAATGCCATCCGCTGAGTCTGGAGGAGATCGCCCTTCTGGAGGCGGACTACCGCCGGTCTGTCCAGGCGGCCCTGCGCTGCGGGGCGGACTGCGTGGAGATCCATGCCTACGGCGGTTATCTCACGGATCAGTTTTTGACCCGGCGCTGGAACACCCGGACAGATAGCTACGGCGGCAGCCTGGAAAACAGGGCAAGGTTTCTGAAGGAGCTGATCCAGATCTGTAAGGAGGAGGGCGGAGCCGGCTTTCCTGTGATCGTGAAGTTTACCCCGGACCACTATATGGAGGGGGAGGGCTACCGGCGCATGGAGGAGGGCCTGGCGCTGGCCCGGCTGATCGTCAGCTATGGGGCCGACGCCCTGCATGTGGACGCGGGCTGCCATGAGAACTGGTTCCACGCCATGCCGCCGGCGGGGATGCAGATGACCACCCTGCAATCCCGCTCCGCCAGGATCATAAAGGCGGCGGTGGAGGTGCCGGTGCTGACCCATGGCCGCTTCGGCAACGTGGCCAAGGCGGAGGCGGCGATCATGAACGGCGTGTGCGACCTGGCGGTGATCGGCCGGGGCCTGTTGGCAGACCCCCAGCTGCCCAACAAGGTGCTGTCCGGCAGGCCGGAGACCATCCGCCCCTGCATTTCCTGCAACGAGGGCTGTATCGGCCGGGTCTACGCCGGGCAGCAGGCCGGTTGCGCCCTGAATCCCCGCTGCGGCCATGAGGACGGCAGCCGGGACATCCCCAAGGCAACCCGGCCAAAGCGGATATTGGTGGTGGGCGGCGGCCCCGGAGGCTGCATGGCGGCCATCTATGCCCATGACGCTGGGCATCAGGTGGAGCTATGGGAAAAGACAGGCCGTCTGGGAGGCAACACCCGCTATGCCTGCAAGCCCTTTTTCAAGCGGGATATGCACAGTATGCTGCGCTACTTTGAGCGGGAGCTGAGCTTACGGGATATCCCTGTGCGTTACTATCGGTCGGCATCGCCGGAGCTGGCAGCAGCTTTCGCCCCGGATCATATCATCTGGGCCGCCGGTGGGCAGCCGGTTCTGCCCGCCGCCATCCCCGGGCTGGCGCTGCCCAATGTGTATCCTGCCACCCAGGCGCTGGATGACCTGTGCGACGTGGGGGACAGGGTCGTGGTGGTAGGCGGCGGCCTGGTGGGCGTGGAATGCGCCTTGCAGATGGATATGTGGGGCAAGCAGGTCAGCTGCATCGACATGGCCGGAACCATCCCCTCGGAGCCGGGATTTAAGATGAACGACATGCTGATGAAGCAGTACATGGACAGGTCCGGGGTCTGCTTCATGCCCGGTACCAGACTGAAACGGATAGAGGAGGCTGGGCTGGGATGCCGTGTCACCGTGGAGAGCAAGGGGCAGGAGCAGGTGCTGGACTGCGACACGGTGTTGCTGGCCCTGGGCTTTCTCCCCACCGCGGCGCAGGCGGAGCCTTTCAGAGCCATTGCCCCTGTGACCATCATCGGAGACAGCCAAAGCCCCAGGAAGATTCTCTTTGCTGTGGAGGATGCCTATGAGGCCGTGCGGGCGCTGTCGTAACACAAAGCAACGAACTGAAAGATAAAACAGAGGCTCCGGGGAGCCTCTGTTTTATCTTGAGACTGTCAAAAAACGATGCTCAGACAGTCAAAACGAGAGCAGCGGGGGTGCACGAGGGGGCAAGGCCCGCCTCGTGTTTCAATAACCCGCCGCAGAAAAGCCTGAAAATCAGGCTTTTCGGGCGAAGCAGCATTTTGATCGTATCAAAATGCTCGGCGGCTGAAGCGGTCAAAAAAGTCCTGGCAGGACTTTTTTGACAGGCTGAACGATAAAACAGAGGCTCCGGGGAGCCTCTGTTTTATCTTGTGTTTATACGTTTTCGTCGGTGATTGCGTCGCTTCGGAAAAGCAGGGAAATGCACCACAGGGATGCCAGTCCCACCAGAGTATAGATCACACGGCTGACTGTCGCGGTCTGACCGCCGAAGATCCACGCTACAATGTCGAAGCGAAACAGTCCCACGCTGCCCCAGTTGACGCCGCCGATAATGGCCAGCACCAGGGCGATACGATCCATGATCATGAACCTTACTCCTCTCAAATGGTTTCCCTGCTATTGTAACCGCAAATGAGAAAAATATGCATTCGACAAAACTAGTGCCCGCTCCCCTTCCTTCGCTCTTTACAATTTTGGAAAAAAGCGTTATCCTACCATCACAGCTTATCCAATTGGTCTTTCAATCGAAAGATCACGGCTCATATCTTTATCCCACAACCCTGTTTGGCGGACTGGCTTTCAGTCCGCCGCTTTTTTTCTACGCAAACGCATAGAAAAAAAGTGTACTGTAGATTTTTCCCGAAACATGGTTTATAATTCTTGTATAAAATCGTTGTTAAACAGGAGTATCGCCATGAAAATCTGCGTCATCAACGGCTCCCCCCGGGGGAAAAACAGCGTCACCTTGCAGACGGTGTTGTATCTGGAAAAGCGTTTCCCCCGGCACAGCTTTGACTTTCTCAACGTGGGGGCCGGTCTCCAGAGCTTTGAGCGGGATATGAGCGGCGCGGTGGAGGCCATCCGCTCCGCAGAACTGCTGCTGTTCTCATACCCGGTCTATACCTTCCTGGCCCCCTCCCAGCTGCACCGTTTCCTGGAGCTGATGAAGCGCAGCGGGGCAGACTTTCGGGATATCTATGTCACCCAGCTGACCACCTCCAAGCACTTCTTTGATGTTACCGCCCACCGCTATCTGGAGGAGAACTGCCGGGATATGGGCATGCGCGTCATCCACGGCCTTTCCGCCGATATGGAGGATCTGCTGACGGAGCAGGGCCGCCGGGAGGCGGAGGATTTTCTCCGCTACGCGGTCTACTGTGCGGAAAACCAGCTGTATGAGCCGGCGCCCGCCGCCGCGCCGGCGCCTGCCCGTCCCCCTTATGTTCAAACCCTCAGCCCCGGCGTGAAGCCGGAGGGTTTCGACACCGTCATCGTGGGCGACCTGCGGGAGGAGGATGCCAGCCTCCGGGCCATGATCAAGGATTTCCGTGCCCTCTATCCCTACCAGACCCGCTTTGTGAACCTGGCGGACTTCCCCTTCAAGGGCGGCTGCCTGGGCTGCTTCGGCTGTGCCGCCGATGGCCGCTGTATCCAGAAGGACGGCTTTGACACCTTCCTCCGGGAGAACATCCAGAATGCCGATGCCATTATTTATGCCTTTACCCTCCGGGATCACAGCATGGGCAGCCTCTTCAAAATGTATGATGACCGGCAGTTCTGCAACGGTCACCGCACCGTCACCGAGGGCAAGCCCTTTGCCTATATCGTCAACGGCGACTATGAGGCGGAGGAGAACCTGAAAACCGTCATTGAGGCCCGGGCCCAGGTGGGCCGCAATTTTCTGGCCGGCGTGGGCTATGACCTGCCCAGCATGGAAGCTGCCGCCAAGCGTCTGGCCTATTCCCTGGAGAACCGCTATGTACCGCCCCGGAACTTCTACGGTGTGGGCGGCCTGAAGATCTTCCGGGATCTGATCTGGCTCATGCGGGGCATTATGAAGGCCGACCATGACTACTACAAAGCCCATGGGCTTTACGATTTCCCCCAGAAGCACCGGGGCCGGATGCTGGCCATGAGCCTGCTGGGCGTTCTGATGCGCAGCGGTGCCGCCGGAGACAAGGTGCGCGCCAAATTCAACCAGGGCATGATGGCCCCCTACAAAAAGCTGCTGGCACGCACCCGCAGCGGCAAATAAGGGAACAAAAACCGCCGTTGTCCGTCCCTGATACCATCAGAAACTACAGCGAGGAACTGCCATGAGCGTTTTTACCCTTAAAATCCTGGCCCTGACCGCCATGATTATTGACCATACGGGCTTCTTTCTCCGAGCCAATAACCTGGTGTCTTATGACATTTATGACCTTATGCGTGCCATCGGCCGCATTGCCTTCCCTATCTACTGCTTCCTGCTGGTCAACGGTTTTGACAAGACCTCCAGCCGGCGGCGCTATCTCTCCCGGCTGCTGCTTTTTGCCGCCCTGTCCCAGATCCCCTATACCCTGCTCTTTGATTACGGCAGCAGCTTCTCCCTGGCCCAGCCGGTTCTCAGCCTGGGTCTGACCGAAAACGGCATTTTCTGCATCGCCGTGGCCCTTTGCGCTCTGGTGGCCTACGCTCTGCTGGCCGGGGTGGACAGCGGCCTTGTCTGTCTGGCCCTGTTTTTCCTCTGCGGCACCCTGCGCTTGTCCCTGTTCGGGGTGGAGCTGCTGGGGGCGGAGCTGAACGTGTTCTATACTCTCTCCTTCGGCCTTGCCGCCATGATGGTGCTGGATGGCCTGGTTCATGACGATGCACCCCTTCCAAAGCTCCTGCCCGCCGCGCTGATCCTCACGGTTTCCATGCTGCTCTTCCAGCCGTCGGCGGACTATGCCTGGCAGGGCCTGGCCCTCATTGCCGCCCTCTGGCTCTGCCGCCGCAGCCGCCCGGCTCAGCTGGTGGTGCTCGCCCTCTGGTGCTGGTGGATGTATGGCCCCGGTTCCCCCCTGCGCTTTTACTTCTCCCTGCTGTCCCTGCTGCCGGTGCTGCTGTATAACGGCAAGAAGGGCCCCGGCCTGAAGCTGGGCTTTTACGCCGCCTACCCGCTCCATCTGCTGGTGCTGGGCCTGGGCAACCTGCTGCTATAATTTTCGCAGAAATTTCATAAAAGCTGTTGACATTGGCAGTATAAATGTGGTATTATCTCATGGCTGAATAGGGGACGGCCTTGCGGGTGTAGTTCAATGGTAGAACACCAGCCTTCCAAGCTGGATACGTGGGTTCGATTCCCATCACCCGCTCCATCTGTGTGGGCGCGGGTGCGGAAGTCATACGCGCCAATAGCTCAGCAGGATAGAGCAACTGCCTTCTAAGCAGTAGGTCGGGGGTTCGAATCCCTCTTGGCGTGCCAAATTTTCAATATGGTGGGATTAGCTCAGTTGGCAGAGCACCGGATTGTGGTTCCGGGTGTCGTGGGTTCGAGCCCCATATCCCACCCCACATAAACAACAGGAGGCCGGCTCGCCGGTCTCAGTTTATAAAATGGGATGTAGTGTAATGGTAACACACCGGACTTTGACTCCGATATAGTGGGTTCGAGTCCCGCCATCCCAGCCACGTCGATTCACTTCTTCCGGCTTCGGAGAAGAGTATATATGCCCCAGTAGCTCAGTAGGCAGAGCACCTGCCTTTTAAGCAGGGTGTCCGGGGTTCGAATCCCCGCTGGAGCACCAAAAATGACCGCTTTACAGCGGTCATTTTTGGTGCTCCAGCGGGGATTCGAATCACTATCGAAAGCCCCGGTGGGGCTTTCCTTGCCCAGTGCAAACACTGGGCAAGTCCTTCATCAGCGGCCCCGCCGCTGATGCAAGCGAATCCCTCGCTGTCATCTTTCTTCTGTCTTTTCAAAAAGCGCTGCCTCCAAGCCGCCGTCAGGGCGGCTTTTTTGGTGCTCCAGCGGGGATTTCATTTTTTTCTTCCCAAAACGCCCATCCGGGTTTATAATACCTCCATCCAATTCCGACAGGAGTGAACCCAATGATCAATCAGCAGTGTTATCAACTGGGGGCGGAGCCTTCCGTCATCCGTGCCCTGTTTGCCTACGGTCTGCAGCAGGCCGCTGTCGTGGGCCCGGAAAATGTTTATGATTATTCCCTGGGCAATCCCAGCATTCCGGCCCCGGCGGCGGTGAACGCCTCCATTCTGGACATCGTCACAAACACCGATTCCATCAAGGTCCACGGCTACACCATGGCCGCCGGCCTGGGGGATGCCCGCTCCGCCGTGGCCGCCGATCTGGAAGCGCGCTTCGCTCTGCCGGTGAAAGCGGAGGAGCTGTTCTTCACCTGCGGTGCGGCCCCGGCCCTGATCTCCGTGATCAAAGCCCTGGCCGTCAGCCCCGAGAGTGAGATTCTGCTGGTGGCCCCCTTCTTCCCGGAATATGTGCCCTTTGTGGAGCAAAACGGCGCCCGTGCCGTCATTGTGCCGCCGGATACGGCCCATTTCCAGATCGACCTTGCGCAGGTGGCCGCGCGCATCACGCCCAACACACAGGCCATCATCATCAACTCCCCCAACAATCCCTCCGGCGTGGTGTATACCGAGGCCACCCTGAAGGCTCTGGGGGCCCTGCTGGAGGAGCGTGCCGCCCGGTACGGCCACCCCATCTACATCATCGCCGACGAGCCTTACCGGGAATTGGTCTACGGCGGCGTCACCGTGCCCTTCATTCCCTGCCTGTACAAAAACACTGTGGTCTGCTATTCCTATTCCAAGTCCCTCTCCCTGCCCGGTGAGCGCATCGGCTATGTGTATGTTCCCGGCTTTGCCCAGGACGGGCAGGCCCTGTACACCGCCATTGCCGGCGCGGCCCGGGTCATGGGCCATGTGTGCCCGCCGTCCCTGATGCAGATGGTCATCGGCCGCTGCGCCGGAGAGCGGCCTGACCTGGCGGCCTACGACGAGAACCGGCAGCTTCTGTATAACAGTCTGACGGAGATGGGCTATACCTGCGCCAAGCCCGACGGTGCCTTTTACCTGCTGGTGAAGGCCCCCAATGGGGACGCCAATGCCTTCTCCGAGGCCGCCAGGCTGCGGCACAATCTGCTGGTAGTGCCTACCGACGGCTTCGGCTGCCCGGGCTACTTCCGGCTCAGCTACTGCGTCGCCAGGGACATGATAGAGCGCAGCCTCCCCGCCTTCCGGGCCATGATAGACAAGGGCGTGTAAGTAACGTGTAAGTAACGTGTAAATAATGTACAAGCAAAAACCCTCTGCGGCCGCAGAGGGTTTTTGCTTATTATCCGTTGAATCTGGCTTTTTTCAGCCGGGGCAGGATCACCAGGGCCAGCACACCGCCGATCAGGGCCGTGACCCCCTGGGGCCAGGAGAACATGGCGGACATCACCGCCGCCTGCTTGGCCGGAACGGTGCCCAGGCTGGCGATCACCGCCGGCACCGCTGCCCACAGGAAAGCGCATTTCAAAACCGCGCTTCCCACCATGGCGAGCTCCCGCTTCCATTCCTTCCGGCAGCTGAGGCCGAACAGCCCCGCCAGAATGGCGTTGCCGCAGGCGATCACCGGCACCACCTGCACCAACGCCGGGCCGATGCCCAGCAGGAAGGCCAGCAGGGAGGAAAACAGGCTGATACAGATGCCGGCCAGAGGCCCGGTCTGGGCCGCGAACACAAACAGCACACAGTTGACCAAGCTGCCGGTAATCAGCTGGGACACGGACAACGGCCCGACCACCACCGCCCCGGCAGGAAACAGCTTTCCCGCCAGCTGGGCCAGTACCACCAGCGCCACGCCCAGTGCGGTCTCGCAGAGGAACCGAATCGCCTTATGATTCTTCATTCCGTTGCCTCCTTCAGCCGATCGGCAAATTCGCTTTCGCCGGCACTCTGCTTTTGGGCGTCAGCCTTGTACTTCTTCACTGCGGCAGAGGTCACCGGAACAGGAGCGATGGTGCCCGCGCCGGCCACGCAGCCGCCGGGGCAGGCCATGCCCTCCAGCAGATAGCCGTCCCGCTTGCCGGCCTTGGCCATCAGCAGCATCTTGCGGCACTCCCGCAGCCCGTCGCCGAATTCCATCTTCACTTCCGTGCCGGGACGGATTTCCTTGATATAATCCGCCACCGCGGCGGCCACGCCGCCTACCACCGCAAAGCCCCGGCCCGCGCCGGTGCCGGCTGCAAAGTCCTTGTCGCATTCGTCCGGCTCCAGGGTGGCAAAGTCGATGTTCTTTGCCTCAAACATTCCCTGCAGCTCCTCAAAGGTCAGCACAAAGTCCACATCGGAGCGGACGCTCTTGCGGGAGGCCTCCAGCTTCTTGGCGGCGCAGGGACCCACAAAGACGATCCTGGCCTTGGGGTTGTCCTTCTTCATCAACCGGGCAGTGATAACCATGGGGGTCAGGGCCATGGAGATATACTCGGCAAATTCCGGGAACAGCTTCTTTGCCATGACGCTCCAGGCCGGGCAGCAGGAGGTGGCCATGAAGGGCTGTTTTTCCGGCACCTTGTCCAGGAAGTCCTCCGCCTCCTCGATGGTACACAGGTCCGCGCCGATGGCCACTTCCACCGTGTCACTGAAGCCCAGGATACGCATGGCCTTGCGCAGCTTGGCAGGGGTAGCGTTCTTGAACTGGTTGACAAAGGCAGGGGCCACGCAGGCGATCACCTGATCCCCGGCCTTGATGGCCTGGATCAGCTGGAAGATCTGGCTCTTGTCGGCAATGGCGCCAAAGGGGCAGTTCACCAGGCACATACCGCAGGAGACGCACTTGTCATAGTCAATCATGGCCTTGCCGTTTTCATCGGTGCCGATGGCGTCCATGCCGCAGGCCTTGGCGCAGGGCCGCTCGATGCGGCTGATGGCGTCATAGGGGCACTGGTTCAGGCACTTGCCGCACTTGATGCACTTGGACTGGTCAATGTTGCTCTTGCCGTCCTTGATGTAAATGGCCCCCTTGGGGCATACCGCCTGGCAGGGGTGGGACAGGCAGCCCTGGCAGTTGGAGGACACCCGGATTTCCTTGGTTGGGCAGCCGTTGCAGGCGAAGGGGATGATGTTCACCAGCGGCGGCTCATAATATTTTTCCGGCACGGAGGCCTCCTCAATGCCGTCGCTGGCGGGGCCGTACTCATTGGCCTTGCGCAGGGGCAGGCCACAGGCCAGGCGCAGCCGCTCGGTGACGATGGCCCGCTCCAGGAAAATATTGCTCCGATATCTTGCCACATCGCCGGGAACGATCTTATAGGGCAGCCGGTCAATGCGGGAATAATCCCCGCCCTCATAGGCCAGCTGCGCCACTTCCTTGAAAACGCTCTTGCGCAGATCATCGACTACACTGTGGATTCCTCTCATGTCTCTACCTCCGAATACGTTCATTTGGCAGCGATAATTGCGGGATTTCTACTTTGATAATTTTATCACAACAATATTTTCAAGTCAACTTGTAGTTTTCCTTCCGGGCCAACTTCTAACAAATGAACAATCCAGGTCCGTTACACCGGGATTTTTCCATTCTCCACTATGATTATTGTACAAACCCCCCTGTTTTATAAACGTCCTTTGTCCAACGAAAAAGCCGCCCCGGAGGGCGGCTTTAAGACTGTGTATTTGATCGTATGTGCGCCGGTTTTACTTACCGATGCTCTCGAATTCTTCCACGATCTCGGCCTCGGGGGCGGGCGTCAGCAGGCTGACCACCACGATGACCACGGCGGAGATGATGAAGGCGGGCAGCAGCTCATAGATGGCAAAGACACCACCCAGCTTGGCAACGCCGAACTTCCAGACAAAGACCATGGCGCCGCCGGAGACCATACCGGCCAGAGCGCCCCACTTGTTGCAGCGCTTCCAGAACAGGGAGAGGATCATCACGGGGCCAAAGGTGGCGCCGAAGCCGGCCCAGGCGAAGGAGACCACGCGGAAGATGGAGCTGGTGGGATCGCTGGCGAAGATCACGCCCAGGATGGCCACACCCACCACGGTGAGGCGGGCAATGAGCATAGCCTTCTTGTCGCTGAGCTTGATGCCCAGCACGTCGTTGATGATATTGTGGGTCACGCCGGAGGCGGCGGCCAGCAGTTGTGCGTCTGCGGTGGACATGGTGGCGGCCAGGATACCGGCGATGATGATGCCGGCGATGATGGCAGGCAGAACGCCCACCTGGGCCAGGGCATGGGAGGCGTTGACGATCATGTTCTCAGCGGCGGACTGGCTTTCGGGCATGGCGATGACGCCGGCCTTGGCCATGCTGAAGCCCACGATGCCGATGACCACGGCGATGCCCAGAGAGATAACCACCCAGACGGAGCCCACCCGGCGGGAGAGCTTCAGCTTGGTCTCATCACCGATGGCCATGAAGTGCAGCAGGATGTGGGGCATACCGAAGTAGCCAAGACCCCAGGCCAGGGTGGAGGCGATCATGAAGGGGGTGTAGCGGCCGGCCTCGGTGGCCTGGATGCTGGTGCTGGCAGTGAGACTCAGGTAGCCGGGGATCTCTTTGGCGTTGGCCACAACGGCGTCCCAGCCGCCGGAGACATTGATGCCGAAAAACAGCACCACGATCAGGGCGAAGGTCATCACCAGGCTCTGGATCAGGCTGGTGACGGAGGCGGCCATAAAGCCGCCCATGGCGCAGTAGGCCACGATGACCGCGGCGGAGACCAGCATGGAGGTCATGTAATCAAAGCCGAACAGGCTGTTGAACAGTTTGCCGCAGGCGGAGAAGCCGGAAGCGGTGTAGGGCACGAAGAAGATGATGATTACCAGCGCGCCCAGGGTCTCGATCATCTTGGTGTTGTCCCGGAAGCGGGCGGCAATAAAGTCAGGCACGGTGATGGCATGGAGCTTGGCGGAGTAGAGCCGCAGGCGCTTTGCCACGATGAGCCAGTTCAGGTAAGTACCCAGGGCCAGACCGATGGCCGTCCAGCTGGCCTCGGCCACGCCGCAGAACAGGGCCAGACCGGGCACGCCCATCAGCAGGTAGGCGCTCATGTCAGAAGCCTCGGTGCTCATGGCGGTGACAATGGGGCCCAGCTTGCGGCCGCCCAGGTAGAAGTCCTCGGAGTTGTTGTTCTTGGAGTACAGGATGCCAATGGCAAGCATACCCGCCAGATAGACCACAACGGAAATGAGAATGCAGATGGTTGATGTGTTGAACATAGTTGAAATCCTCGCTTTTCATAACATGGTCTGAATTATAGTGGATATTTTTTTTATTGCAAGCGGCGGGCAAGCATTTTTTTCTTGAAATTCCCGTTTTCCGCGCTATAATATAAGCACCCCTAATCCTTTTCATATTAACATGAATTTCTTTCATAATAAGGCGGTTTAATCATGAACATCGGCAAATATGAGACTTTGATGGCGGTGGTGGAGTATGGCAGCCTGACCCGGGCGGCCCAGAGCCTGGGCTGCACCCAGTCCGCCGTCAGCCACAGCATTGATAGTCTGGAGCAGGAGCTGGGCTTCGCCCTGCTGAAGCGGGGCCGGGCCGGGGTGCGGCTCACCGGCGAGGGGGAGCGGCTGATCCCGGCGGTGCGGAACCTCCTCAACAGCGCGGAGCAGTTGGCCCAGACCGCCGCCTCCATCCGGGGGCTGGAGAGCGGCACCGTGCGCATCGGCAGCTTCACTTCGGTGGCAGTGCACTGGCTGCCGCCGGTGCTGAAGGAGTTCCAGAAGGACTATCCCCGGGTGGAGTTCAAACTGCTCAACGGGGACTATCACGACGTGGAGCAGTGGCTCATGGAAGGCAGCATTGACATTGGCTTTGTCAACGTGCCCAGCACCGTGGACTGTGAGTGCATCCCCCTGATGGAGGACCGGCTGCTGGCCATTCTGCCCCGGCACAGCCGCTTTGAGAGCTACCCCCGCTTCCCCTTGGTGGAGTGCGAGACGGAGCCCTTTATCAGCCTGCTGGAAAGCTCCGACCACGACGCCAGAAGAGCCCTGGAGGCGGCGGGCGTGAAGCCCAACGTACGCTTTTACACCAAGGATGACTACGCCATCATCGCCATGGTGGAGCAGGGTCTGGGCATCAGCATCATGCCGGAGCTGCTGCTGAAGGGCCGGCATGACGACATCCAGATGCTGCCCCTGGTGCCGGAGGCCAAGCGGACCATCGGCATCGCCATCGCCGCCGGGGACAAGGCCGGCCCCGCCACCCGGCGCTTCGCCGACTATGTGGTGCGCTATGTGACGGAAAACCATTGATTTCTTTCTCCATCTATCCTCTGTCTAGAAAATGAACACATTTAGCTATGCAAAGCGCACTTGACATTTTATGCAAAGCAAACTATACTAAATCCGCAAAACGAGCTTAGCAAGAAATGAGGGAACCATGAAAACAAGAATCAAGGAACTGCGCAAGGAACGGAAGCTGTCTCAGGAGGAGCTGGCGGCGGCGGTGGGTACCACCCGGCAGACCATCACCTCCATCGAGGTGGGCAAGTACACCGCTTCCCTGCCCCTGGCCTATAAAATCGCCAGGTATTTCGGTCTGCACATTGAAGATGTGTTTGATTTTTCAGAAATGGATGAGGAGAATTAAAATGGAAAATAAGTTGAAGATCTATAAGGAAAAGTTGATTATCGAGAACATTATCATGGCAATCGGAACGGCGGCGCTGCTGGCGGTGCAGTTTCTGCGGCTCCGGCCCAGCTATGAAGGGAAATATGGCGATTTCTACCAGGGCTTTATCGCCGGGATGGCGGCGGGCCTGTGTCTGCTGCTGGTGATTTGCCTGGTGCGGAACCTGATGGCCATTTTGAAGGAGGAGCGGCTGAAAGCCCTGTACATCAAGGAAAACGATGAGCGGCGGGCAGCAGTATGCACCAACGGCCGCAGTCTGGGTGCCAGTATCTTCCTGCTGACCAGCATCCCCGGGATGGTGGTGGCCGGATATTTCAGCGCCACGGTGTTCTTCACCATGGTGGTCTGCGTGCTGGTCCTGTCTGTCTGCTGCGGACTGGGAAAGCTGTATTACACGAAAAAAATGTAAATTTTGTCCTTTATTTGCCAACTTTACTACCGTTTTATGCCTTCTTTGTCACCGAAAAGCGTCCCTGGAATCTGCGGGTTCCGGGGGCGCTTTTCCCGGTTTTTGCAGCCTGCTTTTCTTTTCTTATTGCTATCTTATTCCTATGCTTGACATGGGAGTTAGGCTGTGCTAATATCAAGCCGGTAAAAACATCGTATATATAAAAGTAAGTTGTATTGCCGGAGGACAGAGCAATGACATTGGATAAACTGAGTATCGGCAGCAGCGGAACCATCGCCGCAGTTGGGGGCGAAGGGGCCCTGCGCTGCCGGCTGCTGGATATGGGGCTGATTCCCCGCACAAAAGTGACCCTGCAGAAAGTGGCCCCCATGGGCGACCCCATTGAGATCCGGGTGCGGGGCTATGAGCTGACGCTGCGGATCGAGGACGCGAAGAAGATTGAGATTGAGCCGGAGGTGGATGGGAAATGATTTTGGCCCTGGTCGGTAACCAGAACTGCGGCAAGACCACCCTGTTCAATGCCCTCACCGGCTCCAACCAGCATGTGGGCAACTTCCCGGGGGTCACCGTGGATCAGAAGATGGGCGAAGTGAAGGGAGAGCGCAACTGCACGGTGGTGGATCTGCCGGGCATCTACTCCCTGCGGCCCTACACTCAGGAGGAGATCGTCTCCCGGAACTTCATCCTGAACCAGAAGCCGGACGGCATTATCAATATTGTGGACGCCACCAACATTGAGCGGAACCTTTACCTGACCTTGCAGCTGCTGGAGCTGCGGATCCCCACAGTGGTGGCGCTGAACATGATGGATGAGGTGCGCGCCAACGGCGGCACGGTGGACATCAAGGGGCTGAGCAAGGCCCTGGGCGTGCCGGTGGTGCCCATTGTGGCGGCCAAGGGAGAGGGCGTTTCGGAGCTGATCGACCAGGCGGTGACCATGGCGAAGAACCAGGTACTGCCGGGGGTTTACGACTTCTGCAGTGACAGCTCCCCGGTGCACCGCTGCATCCACGCGGTGGTGCATCTGATCCAGGACCACGCGGAGAAGCTGGGGGTTTCCTCCCGGTTCTGCACCGCCAAGCTGATCGAAGGCGACCCGGACATGGCGGACATGCTGGGGCTGGATCAGAACGAGAAGGAGCTTCTGGAGCACTGCATCGTGCAGATGGAGACAGAGGCAGCCCTGGACCGGAACGCCGCTCTGGCGGACATGCGCTACCGCTTTATTGAGGGCGTTGTGGAAAAGACGGTGGTCAAGTGCCATGAGAGCAGGGAGCACCGCCGCTCGGTACAGATGGACAGGATCCTCACCGGCAAGTACACCGCCATCCCGGTGTTTTTGGGGATCATGCTGCTGATCTTCTACCTGACCTTCAATGTGATCGGCGCGGCCCTCTCCGATTGGCTGAGTCTGGGGATTGACGCCATCAGCAGTCTGGTGGACCGGGGGCTGACGGCTTACGGCATTAACCCGGTGGTACATAGTCTGGTAATAGACGGCATTTTCGCCGGGGTGGGCAGCGTGCTCAGCTTCCTGCCCATTATCGTGACTCTGTTCTTCTTCCTCTCCATCCTGGAGGACACGGGCTACATGGCCCGGGTGGCCTTTGTGATGGACAAGCTGCTGCGGAAGATCGGCCTTTCGGGGCGCAGCTTTGTGCCGATGCTGATCGGCTTCGGCTGCACGGTGCCGGCCATCATGGCTACCCGCACCGTCTCCTCCGACCGGGACAGAAAGATGACCATCCTGCTGACGCCCTACATGAGCTGCTCGGCCAAGATCCCCATTTACGCGGTGTTTGCCGCGGCCTTCTTCAAAAACAGCGGCCTGGCCATGATTGGGCTGTATGCAACGGGGATGGCTGTGGGTATTCTGGTGGCCCTGGTGCTGAAATCCACCGGCTTCCGGGGGGCGCCGGTGCCCTTTGTGATGGAGCTGCCCAATTATCGGATGCCCTCGGCCAAGAGCGTGGGGCTGCTGCTGTGGGAGAAGGCCAAGGATTTTCTGGAAAGGGCCTTTACCATCATCTTCATGGCCACCATCATCATCTGGTTTTTGCAGACCTTTGACGCCCGGCTGAACGTGGTGACGGACAGCGCAGACAGTCTGCTGGCCCTGGTGGGGCAGCTGATCGCGCCGCTGTTCGCTCCCCTGGGCTTCGGCGACTGGCGGATGGTGACGGCGCTGATCTCCGGCTTTACGGCCAAAGAAGCGGTGGTGTCCACCCTGGCGGTGCTGCTGGGCACCAGCATGGCGGAACTGGGCAGCGCGCTGACGGCAGTATTCACACCCCTGACGGCAGTGAGCTTTCTGGTGTTCACGCTGCTGTACACCCCCTGTGTGGCGGCGGTGGCCACCATCCGGCGGGAGCTGGGCTCCTCCCTGAAGGCCTTCGGCGTGGTGCTGCTGCAATGCGGCGTGGCCTGGGCGGCGGCTTTTGTGGCCTATCATGTGGGGATGCTGCTGCTATGAATATTCCGGACATTCTGATCCTGCTGGTGATCGCCGTGCTGGTGGTGCTGGCCTGGCGGCACAGCCGGAAGAAGGGCGGCTGCTGCGGGGACTGCCAAAACTGCGGCAGAAGCTGCCGGCAGCGGGAAGAAAAATAAATACAAAAAACCACGCAGGCCGCAGCTAAAAGCTGCGGTCTGCGTGGTTTTCTTTCAGCTTGTCTCCCCCGTACTGTGCTTATTCGATCTCCTTATACATGGCCGGAGCGTCGGCCTTGGAGACGGTCTCGCTGACCTGGGTGACCTCTACCTTCAGCGTTCGCTGGCCGAAGGCGATCTCGATCACATCCCCCACCTTCACCTGATAGCTGGCCTTTACCTGCCGGCCGTTGACGCTGACCCGCTCCCCGTCGCAGGCCTCATTGGCCACGCTGCGGCGCTTGATCAGCCGGGACACCTTCAGATATTTGTCAAGCCTCATAATAACCTCCCCTAAGAATAAAAGAAAAACGGCCGTCCCGTGACGGCCGTTTTATACTCATTGGCAAATTACTTTGCAACTGCGTCCTTGAGAGCCTTGCCGGCCTTGAAAGCGGGGACGCGGCTTGCGGGGATCTGGATCTCTTCCTTGGTCTTGGGGTTGCGGCCCACGCGGGCGCCGCGCTCCTTGGTCTCGAAAGCGCCGAAGCCAACCAGCTGCACCTTGTCACCGGCTACCAGAGCGGCGGTGATGGCGTCGAAAGCAGCGTTGACAGCCTTCTCGCTGTCCTTCTTGGAAATGCCGGCCTTCTCAGCCACGGCGGCAACCAAATCTGCCTTATTCATGATGTAAAACCTCCTGATTGTTTTGTGCGGCAAATACCGCGTTATGATGAGTCTGCCCGAAAAGCGGGAAGAATACTCATTGATTCAAAGCCTCCGGAAAGGCAGTACTGTGAATCTACCACATTTCCGGCTGTTAATCAAGTATTATTTGCGTAAATTTCAAATTTCTTAGCGCATATGCAGGATTTTTGCCACTTTTTCGCCGCCGGGGATCAGGCTCATATCCTCCTTGGTGATCACCCGCATGGCGATCACGCTCACCACATACACGACCACCGCCGCCAGGATGGCCAGACCCGCGCAGGCAGCCATGGCAAAATAGCTCCCCGTTCCCAGGCAGCGGCCTGCCAGGCCGTAGACCGCCCAGGCGGAGGCCCCCATCAGCAGGCTTGCCCCCACAGGGCCGGCAAAGACCCGCAGCATCCGGGGCGTCTCCTTCAGGGTGACGCACATAAAGACGAAGTCCATGGCCGCCATGATGAAATAGCTGACCAGGGTGCCGATGGGCGCGCCGTAGATGTTGATGCCCCGCTGGGCTACCAGGAACCAGTTTACCACGATTTTGATCACGCCGCCGCTGATGAGGGTGATCATGGTCAGCTTCTCCTTGCCGGAGGCCTGAAGCACCGCGTTCTCCATCAGCACCAGGCACACGAAGAAGGAGGCGATGCCCATAATGCTCAGCAGGCCGGGGCCGGCGGCGTTGCTGTTGGGATAGAGCAGGTTCATGATGGGCCTGCTCATCACCGCCAGCCCCACCCCCATGGGCAGGGCAATGGCGGCGGAAATACGCAGGGAGTCCTCGGCGGTTTTCATGGCCTCGCCCCGGTGGCCCCGGGCGTAAGCGCCGGAGATGGCCGGCACGATTGAGATGGTCAGGGGCGTGATGAAGGCGGCCGGCAGGTTGAACAGGGTCATGGCCTTGCCGTACACGCCGTAGAGCACCTTGGCCTCATAGTAGCTGAAGCCCGCCGCGCTTTGCAGCCGGTTCATGCACAGCTTGGAATCCACGGAGTTCAGCAGCGCCATGATGCAGGCGCCGAAGGCGATGGGAACGCCGATGGTGAGGATGCGGCGCACAATGGTCATGGCCGAGTCCACCTCATCGTCGTCATCGGGAATGTCGTTGTAGGCCCGGCCGCCGGTATAGGGGGCAGCCAGCGTGTCATAATTCCGGCGTTTGTACACCACCATGTACAGCAGCGACACCACCGACCCAATGGACACGCCGAAGATGGCGCCGGCAGAGGCGGCAGGCTTGCCCAGGCCCATGTTCATGATCACCGAGGCCAGGATCAGCCCGGAGATCACCTTGAACAGCACCTCCAGCACCTCGTCCACCGTGGTGGGCAGCATATTGCCGTTGCCCTGGCAGTAGCCCCGGTAGGCGGAAACCAGACACACCAGCAAAATGGAGGGCGCCATGGCCCGGATGCTGGGGGCCGCGTCCGGATTTTCCAGATAATTGTCCGCCAGCCAGTTGGGGAAGCACCAGAGGATCAGGGCGAACACAACGCCGATGACGAAGAAGGTCGCCAGTGCCACCCGGAAGGTCTTCTCCTCCTGCCTGACCCGGCCGTTGGCGTCCGCCTCCGCCACCAGGCGGGACAGGGCCACCGGCAGGCCGGCGGTAGCCAGGGTGAAGAACACATAGTAGATGTTGTAGGCGCTGGTGAACATGGAGAAGCCCTCGTCCCCCAGGATATTCCCCAGCGGTATTTTATAAATAAAGCCCAGGATCTTCATGATCACGACGCCCACCGTGAGAATGGCCGCGCCGTGCATATAGTTCTGTCCCTTCGTCTTTGCCATTACAGTCCTCCTGACGGGAAAGGTTATCCGTTATCTTACACCCTGCCGCCGCAGAAATCAAGAGAAAGGGCGCTCAGTCCCGACCCAGGATATGCCGGGCCACGTGCACGCCGCTGGCGGAAGCGTGGGACAGGGAGTGGGTCACGCCGGAGCAGTCGCCGATGACGAACAGGCCGGGACTCTTGGTCTCCAGGTTCCGGTCGATCTCCACCTCCATGTTGTAGAACTTGACCTCCACGCCGTAAAGCAGGGTGTCGTCGTTGGCGGTGCCGGGGGCGATCTTATCCAGGGCGTAGATCATCTCGATGATGCCGTCCAGGATCCGCTTGGGCATCACCAGGCTCAGATCGCCGGGCGTGGCCGCCAGGGTGGGGGTCACAAAGCTCTCCTCGATGCGCCGCTCGGTACTGCGCCGGCCCCGGACCAGATCGCCGAAGCGCTGCACCATCACGCCGCCGCCCAGCATGTTGGACAGGCGGGCAATGCTCTCGCCGTAGCCGTTGGAGTCCTTGAAGGGCTCGGACAGGTGCTTGGAAACCAGCAGCGCGAAGTTGGTGTTCTCGGTGTGCTTGCTCTTGTCCTCATAGCTGTGGCCGTTGACGGTGACGATGCCGTTGGTGTTCTCGTTCACCACCACGCCGTGGGGGTTCATGCAGAAGGTGCGCACCAGGTCCTCAAACTTCTCCGTGCGGTAGACGATCTTGCTCTCGTACAGCTCGTCGGTCAGATGGGCAAAGACCTCCGCCGGCAGCTCCACCCGCACGCCGATATCCACCCGGTTGGACTTGGTGGGAATGTCCAGCGCCTCGCAGACGCTTTCCATCCACTTGCTGCCGCTGCGGCCCACGGAGATGACGCAGCGCCTGCAGCTGTAGCTTTCCTCGCCCACCTGCACCTGGTAGCCCTCCTCCGTCTTTTTCACGGCGGTGACGGCGGCGTTGAAGTGGAAGTCCACCTTCTCCTTCAGCTCATTGTATAGGTTCTCCAGCACCACATAGTTTATGTCGGTTCCCAGATGGCGCACCTGGGCGTCCAGCAGATGCAGGCCGTTTTCCAGGCAGGTGCGCTTGATCTGGGTGTTGGCGGTGGAGTAGAGCTTGGTGCCCTCTCCGCCATGATCCAGGTTGATCTGATCCACATAGCGCATCAGGTCGATGGCCTCCTGCTTGCCGATGTATTCATACAGGGTGCCGCCGAACTGGTTGGTGATGTTGTACTTGCCGTCGGAGAAGGCGCCGGCGCCGCCGAAGCCGCTCATGATGGCGCAGGTGGGGCACTTGACGCAGGCCTTCACCTTTTTGCCGTCAATGGGGCATTTGCGCTTGTCCAGGGGCTTGCCCAGCTCGAACACCGCCACCTTCAGGCCCTTGTCCGCCTTGGCCAGCTCATAGGCCGTGAAGATACCGCCGGGGCCAGCGCCCACAATAATTACGTCATACTCTGCCATTTTTCTGTACATCCTTTCCTGATTCCGGGGCATATATTCCTTTTATTTTTTAAGCAAAAAAATTTAGCCGCCCCGCCTTTGACCATCCTTTTGGGACAGCCACCCGGCAAAGCAGCCAAATGGTTCCTTATACAGACTATCATGTTTTGTGCGCAATGTCAAGTTAAGGAAGTGTAAACTTGAACCCCCTGATCTCTCAAATGCCTCATTGGTATTTATCCAGGGCGGCCTTCGCGCTGCGCACGATCTCCGTGAGAATCCGCAGCTGTTTCTCCGTGCAGCCATCCAGGATCTCTTTCACCTGCGCATAATCCTCACCCCGGCTCTCTTTCCCCTGCCCGGAAAGGATCTCATTGGTACTGACCCCCAGCGCTGCCGCCAGATCCACCAGTACCGGAAGGCTCAGCTTTGTGCTGCCGTTTTCGATATGGCTCATATGCGTTGTGGATATCCATACTTTTTCCGCCAACTGCTCCTGAGAAAGCTTTTTTTCTTTCCTGAGCGCTCTTATCCGCTGCCCGATAGTAAAATAATCCATGTTTTCACCGCCCATATAATTCATATCTACTTGAATTATATGGGCAATTATGCTATCTTAAAATAAACTTCATAGGCATTTCTGCCTATGTAATTAAAATTATGTCGCTTATATGCGGAGCAAAAGAGGTAAGAGGAATGAATAAATTTCTTCGGCTGCTGTCGGACCCAAAATTCAGGTTCAGTGTTCTTGCTGCCAAGGGTTTCTATAAAACCATGCCGGACAAGGAATTCTATGAAAAAAGCTATTGGCTCTCTTATGGAAAAAAGCTGGATTTGGAACATCCGCAGGGATTCAGCGAAAAGATCATGTGGCTGAAGCTGCATGACCGGAAGCCTCTGTACACCACCCTGGTAGACAAATACGCAGTCCGCCGGTACATTGCGGACAAAGTGGGCGAAGACTATCTGATCCCGCTTGTCGGCGGTCCCTGGGAACGGTTTGAGGATATTGATTTTTCCGCGCTGCCCAACCAATTTGTACTGAAGTGCACCCATGACAGCGGCAGCGTTATCGTCTGCCGGGACAAAGAGCATTTTGATATTGCTGCTGCCGGGAAGAAGCTCAGCCGTCGTTTAAAGCGCAATTATTACTATGGCAACCGGGAATGGCCCTATAAGGATGTCCCGCCCAGGATCATCGCCGAGGCCTATATGCATTCGGAAGGCGTCAGTCCCTGTCCGGCAGGCGCAGCTTCCATTTCCGCCGCCCAGCTGCAGCGGGAACGGGGGCTGCTGGATTATCGTTTTATGTGTTTCAACGGCAGAGTGAGAGCACTGTTCCTAAATGTGGGCGTGATTGACCGGCAAGGGCATACAACCGAAAACTGTTACAGCAACGTATATGACAGGGAATTCCGGCCGCTGCCGGTGCGGGAGGAAGAACCCAACTATCCAATCCCTATCGAGAAGCCTGAAAATTTTGAAGCAATGGTAGCGCTTGCCGAGCAGCTTTCCCAGGGCTTCCCCCTGCTGCGGGTGGATCAGTATAACATTGACGGCCAGATAAAAATTGGGGAGCTGACCTTATATCACAACGCCGGACTGGCAAATATCTTTGATCCCCCGGAATGGGACGGGATCTTCGGCAGCTGGATCAAACTGCCGGAGGAGCAGCAAGCTGCCCTGTCCAGCCTGTAAAAATCAATCTCCTTATTCATAAAAAAACTCCCCGATCTCTCGGGGAGTTTTTCAGACTGTTGACAAAGTGATCGGCAGCGTATAGAAATGCATGGGGAGAGTGCAGAGAGGGGACGGGAGTCCCCTTTCTGCGTTCAATCTAGGCTTATTCAGGAGTATTTTTGAATACTCCTGAATAAGTTTTCAAGGCGTCGGACTTTGTCGACGCCTTGAAAAACTCCCCGATCTCTCGGGGAGTTTTTCCGTGTTTGGATTTGGGTTTTTCTCAGGCCTTGCGAACCTTGTCCATGTGACGGGTCAGGTCCAGCATCTTGTTGGAGAAGCCCCACTCGTTGTCGTACCAGGCGATGAGCTTGACAAAGTTGCCGTTGAGGGCGATACCGGCCTGGGCGTCAAAGATGGAGGTGTGAGCGTCGGTGCGGAAGTCGGAGGAAACGACCTCGTCGTCAACGTACTCCAGAACACCCTTCATGGGGCCCTCGGAGGCGGCCTTCATGGCAGCGCAAATCTCGTCCATGGTTGCGGCCTTCTCCAGGCGGACGGTCAGGTCAACGACGGAAATGTCGCCGGTGGGAACGCGCATTGCCATACCGGTGAGCTTGCCGTTGAGTTCGGGAATGACCTTGCCCACAGCCTTGGCAGCGCCGGTGGAGGCGGGGATGATGTTGTTGTAGATGGAGCGGGCGCCGCGGAGATCCTTCTTCTTGGGGAAGCCGTCCACGATGGACTGGGTGGCGGTGGAGGCATGAACGGTGGTCATCAGGCCTTCGACGATGCCGAAGTTGTCATTGACGACCTTGGCCATGGGAGCCAGGCAGTTGGTGGTGCAGGAAGCGTTGGAGACGAACTGCATATCGGGGGTGTACTTGTCCAGGTTGACGCCGCAGACGAACATGGGGGTGTCGTCCTTTGCGGGGCCGGACATGACAACGACCTTGGCGCCGGCATCGATGTGAGCCTGGGCCTTCTCCTTGGTGAGGTAAACGCCGGTGCACTCCAGAACGTACTCTACGCCCAGCTCGCCCCAGGGAATGAGGGTGGCATCACGGTAGGACTTGTCGGAGAGAACCTTGACGACCTTACCGTTGACGGTCACGGTGCTGTCCTCATCGTTGCCGACGACCTCGCCATCGAAGCGGCCGTGAACGGTGTCATATTTCACGCAGTAAGCAATGTGGGATGCGGGATGGCCGGGAGCGTTGATCGCAACGACTTCGATATCGTCAGACTTGATAGCGGCTCTGAAAGCCAGGGAACCGATACGGCCGAAGCCATTGATGCCAACTTTGATCATAGTTAATATCCTCCATTATAATGAAATACAATATATACATAGACTTCCCGCCGGGGCAGGAAATAAATGCCTTACTAAGTGTCTAAATAATAACACATAATATTTGCAAAAATCAATACGTTTCCTATGTATTTTGCCCAAAAAAGTGCCGAATTTTCGCAGTTTTTCAGCCATTATTCTCCGGCGGTATTGTGTATTTTGTCAAGACTTGATAAAACAGGCCGCCTCAGAGCAGCCCTATTCCCACCGCCGCGGGAAATTTGAGGCGAACCGACGATTGCGGCAGAATGGAGTGCGACAACTTGAACCAGATCTCCACTGAAATCCTTGCCCTGTCCGGCGAGCCTGCGCTGCTGGCCCGGCGCTTTCGTGTATTTTTCGCCAACGCCGCCGCCCGGCAGCTTCTGGGGGATGACTGTGAGGGCAAGTCCCTGGAGGACCTGCTGGGCCCGGCCCTGTGTGAGACCCAGTCCCCCTCCTTCCTCCTTGACCAGACCGTCCGCGGCCACCGCTGCAGCCTCCGGGTGAACCATATCGGCGACTGCCAGCTGATCTTCCTGCGCCGCTGCGGCAGCGCTCCCCTGCTGCTCAATGACGCGCTGCTCTGTTCCATGCGCAGCGCCCTGATGAACTTCGGCGTCTCGGCGGAGCTGCTCCGGGCCCGGGCTGAGGAGCGGGGTGACAGTCTCCTCTTGAAGGATCTGCGCTCCGTCACCCACTGCTACTACAGGATGCTGCGGGTGCTGGCCAACGCCTCCCTGGTGCTGTCCGTCACCGATGGTTCTGCCCCCTTTGCCCCGGATGAGATGGATATGGTCCGCTTTCTCTCCGGCCTGCTGGACACGGTCCGTATGCTCTGTCCCGGCACAGACTTCAGCCTGAGTCACGGGGAGATCCACCCCATCGCGGCCGACAGGCAGCTGGTGGAGCTGATGGTGCTGAACCTGATCTCCAACTGCATCGTCCACGCCAAGGGCTGCACCCGGGTGCGCCTGAGCCTGATGGAGACCCGGGAGAACCTGATCCTGTCCGTGGATGATGATGGCTGCGGCATATCGCCGGAGCAGTTGGGCACGGTCTTTGACCGGTACTGCCACGGCTTTGACACGGGCAGCCTGTGCGCCGGCGCCGGCTTGGGCCTGACGGTGGCCCGTTCCGTGGCCCAGCTGCATAAGGGCACCCTGCTGTTGGAGAGCCGGCAGGACAGGGGCACCACCGTCCGGGTGTCTCTCAGCCGCCGCCTGTCCGCCGACCGGCTTTGCGGCGGCCAGGGCGCCTGGGAAAGCGATATGCAGGGCATCCTGGCCTCCCTTGCCGACAGCCTTCCCGATGATTGCTATACCGAGAATTACCTGGATTGACCCCCTGACACACCCGTAGGGGCGTGCATTGCACGTCCGCCTTCCCCTGACTCCCCCTGACTGAGAGAGATTCACTTCTTCACTTTTCACCATTCCCTCTTACCTCAAAAAACTGGTTACACAAAAAGGCTCCCTTGTGTAAAGGGAGCTGTCAGCGAAGCTGACTGAGGGATTGTTTTATGAATTGTTCCAGATTCTCGGTTGCTTCTTGCAAATATTGAACTTTACTTTTACAACTCCTCCGTCAAAAATCATAGATTTTTGCCACCTCCCCTTACACAGGGGAGGCTTTGGCTGGTTCTTTGACAGACTGTAAAACAGGCGCCCCGCAGGGCGCCTGTTTCCTATATAAATAATATGTTTTTTCAGGGCAGATTCAGCTTTTTCTTCAGCAGCAGCCTTGTGGGGATGTACAGCACCGCGGCGTGGATCGCCAGATACAGCACCCAGCACAACAGCACAATGTGCACGCTGCCTGCGGCGTTTACCCGGCTCAGGTCCAGGTTCTCCAGGAACCGCTCCACCCCGGGAATGGCATTGAGCAGCATAATCACCGAGGACTGAAGCACGCTGAACAGAATATCAATCCCGAAGAAGGCCAGGATGGACAGCAGCACCTTTCGGTTGGAAAAGCTGTAGCCGATGGCCATGGCGCAGTAGAAGGTCAGGCAGGAGACGCAGGCGCCCACAAAGAACATCGCCAGCAGCTCCAGGCAGTAGCCCACAAGGTGCAGGATGCCGAACTCCCTCATCATGCGCCCCAGCTCGCCCATCACATAGCCCACTTCCGACCAGTCAATTTCAAAGGTGTTAATATTGCACAGCAGCATCAGCATCACCGCCAGCATACAGGTCAGGGCGGTGGCCGCGAACCAGATGGCGGACACGATTAGCTTTGACCAGAGGTGCTGATCCACGCTCACCGGCAGGGTGAACATCAGGTAGCCCTCATCCCCCAGCAGATTCTGCCGGAAGCGGTTGATCACCACCACCACGGACATGATGCACACTGCCATCAGACCCGCCACAAACAGGAAGATCACAATGCCGAACAGGATGCTGAACCAGCTGTAATCCTGCTGGTGCTCCATAGCCCGCATGGAAAGCCCTGCCATCACCGACAGAAACAGGCTCACCAGAATAAAGGGCAGCATGGTCCTTCCGCTGCCCCGCAGCTCATGCTTAATGAGTTTCCCTAGCATTTGAATACCTCCCTGAAATATTCGTCCACGCTCATGCCGTACTGCTGCCGGATATCGTCCACCGAGGCCTGCAGCGTCACCTTGCCCTGGTTGATAAACAGCACCTCGTCCAGCACCTTTTCCACATCGCTGATCAGATGGGTGGAGATGAGCACCACCGCCTCCGGGTCATAGTTGCGGATGATGGTGTCCAGGATGTAGTCCCGGGTGGCCGGGTCCACGCCGCCGATGGGCTCATCCAGCAGGTAGAGCTTGGCTTTCCGGCTCATGACCATGATCAGCTGCACCTTTTCCTTGGTGCCCTTGGACATCTGGCTCAGCTTCTGCTTCCGGTCCAGGCCCAGCCGGGCCAGCATCTCCTCCGCCCGCTGCCGGTCGAAGTCAGCGTAGAAGTCCTGGAAAAAGTCCATCAGCTGCACTGCGTTCATCCATTGGGGCATACAGGGCTTATCCGGCAGATAGCTGACCACTGCCTTGCTCTCCGGGCCGGGGCGGCTGCCGCAGATCAGCAGTTCCCCCTGGCTGGGGCTCAGCAGGCCGTTGGCCAGCTTGATCAGCGTGGTCTTGCCGCTGCCGTTGGGGCCCAGCAGGCCCACCACACGGCCCGGGGCAATGCTGATGTTCACACCTTCCAGAGCCTGGGTTGCGCCGAAGCGCTTGCTCAGTCCCCTGCATTCAAAAGTTGCCGTCATTGTTTTTCCTCCTTTTCTCCTTCTTCCAGCAGGCGAAGAATCTCTTCCCCTGTGTAGCCCAGCTGCTCCATACTCTTCATAAAGCTCTGCACATATTGCCGGGCCATGGCTTTTTTCGCTTCCATAATGATCTCCACATCCTCCGTCACATATCTTCCGCTGCTGCGCTGGGAAAACACCAGCCCCGCCCGCTCCAGCTCCTGGAACGCCCGCTGCATGGTGTTGGGGTTCACCTTTGCCTCCGCTGCCAGATCCCGCACCGTACTCAGCTTTTCCCCGGGCGGCAGCTGCCCGGATACGATGCTCAGCTTGATCTTATCCACCAGCTGGGTGTAAATGGGCATATCGTTGTTGAAGCTCCAGTCCATGTCATACCTCCTCTGTGTTATTGTATTAAGTGATTAGTACAATAACACGCTTTTCCGTCTTTGTCAATAGCCCTGACAAAATTTTTTCAAAAAGACAAGCCCCGGAACACGAAATAAATCGTGTTCCGGGGCTTGATATGGAGCCTTTGCCCTCACTCGCTGCAATGCTCGCAGTCGTGGATCTGGAACTCCTCCGCGTTGTAGGCAATACCGTTCTTGTCATAGTAGTCCTTGACGGCGGCGCGGACTGCCTCCTCCGCCAGCACGGAGCAGTGGATCTTGTGGGCGGGCAGCCCGTCCAGGGCTTCCACCACTGCCTGGTTGGACAGCTTCAGGGCGTCCTCCACGCTCTTGCCCTTGATCAGCTCCGTAGCCATGGAGCTGGTGGCAATGGCGCTGCCGCAGCCGAAGGTGTTGAACTTGCAGTCGGTGATGATGCCGTCCTTCACCTTAATGTACATCCGCATGATATCGCCGCACTTGGCGTTGCCCACTTCACCGATGCCGTCGGCGTCGTCTATCTTGCCCACATTCCGGGGATTCTGAAAATGGTCCATGACCTTATCACTGTAAAGTGCCATAATGATTTCCTCCTATATACAAGTGTAGTGTTTATCAGATCAGATGGGGCCGCTGGCCCTTCTCCAGTTCATCCCACACCGGGGACATGTTCCGCAGGTACTCCACCACCTGGGGCACCACCTGGCAGATGTGGTCGATCTCCTCCATGGTGTTGTACTCGCCGATGGACAGGCGCAGGGAGCCATGGGCCACCTCATGGGGCAGGCCCAGAGCCAGCAGCACATGGCTGGGGTCCAGGGAGCCGGAGGTGCAGGCGCTGCCGGAGGAGGCGCAGATGCCCTTGGCGTCCAGCATCAGCAGCAGGCTTTCTCCCTCGATGCCCTCAAAGCACATGTTTACCGTGCCGGGCACATGGTGCTCCAGGCTGCCGTTGATCTTGCTGTGGGGGATCTTGGAAAGCTCGGCAAACAGCTTATCCCGCATGGCGATCATCTTTTTGCTGTCCGCTTCCATATTGTCCACCGATTCCTTCAGGGCCGCCGCCATGGCAACGATCCCGGCCACATTCTCGGTGCCGGCCCGCTTGCCCCGCTCCTGGGCGCCGCCCTCGATCAGGTTGAACAGGGGGATATTCTTCCGGCAGTACAGGGCGCCCACGCCCTTGGGAGCATGGAATTTGTGGCCGGAGATGGACAGCATGTCGATGTTCATCTTCTCCACATCAATGGGCATGTGGCCCGCCGCCTGCACCGCGTCGGTGTGGAAGGGGATGCCCTTCTCCCGGCACAGGGCGCCGATCTCCGTGATGGGCTGCACGGTGCCGATCTCGTTGTTGGCAAACATGATGGTCACCAGGCAGGTGTCCTCCCGGATGGCTGCGGCCACATCCTCCAGCCGCACCACGCCGTCCTCATGCACGTCCAGCAGGGTCACCTCATAGCCCTCTTTCTCCAGACGCTTGAGGGTGTGCAGCACCGCGTGATGCTCAAACTTGGTAGAGATCAGGTGCTTTTTGCCCTTGCGCGCGCCCAGGCGGGCAGCGGACATAATGGCCTGGTTGTCGGCCTCGCTGCCGCCGGAGGTGAAGTAGATTTCCCGGGGGCTGGCGGCGCCCAGGCAGGCGGCCACAGTGGCCCGGGCCTCCGCCACGGCCTCGGTGGCCTTCTGGGCGAAGGCGTAGAGGCTGGAGGGGTTGCCGTAATACTCGGTCAGGTAGGGCAGCATGGCGTCCAGCGCGGTCTTGCTGACGCTGGTGGTAGCTGCGTTATCAGCATATACAAACATGGTTCTATCTCCATTTCCTATTATTCTACTGGGAATTATATCACAGTGCGTTTATTTGTCAATGGGCTTTTTCCACTTTTCGCCCGTCAGCAGGTCTTGTAAGCTCACCCCGTCCAGATAGGCGTTGGTGATATCGTCCAGCTCCTTCCACATGGGCACGGTCATGCACTCGCCGGCGTGCTCACAGCAAATGTCGCCGGCCTTGATGCAGGCCACCGGGGCCAGATTGTCCTCGATGCAGCGGAGGATTTCGCCGATGGTATAGTCCTCCGGGTCGCGGATCAGCTGATAGCCGCCCTCCTTGCCCCGGGTACTGGCCACCAGGCCCGCCCGCTTCAGGCTGCCCACGATCATTTCCAGATATTTCATGGAGTAGCCCTGTCTCTCCGCGATGGTCTTGAGGGAGATATAGCCCTCCTCCCGGTGCTGGGCCAGGTCCAGCATGACCCGCAGCGCGTAGCGCCCTTTGCTGGTTATATTCATGTGCTTCGCCTCCTTTGTAATGCATTTCACCGTCATCAATGCTAGTTTCTATTTCCTACAGTTTTAATATACCATAAGTTTACTGGGAATTAAAGCATTATTTTGTTTTTCTCAATCTTTTTTGCTGTGCAAAATTCGCACAGCAAAATCAGTAAAAGCTCTTGCTTTATTTCGCTAATGTGTTATTATACTGCCGTATTGAATATTTCCGTATGGAGGACAACAAAATGAAAAAGACACTTGCTATTATCCTGACCCTGGCCATGGTTCTGGCCCTGTGCGCCTGCGGCGGAAGCGCCGCCCCTGCCGCCACCCAGGCTCCTGCCGAAGCCCCCGCCGAAGCCCCCGCCGAAGCTCCCGCCGCTGACAGCGACCTGGCCTATGTCCAGGGCAAAGGCACCCTGATCGTGGGCATTACCGATTTTGCCCCCATGGATTACAAGGATGATGCCGGCGAATGGATCGGCTTTGACGCGGATATGGCCCGGGCCTTTGCCGAGTCTCTGGGCGTGGCCGTGGAATTCATCGAGATCGACTGGGACAACAAGATTCTGGAGCTGAACTCCAAGAGCATTGACTGTGTCTGGAACGGCATGACTCTCACCGATGAAGTGCTCAGCAGCATGAATTGCTCCAAGCCCTATTGCAACAACGCCCAGGTAGTGGTGGTCAAGGCCGATGTGG
The DNA here is from genome assembly GCA_004560305.1 of bacterium. GTDB lineage: Bacteria > Bacillota > Clostridia > Oscillospirales > Oscillospiraceae > Limivicinus. The sequence continues at coordinate 2,647 of SFVI01000004.1, read as the reverse complement.
CCGACCAGTACCAGACCGTGGAGAGCCTCTCCTCTCTGGCCTTTGCAGTTGAGGCCGGCTCCGCCGGTGAAGCCGCCGTGCAGGAGCTGGGGCTGGACTTCACCGCCGTCTCCACCCAGGCTGACGCCCTGATGAACGTGGCCGCCGGCACTGCCGACGCCTGCGTCATCGACCTGCTGATGGCCGGCGCCATGATCGGCGAGGGCACCAGCTATGATCAGCTGACCTACACCGTCTCCCTCACCGAGGAGAAGTACGGCGTTGGCTTCCGCAGCGGCAGCGACCTGACCGACGCCTTCAACGCCTTCTATGCCGATGCCTTTGCCGCCGGCACTGTCAAGGACATCGCCACCGTCTACGGCGTGCAGGAATCCATAGTTGCAGAATAAGCCCGGATATAGTATAATCAGATAGCGTGCTAAATCGATAAGCAGAGGAGGCAAACGCCTCCTCTGCTTATGGACTGTTAAGAAACGATGCGTCATGCGACGTTAATAGGGTAGCGGGGGTGCACGAGGGGGCAAGGCCCGCCTCGTAATCCAATAAACCGCCGAAGAAAAGCCTTTAGTATGAAGGCTTTTCGGGCGAAGCAGCATTTTGATAGTATCAAAATGCTCGGCGGCTGAAGCGGCCAAAAAGTCCCGCTGGGACTTTTTGGACAAGCTGAAGCAGAGGAAGCATGTGCTTCCTCTGCTTGTGAACTGTTCATATAGAAAAACAACTGTGAGGTTTGCCATGTTCCAGACCGTAATCATGAGCCTGAACGAGGGCTTTTTCAAATCCCTGGAGATTTTTCTCCTGACCCTGCTGGGGGCCATTCCCCTGGGCCTGATCATATCCTTTGGCTCCATGAGCGGCTTCAAGCCCCTCAAAGGGGCAGTAAAGACCCTGGTATGGATCATCCGCGGCTCCCCGCTGATGCTGCAGCTGCTTCTGGTGTATTACGGCCCCGGTATGCTGGGCTACAACATCTGGGGCACCGGCTCCTCCGGCCGCTTTGCCGCGGCCATGGCGGCCTTTATCCTCAACTACGCCTGCTACTTTTCCGAGATTTTCCGCGGCGGCATTGAGAGCATCCCCAAGGGCCAGAAGGAGGCGGGCCAGGTGCTGGGCATGACCGGCACCCAGATTTTCTTCAAGGTGACGCTGCTGCAGGTCATCAAGCGCATTGTGCCCCCCATGGGCAACGAGATCATCACCCTGGTGAAGGACACCTCTCTGGTCCGTGTCATCGCGGTGTACGAGGTCATGTGGAACGGCCAGGCCTTCATCAAATCCTCCGGCATCATCTGGCCCCTGTTCTTCACCGGTGTTTACTATCTGGCGTTCAACGGCCTGCTGACCATTCTCTTCGGCTGGCTGGAGAAGAAGCTGGACTACTTCAAGGTTTAAGGAGGCGGCGCTATGGCTTTGCTTGAGGTTACCAATCTCCATAAGAATTTTGACCAGCTGCAGGTGCTCAAGGGCATCAGCTTTTCCCTGGAAAAGGGGCAGACCCTTTCCGTCATCGGCCCCTCCGGCGGCGGCAAGACCACCCTGCTGCGCTGCCTGAACTTTTTGGAAATGCCCACCCAGGGCAAAATCGTCATCAACGGCCAGGATGGCCCCCAGATTCTCTTTGACAGCGCTGCCGGCCAGGCGCTGTCCCCCGCCCAGATCCGGCAGAACCGGCTCCACTTCGGTCTGGTTTTCCAGAACTTCAACCTGTTCCCCCAGTATACCGCTCTGCAGAACGTGTCTCTGGCGCCCCGGCTCCAGGCCAAAGCGAACCCCGAATACCGGCGGGACCGGCGGGCCGCGGAGCAGGCCATCCAGAACAAGAGCGTGGAGCTGCTGCGCCGGGTGGGCCTGGGGGACAAGCTGGACTTTTACCCCCACCAGCTCTCCGGCGGGCAGCAGCAGCGGGTGGCCATCGCCCGTGCCCTGGCCCTGACGCCGGACGTGCTGTTCTTTGATGAACCCACCTCCGCCCTAGACCCGGAGCTGACCGGCGAGGTGCTGAACGTGATCCGTCAGCTGGCCCAGGAGGACATGACCATGGTCATCGTCACCCACGAGATGAGCTTTGCCGCCGCCGTGTCCGACACGGTGCTGTTCATTGACGGCGGCGTCATCGTGGAGCAGGGCCCCCCTTCCCAGGTGCTGGGTCAGCCCAGGGAAGAACGCACCCGCCAGTTCCTGCGGGGCTTCCAGAAAAATTGACGCTTTCTCCCGCCCAATGCCTTTCCCTCCAGGGGAAGGCATGAAATAGGCTCCCCTTCCCAAGAGGAGCTGGTGCGGCGAAGCCGCGACTGAGAGGTTCGTTCCCCGTATCCCCAAATGGAAGCCCAGCGCAGCGGGTTCCATTTGGGAAGGAAGAAGGAGACAACGGATATGAAGTTTTCGCGGCACTTACGCTAACCGCGGAAACGGAATGACGTTGGCTTCTTCTGACGTGGGAGCTGGCAGCGAAGCTGACTGAGGGATTGTTTTATAAAATGTTTGGGATTATCCGTTCTATCATGCAAATTCGCAACGTTTCTTTTACAACCCCTCCGTCAAAAATCATAGATTTTTGCCACGGCAGAAAGTCAAGGAAGTGCAACACAGGAGGAAAAGACCTCAGAAGGAGAAAGCCAATTGAGGCATTTTCTGGGACGGCTATTGA
>SFVI01000003.1 GCA_004560305.1 bacterium | reverse complement strand
ATGCTTCAGATATAGATCAAAAAGCCCTTAATACCCACAAGTTGAATTTCAGCTGCCAAAACCTTGTTTGTGGTGACATCTGCGACATACCGTCCGAAGATATTCCCGATCACGATATTCTTATTGGCGGATTTCCGTGTCAGTCATTTAGTACAGTAAATCCTACAAAAGACCCCTTTGATGATCGCGCAAATTTATACAAGCAAATGGTGCGCATCGCAGCAGATAAGCAGCCACTGGCATTTATAGCTGAGAACGTAAAAGGCCTCATGACCTTAAAAGGTGGTTCGATATTTAAGCGAGTCAGAGAGGCATTTGAAGATGCCGGGTACACGCTCTCCTACAAACTCGTTAATGCTGCCAATTATGGCGTGCCGCAGAAAAGAGAGCGTGTCATTCTAGTCGGTATTCGTAACGACCTCGGGAAGACCTATGTATTCCCCTCGGAAACAACTGCTGATAAATGGGTCCCGCTTTCCGTGGCGGTTCCAGAACTGGCTATTTCAGATCAGCGATACTATTTTTCTGAAAAAGCTGTTCAGGGAATGAAAAATGCAAAAAACAACATGAAGCGAGGGCTGGCGCAGAACCTGGATGAGCCTTGCTTGACTGTTACAAGTCACTTGGCGAAGGTGAGCTTAAACTCGCGTGATCCGGTTTTACTTGTTGACCCAAGCAAAGAACTGTATCGCAGATTCACACCGCGTGAGGCAGCACGCATCCAGTCATTCCCGGAAACCTTTACTTTTGCCGGTTCGGAAGGAGATGCCTACAGGCAGATTGGAAACGCTGTCCCGCCAGTTCTGTTCTGGCATATAGCTAAGGCCCTTGGAAAGCAACTAGCTGATTGATGTAAAAAACAGGTACCTTTTATTATTCTAATTCGTTAAAAGGTTTAGGGGGAGGGTGCATTTCTCCCAGAATGCCGGAATCAACAGGCTAAACAAAAGCAGAAATAGCGAGACAGAAGATGCGCAATCGCACCCTCTGCCTCGCTATAACGCTTGATATAAGGCTTTTTTTGAAGGGAATAATTAAAAAGTACGCAAGCTATTGTATCATAGCTTGCGTACTAACGTGAGGAATACGAAGTTTTGTGATTTTTATGAGTACACGATTTAGTTTCTCGCACACGTTTCCCCTATTCGCACACGATATTCTTTCTTTCACACGTTTTACTCATCTCGCACACTTTTTCGCAGAATTTGAGTTGATCTTTTCTGGCTAAGAAGCGAAAAACCCCGGCAGAACCACTCTGCTGGGGAATGCTTTTTTTGTATAGAGTTTGCGAGAAGTCAGAACAACCCCTGGTGCAAGGCGTTTTGATTATGGGTGGGGTGCAAAGCAAAGGGACTCTGATCGTATCATAATCAGAGTCCCTTTATGGTCCGAGTAGAGGGACTTGAACCCCCGACCTGATGGTCCCAAACCACCCGCGCTACCAACTGCGCTATACCCGGATATGGTTATTTTGTTTTCTGCTGTCTGTGGTCATTTATGTGGTCAAAGCGGGTTTTTGGCCCGGTTTTGCTGCCTGGAAAAATCCCGCAAATGCCCGTGCTGCAAGGGGTTCCGGGCTTTGGCTGCGCCTATCATGGATGAAAACACCTACGCTCCCAAAGCAGGCGCGCTACCAACTGCGCTACACCCGGTTATTCAGTTTCTTATCCGGCTGGGCGGATTCACCCAAACCGCTGGGAGAGAAGGGATGCGGCGGAAACAGGGACAGGAAATTCTTAATTTTTCTTAGGAATCCCCCGGACCAAAAAACATGGAAAACAGCAGAAAGCATTGGAAAATCTTGCCTTGTACAGTTCATATCGGTAGGCATTATATAACAAAGTTTACATGAAAGCAAGTCATTTTTCATTGATGTTTTCCGTCGCTTGTGGTATGCTGATAAGAGGAGCGTGATTGGATGAGGATGAGAAAGCGGCCGAATCTTGTGCCGCGGATGGAAAAATGCGAGGCGCTGATGGTCAGCCAGCCGGAGGAACTGAAGGGCCGGTGGAAGAACTTCGCTGAAAATAGACTGGGAAAGAAAGCGGAGACGCTGTATCTGGAGCTGGGCTGCGGCAAGGGTCGCTTCACGGTGGACACGGCGGAAAGCCTGCCGGAGGTACTGTACATCGCCATTGAGAAGGTGCCGGACGCCATGATCATCGCCATGGAGCGGACCAAAGACCGGGGACTTCGGAACCTGTACTTCATCGATGGGGACGCTGCCAGGCTGGGGGAAATGTTCGCCCCCGGCGAGGTGGATCGAATTTACATCAATTTCTGCGACCCCTGGCCCAAGAGCCGGGACGCCAAATTCCGCCTGACCTATCCCGGCTTCCTGCGCAGCTACGCGGTGCTGCTGCCGGTGGGCGGGCAGATCCATTTCAAGACCGACAACCTGCCCCTGTTCCAGTGGTCCATTGAGCAGATGGAGCGGGAGGGCTGGACCCTGTCGGAGGTGACCAACGACCTGCACGCTGATGGGGGCGACTTCTTCATGACCGACTATGAGGCTAAGTTCACCGCCGAAGGCCTGAAGATCAACCGCCTGGTGGCTACAAAGACCGCTGCCACCCTGGATACCTCCGCTCCTCCGCTGGAACGGATGCGGGGCGCGGCCCTCACTGATGCCAGGGGCTATGAGGAGAGCAGGCGAGCGAGGGAGGAGCAAGCATGAGATTCATTTCCTGGAACGTAAACGGCCTGCGGGCCGTATGCAAAAAGGGCTTTGAAGATATATTCTGGAGCCTGGACGCAGACTTTTTCTGCCTCCAGGAGACCAAATTGCAGGAGGGACAGATCAAACTGGACCTGCCCGGCTATGAGAGCTACTGGTGCTATGCGGAGAAAAAGGGCTACTCCGGCACGGCCATCTTCACAAAACATACGCCGCTGTCTGTAAGCTACAACATCGGTGTGGAGGAGCACGGCAGCGAGGGGCGCAGCATCACCCTGGAATACGAGGACTTCTATCTGGTCTGCGTGTACACCCCCAACGCCCAGGACGAGCTGAAGCGTCTGGACTACCGGATGCGCTGGGAGGATGACTTCCGGGCCTATCTGACAGAACTGGACAAGAAAAAGCCGGTGATCGTCTGCGGGGACATGAATGTGGCCCATGAGGAGATTGACCTGAAAAACCCCAAGACCAACCGGGGCAACCCCGGCTTCTCCGACGAGGAGCGGGAGAAGTTTACAGAACTTTTGAATGCCGGCTTTACCGACAGCTTCCGTTACCTCTACCCGGACAAGACCGACGCCTACTCCTGGTGGAGCTACCGGGCCGCTGCCCGGCAGCGGAACATCGGCTGGCGCATTGACTACTTCGTGGTGTCTGACCGGCTGCGGGAGAACATCAAGGACGCATACATTCTGCCGGAGCTGATGGGCTCTGACCACTGCCCGGTGGGACTGGATATGACATGGTAAAGATCGGAAATGTAGAACTGCACGGCCGTCTGACCCTGGCCCCCATGGCGGGGGTGACGGATTTTGCCTTCCGCCGGGTGTGCCGGGAATTGGGGGCTGCGCTGACCACCACGGAGATGGTCAGCGCCAAGGCCCTGGTATATAAGGACGAAAAGACCAAATCCCTGCTGTACATCCCGGAAGGAGAGCGGCCCTGCGCGGTGCAGATCTTCGGCCATGAGCCGGAGATCATGGCCGAGGCCGCGCCCATGGCCCTGGAGCTGTCCGGGGCGGAAATTCTTGACATCAACATGGGCTGTCCGGTGGGGAAGATCGTCAAATCCGGGGACGGCTCCGCCCTGATGCGGGACCCCGAGCTGGCGGGGCGAATCATTGAGCGCGTGAAAAAAGCGGTGGACAAGCCGGTGACGGTGAAATTCCGCAAGGGCTGGGACAATGGCAGCGTCAACGCGGTGGACTTTGCCAAAATGTGCCAGCAGGCGGGAGCGGACGCCATCGCCGTCCATGGCCGCACCCGGGCCCAGATGTATGCCGGCCGGGCGGACTGGGACATTATAAAAGCAGTGAAGCAGGCCGTGAACATCCCGGTGACGGCCAACGGCGATATTTTTGAGCCGGAGGACGCGGAACACATCCTGCGCTATACCGGCTGTGACCTGGCCATGATCGGCCGGGGCAGCTTCGGCAACCCCTGGCTGTTCCAGCGGGCCAATGCCCTGCTGGAAGGAAAAGAAATCCCGGAACTGCCGCCCCTTCGGGAGCGGATCGACCTGGCCGTGGGGCAGATCGAGGAGCTGAGCCAATACGCCGGGGAGCGGATCGCCTGCCTGGAAGCCAGGCACCAGCTGCCCTGGTATCTCCACGGCGTGGCCCATTCCGGCTGCTACAAGCAGGAGCTGGTGCACGTGGAGACCCTGGCGGAGCTGCGGCGGATCGCTGCGGGGATCAAGCGGGATCTGCGGTAACAGCCTGATAATCATAGTTCATCACAACATCATCACATAAAACGCTTTGCCGGAAGGGCAAAGACAGGAGGTGGCGGCTTGACACGAGAGCAGGAGTACCTGATCGTACAGCGGGTACTGGAAGGGGACACCAATGCTTTTGAGGAGCTGGTACTGGAGTACGAAAAAAAGGTTTATAACGTGGCGCTTCGGATGCTGAACAACAGTGAGGACGCGGCGGACATGACCCAAGAGGCCTTCATCAAGGCCTACAACTCGCTGTCCGGCTTCCGGGGGGACAGCAAGTTTTCCGTGTGGCTCACCCGGATCGTGTCCAACCTGTGTCTGGACTTTATGCGCAGCCGCAACCGGCGGCCCACGGTGTCCCTGTCCATGGAGGACGAGGACGGCGAGGATGTGCAGCTGGACATTGCGGATACCAGCCAGAGCCCGGAGCAGCTGCTGGAGCGCAGCCTCACCCGGGAAAGCGTGCGCCGGGGCCTGCAGTCCCTGCCGGAGGATTACCGGGAGATCCTGCTGCTGCGGGAGATCCAGGGACTCAGCTACGATGAGATCGCCGCGGCGCTGGACATTGAGGTGGGGACGGTGAAGTCCCGAATTTTCCGTGGCCGGAAAAAGCTTTGCGATTATCTGATAAAAGATGGGAACATTCCTGAATTTGTATCGTCAGGAAAAACGAGAGGAGGTGGACTGCCATGAAAAGTTGTGAATACTACGAAGAGCTGATCAGCCGCTCGCTGGATGATGCGCTGAACGTAGAGGAACGAAAAGAGCTGGCGGTTCATCTTGCAAGCTGTCCTTCCTGCAGCCAAATGCGGCAGCTAATGGCCGATATTTCCCAGATGATGGAAGAAGATACGGAAGAACTGCCCGCGGGGCTCCATGAGAACATCATGGCCGGCATCCGCCGGAGCGAGATGATAAAAGCAAACAAAACTGCCGGTACGCCCGGCAAACACTTTGTCCCCAGAAAAATTACCATTACCAGGCCGGTGCGCAACCTTCTGGCCACTGCCGCCTGCATGGCCCTGGTGATCGCCGCGGCGGTCAGCGTCAACCCTGCCGGCCGGGCGGAGGGAGTCATTGCTGCCAGAAGTATGCCGGAAGTGACTGCCACCCAGGAACCCCAGGCCGCTGCTGCCGCCCCGGTTACGGTGGAGCCCAGTGCTACACCTGTCCCGGCACCTGCGTCCACAGTTGTGCCTGATGAAAAGGCCGCTGCTGCCGACAGTATTGTGACCACGCCGGCCCCCACCCCGGACCTTTACCTGGCCACGCCTACGCCCAGACCCACCCAGACCCCGGTACAGAATGTTACGGGCACCATCATAGACAAGGCACCGCCTACGCCGGCACCTACCCCGGTGCCTACGCCGGAACCTGTGGCTACCGAGGCTCCTGTACCCACGGAGATCCCTCAGCCAACGGAAGCGCCTGCGGCATATAACGAGGATAGGATGACGGAGGCGGAAAGCTCCGTGCAGGAGGCCGATAACAGTGCTTCTGCTGCTGCGGTACCTCAGGAGGAGATGCCGGTGGAGTTCCAGAAGGCCCCTCCTGTCCGGGTGTTCAGCCTGATCCCCTCTCTGGCGGAACTGCTTCCGGAGCAGAGTCCGGCTGAGGACAGCGGCAGCCCCGGGGCCCTGCTTCAGACGGCCCCGCCCACGGCAACGCCGGTTCCCACCCCTGCGCCTTCGGATGCGCCGCAGCCGGTGGTGCTGAACCTGGTGGACAATGAAAAGGCCGGGGATCTGGTTTTGCTGCTGGCAGGCACCCTGGACGAGAATGGCCAGCCGCCGGAGGAGGCGGAGCTGCCCGAAGGCGACTGGGATGAGAGCTTCGTTGTGGAAATGGTCTTTGACCAGATCCCCTGTGAGCTGACGGTGCGGATCTACGGCCAGGAGGTCTATTTCTCCCTGGCTGAGATTCTGATCGACCCCGCCGCTGTGGACGGCGCGGTGCAGCCCCCGGTATCCACGCCTGCTGTCACGCCTGCGCCCGTGGAGAGCATGGAGCCGGTTAGCGGCAGCGGAGAGACGGAAGAAGCCCCGGAGGAAGACTTTGAACCCCAGTGGCTGCTGGCAAAATGCGGCAGCGAAGTCTTTACCGCGCTGCTGAATGAGACCGTAAAATAAAAAAGAAGCAGCATAGAATGCATACAGATTGTATGGTGAAGCCCCGAACCGGGTTACCCCGGTTCGGGGCTTTGAGACTGTCAAAAAACGATGCTTCACCTGCCGAAGATAGAGTAGCGGGGGTGCGCGAGGGGGTTAAGACCCCTTGCTCTCCTTGCCGCGATACCATTCATCAAGGCTTTTCGAGCGAAGCAGCATTTTGATAAAATCAAAATGCTCGGCGGTTGAAGCGGTCAAAAAAGTCCAACAAGGACTTTTTTGACAAGCTGGAAGCCCCGAACCGGGTTACCCCGGTTCGGGGCTTTCGCCGTACTGCTGTTGAAAAACGGGGAGATATCTGGTAGAATGACCGGGAATTGAGAAAACAGGGGAGAACACCCCGGTTTGGGAGAAAAAGATGGAACTGCTGTATCTGCTTGTAGTGTTTCTTGTGATCGTGGGCCTGCTGGCTCTGCGGCGGCCCTTGTATCAGGCCATGCTGGGGGGCCTGCTGGCCACAGCGTTTTTTTATCGGCTTTCACCTGTGACCATGGCGGAGGGCGCGGGGCGGGTGTTCACCCAATGGAACTCCCTGCAGGTGCTGGTTTCTCTGTACCTGATCACGTTTTTGCAGCGGATGCTGGAGGCCCGGCAGATGATCAAACAGGCCCAACAGGATCTGAATGGCATCTTCCACAACCGGCGGGTCAATGCCGGCGGCGCGCCGGTGTTTATCGGTCTGCTGCCCTCGGCGGCGGCCATGATCCTCTGTGCCGACATCGTCAAGGATGCCACCGACGGATATCTTGACGCCAAAGAGCAGGCTTTCGTCACCAGCTGGATGCGGCACATCCCGGAGAGCATCCTGCCCACCTATTCCGGCGTGCTGCTGATGTGCAGCCTGTCCGGCGTGGCGCTGCCCCGCTTCATGCTGGGGATGATCGTGCCTACCCTGGTGCTGGCACTGCTGGGCTACTTCCCCTATATCCACCGTCTGCCCAAGGACCCGGGGACGCCGCCCAGCAATAACCGCCGGCGGGACGCAGGGAATCTGCTGGCGCATCTGTGGCCCCTGCTGCTGATCATTGCCCTGATTCTGATTTTCAATATCTCTGTGGTGCCGGCAACGCTGTCCGCCATGGCGGCCTTGGCCTTGGTCTGCCGCTTTAAGCCCGGGGAGCTGCTGCCCATGGTGAAAAGCGCCTTTGAGGTGAAGCTGCTGCTGAACACCTTTCTGGTGCTGGTGCTGAAGGAGTGGATCGGCTGCACCGGCGTGCTGGAGCAGCTGCCGCTGGCTCTCTCCGGCCTGCCCATCCCCATGTATCTGGTGTTTGTGCTGCTGTTCTTCCTGGGTGGGATGATCAGCGGGGCTTCCGGCATTATCGCTCTGGGAACGCCTCTGGCCTTTGCCGCCATGGATGGGGGAATGCCGCTGATGGTGCTGCTGATGTGCATCAGCCACGCGGCCAGTCAGGTGTCCCCGGTGCATGTGTGTCTGGTGGTGGCGGCGGACTACTACCATGTGAGCATGGGTGCGCTGATCCGCAAGACGCTGCCTGTCGCCCTGCTGTTCTGCCTGCTGATGATCGGCTATTACAACATCCTGATGCTGCTGTGAACACACCCCATATGAGAAAGACGCCTGAAATCAGGCGTCTTTCTCATATGGGTCTATTTCCCAGCTGCACAGACCGTTTCTGTCTGCTGCTCCTGAAGATTCTTTGCCGCGGCGGAGAGCATCAGCTTGATGCGGTTGAGCTGGTTCACCTCGCTGGCGCCGGGGTCATAGTCCACGGCGGCAATGTTGGCAGAGGGATAGGCCTTGCGCAGCGCCTTGATGACCCCCTTGCCCACAATGTGGTTGGGCAGGCAGGCGAAGGGCTGGATGCAGACAATGTTGGGCGTGCCGCTGCGCAGCAGCTCCACCATCTCCCCGGTGAGGAACCAGCCCTCACCGTACTGGTTGCCGATGGACAGGAAGGGCTTTGCCAGGTCCGCGATCTGCTCAATGGGCATGGGCGGTTCAAAACGGCGGCTCTGTTCCAGCGCCTCCAGGGCCGGCTTGCGCAGGGCCCGGATGGCACCCACCCCCAGCTTCGCCGTGGCGGAGGAGGTCCAGCTCTTGCCCAGGAACTGGTGCCTGTAGTCGTTGTTGTAGACGCAGTAGTTCAGGAAATCCATCAGATCCGGCACCACGGCCTCTGCACCCTCGCTCTCCAGCAGGTCTACCAGGTGGTTGTTGGCCAGGGGCATATATTTCACCAGAATTTCCCCCACAACGCCCACCCGGGGCTTGCGGAGGCTCTCGTCAATGGGGAAGCTGTCAAAAGCTTCGACGATCTGGTGGCACAGCTCCTTGTACCCGGGTCCGGCGCCCGGCTCCGTCAGGGAGCGGATACATTTGTCCCGCAGACTTGCGTACAGCATATTGGCGGAGCCGGGGACCAGCTCATAGGGCCGCACCCGGTACAGACAGCGCATGAACAAATCACCGTAGACCACCGCGTGGCCTGCGTCCAGAATCAGGGCGGGGGACAGCTTGAAGCCGGGATTCTTCTCCATACCGTTGGCGTTGATGGAGATCACCGGGATGTGGGACAGGCCTGCCTTGTCCAGGGCACGGCGGATAAAGCCCACATAGTTGCTGGCCCGGCAGCAGCCGCCGGTCTGGGTCATGGCGATGGCCAGATGGTCCGTGTCATACCGGCCAGAGAGCACCGCCTCCATGATCTGACCCACGGCGGTCATGGCGGGGAAGCAGGCGTCATTGTTCACATATTTCAGCCCCGTGTCGATGGCGGAGCGGTTGTCGTTATCCAGAATCACCACGTTGTAGCCGTGCTTTTTGAACACCGGCCCCAGCAGGTCAAAGTGGATGGGGCTCATCTGGGGGGCGATGATGGTCCAGCCCTCTTTCCGCATCTGCTGGGTGAATACCGTCCGATGGTAGCCGCTGCTGACCGGGGCGGCGTGGACGCCCTGCTCCCGGCGCAGGTTCATGGCGGCAAGCAGGCTGCGGATGCGGATGCGGGCGGCGCCCAGGTTGTTCACCTCGTCAATCTTCAGCACGGTGTACAGCTTGCCGGCTCCCTCCAGAATCTCCGATACCTGGTCGGTGGTTACCGCGTCCAGGCCGCAGCCGAAGGAGTTGAGCTGGATCAGCTCCAGATCGTCCCGATGGGAGACAAACTCCGCCGCCGTATACAGCCGGGAGTGATAGACCCACTGGTCATTGGCCCGTACAGGCCGGCCCGGCACAAAGTCAATGGGCAGGCTGTCCTCGGTGAATACCGTCAGCCCATAGGAGGCGATCAGCTCCGGGATGCCATGGTTGATCTCCGGGTCGATGTGGTAGGGCCGGCCGGCCAGCACGATGCCCCGACCGCCGGCGGCCTCCATCTCACGAAGCAGTTTGGCCCCCTGGGCGCGCACATCATCCTTGGCCCGCTGCTGCTCGGCCCAGGCCAGCTTCACTGCCCGGCGTACCTCCTGCTCGGGAATATCCCATTCCTCTTTACACAGGCGCACCAGCCGGTCCGCGGCCACACGCTCGCAGGTGAAGGCGATGAAGGGCCGGATATAGCGGACCTCCCCATCGGCCACGGCTTCCACATTGTTTTTCAGATTCTCCGGGTAGGACACCACCACCGGGCAGTTATAGTGGTTCTGGGCTCCCGGCGTCTCCTGATGCTCATAGAACACGCAGGGGTGGAAGATGGTCTTGATGCCCTGGTCAATGAGCCACTGCACATGGCCGTGGGCCAGCTTGGCCGGATAGCACTCCGACTCGCTGGGGATGGACTCCATGCCCAGCTGATACAGCTTGCGGGAGGAGAAGGGGGACAGCTCCACCCGGAAGCCCAGGGCCTTGAAGAAACTGGCCCAGAAGGGATAGTTCTCGCACATATTCAGCACCCGGGGGATGCCGATAACGCCCCGGGGCGCGTTTTCCAGCGGCGGATAGTCGAACATCCGCTTCTGCTTGTATTCCACCATGCTGGGGGCACGCTCCGTGCCGGCGCCGCCCAGGCCCCGCTCGCAGCGGTTGCCGGTGACATGCCGCCGGCCGCCGGGGAACTTGTTCACCGTCAGCAGGCAGTTGTTGCTGCAGCGGCCGCAGCGGGCGGTGGCGGTGGTGTAGCTGAGCTGCACGATCTCCTCCAGGGGCAGCATGCTGCTCTCCTGACCCTTGTACCGCTGCCGGGCGATCAGCGCCGCGCCGAAGGCCCCCATAATGCCGGCAATATCCGGGCAGGTGACCTCCACCCCAGCGATCTGCTCCAGGGCGCGCAGCACCGCCTTGTTATAGAAGGTGCCGCCCTGCACCACGATGTGCCGCCCCAGCTGGGCCGGGTCGGTCAGCTTGATGACCTTATACAGGGCGTTTTTGATGACGGAATAGGCAAGACCGGCGGAGATGTCCGAAACGCAGGCCCCTTCCTTCTGGGCCTGCTTCACGTTGGAGTTCATGAACACGGTGCAGCGGGTGCCCAGATCCACCGGGTTTTGGGCAAAGAGCGCCTCCTGGGCGAAGCCCTCGGCGCTGTAGCCCAGGGAGTTGGCGAAGTTTTCGATAAAGGAGCCGCAGCCGGAGGAACAGGCCTCATTCAAAAGCACGGTGTCCACTGAGTGGTTTTTCAGTTTGATGCATTTCATGTCCTGCCCGCCGATATCCAGCACGCAGTCCACCTGGGGGTCAAAGAAGGCTGCCGCTGTGCAGTGGGCGATGGTTTCCACCTCTCCCTCGTCCAGGGCGAAGGCGGATTTCAGCAGGGCCTCGCCGTAGCCGGTGGAGCAGGAGCGGGCGATATGCGTGCCTTCCGGCAGCCGGGCGCGAAGGGCCTCCACCGCTTCCATGGCGGTCTTTACCGGGTTGCCCTGATTGTTGGCGTAGAAAGACCACAGCAGCTGGCCCTCCTCGCCGATCAGCGCAAGCTTGGTGGTGGTGGAGCCGGCGTCAATACCCAAAAAGCAATTGCCGCTGTAATCCTCCACCGGCTGCTTATGTACCACTGCCTGCCCGTGACGGCGGCAGAACTGCTGGTACTCCGCCTGGGAGGCAAACAGGGGCGGCAGGCGCTTCAATTCAAAATTCATCTCCACACCGCTTTGCAGCCGCCGGATCAGCTCATCGATATCGTGGCAGCGGGCGTCTTCTGCCTCCAGAGCCGCACCCATGGCGGCGAACAGGTGGGAGTTTTCCGGGTCCACCGTGGTTTCGTCCGTGAGCTTCAGGGTGCGGATAAAGGCTTTCTTCAGCTCCGGCAAAAAGTGCAGCGGGCCGCCCAGGAAGGCCACGCAGCCCCGGATGGGCTTGCCGCAGGCCAGGCCGGAAATGGTCTGGTTCACCACCGCCTGGAAGATGGAGGCGGCCAGGTCTGCCTTGGTGGCGCCCTCGTTGATCAGCGGCTGGATATCCGTCTTGGCAAAAACGCCGCAGCGGGCGGCAATGGGATAGATCTGCTGGTAGTTGGCCGCCTCGGCGTTGAGCCCGGCGGCGTCGGTCTGCAAAAGAGAGGCCATCTGGTCAATGAAGGAGCCGGTGCCCCCGGCGCAGACGCCGTTCATCCGCTCCTCCAGACCGCCGGTGAAATAGATGATTTTGGCGTCCTCACCGCCCAGCTCAATGGCCACGTCGGTCTGGGGCGCGGTATGCTGCAAGGCTGTGGCAACTGCCACGACCTCCTGCACAAATTGGATATCCAGGGCTTTGCCCAGATTGATGGAGCCGGAGCCGGTGATGCCGCAGAGCAGCTCACAGTTCCCGGTGATCTGCCGGGCGTCCCGCAAAAGCTCTGCCAGCGTCTCCTGTGTGTGGGCCCGGTGGCGGCGGTAATCGCTGAACACAATGCAATCATTTTCGTCAAGAATTACAAGTTTAACTGTAGTTGAGCCGATGTCGATCCCGGCCCTGTAGCGCAACATGATATGGTCATCCTCCCGAAAACAGAAACAATACAATTATATGATTCAAAGTCTTGAATCATCCGACACACTGCCGTATAATAAATTCTAGCATTTTGCATGGGGCTTATCAACCAACAAAAAATGAACTTTTGTCGGATGGAGGAAAGGGCATGAACAAACAGCCGGAATTGACGGAGCGGACCCGCAGGTGCATCATCGATGCCTACTGGAAACTGCTGATAGAAAAGGAAAAGCTTAGTGTTATCAGTGTCTCCCGGGCTGCCGCGGTGAACCGCAGCACCTTTTACCAGTACTTCCTGGATATGGACGATCTGCGGGAACAGGCGGAGACGCAGATGCTGGAGGATGTTAAGGAAAAAATATCTGTTGTTTTTCCGCAAGGTTTCCCCATGAGCCTGAAGGACTTTGCCATCCGGTATGCTAGCATTCTGGAGGACGAGGGGGAGCGGCTTTTTTATGTCATTTCCACTGGCCTGAACTCCGGCTTTGTAGAAAAGCTGACGGAATATTTCTCTCCCATTTTCTGTAAACTATTTGGACTGAGCCCGGATATGCCCAATTATAAATGCGCCTTGGTTTTCACGGTTTCCGCCATCAGCGGCCTTGTCTCCAAATGGTATAAGGATGGCAAGCCTGTCAGCCTGGATGAGCTGCTCTACAACTGCTACTGGCTGGTGTCCTCCGGTGTCTTCGGCTTTGTACAGATGAAGCCCTATGCTGAGGCATAAAGAAACAGGCTCCGAAGAGCCTGTTTCTTTATGCCTCACGGTTCTTTTTCTCTGAGACCGTACAGCTCATAGAGGGAAAGAATGTCCTTATACATCAATTTGTTTCCCATCAGCTGGCGGTATGTGGCGCTTTTCTCCCTGCCCTGGGCTTTCAGCGCTTCCATTTTGCTCATAATCCCGGCGTAATTTTCCTCAATGGCAGAGAGCATCTTCTCAAAGGCTGCCAGCCGTTTTTCCTGATCCATGGCTTTTCCTCCCTACCGATTCATATTGCCCAGCTGATAAAAGGCCACGGCGCTGGCGGCGGCCACGTTCAGGGAGTCCACCCCGTGGGCCATGGGGATGCACACCGTGTAGTCGCAGTGGGCAATGGTGCTGCCGGCCAGGCCGTCCCCCTCGGTGCCCAGGACAATGGCCAGCTTTTCCTCCCGGTTCAGGGCCGGGTCATTCAGCCGCACGGAATCCTGCCGCAGGGCCATGGCCGCCGTCTTGAAGCCCAGCGCCCCCAGGGCCGCCACCCAGTCGCCCTCCTCCGGCAGATAGGCCCAGGGCACCTGGAATACCGTCCCCATGCTGACCCGGATGGCCCGGCGGTACAGCGGGTCGGAACCGGCGGCGGTCAGAAGCACCGCGTCCATCCCCAGCGCCGCAGCGGAGCGGAAAATGGCCCCGATATTGGTGGGGTTCATCACATTCTCCAGCACGGCGATCCGGCTGGCCCCTGCGCAGACGTCCCGGTAATCCGGCAGACGGGGCCGCCGCATGGCGCAGAGCATCCCCCGTGTCAGGTGGAAGCCGGTGAGCTGGGTGAGCGTCTCCAGGCTGGCGGTGTATACCGGCACATCGCCGCAGCGTTCCAGCAGCGGCCGGCCCTTGCCCTCCACATGTTTCTCTTCCATAAGAAAAGATACCGGTACACAGCCTGCGTCCAGCGCCCGCTCAATGACCACCGGGCTTTCCGCGATAAAAAGGGCGTTTTCCGGGTCTGCCCGATTTACCAGCTGGTTCTCCGTCAACCTGGCGTAAATATCCAGCTCCGGAGCCCCAAAGTCATGAATGCTGTAGATTCTGGCCATCTGTCTGTCTCCTTCCGGTTTGCGGGCTTAAAATCAGATGGCACCATTATAACCGCAGAGCAAGCAAATTTCAAATGCAGATTCACACAGAGAGAAAGGGGAGGCCGCTATGGTAAATTATTCCAGCCTTATACAAAACGAACAAAAACAACATCTATTTTTCGTTGAAAAAGACGGTACACCGAAAAATTTTACGATTTATCTGTGAGAATGGATATTGCAATTTGGCGCAGATTTGGTACAATCTCTATATGAGGCCCAAAGGCCCATACTTCAAAAATTTTTTATGGAGGAACTTGCACAATGAAAAAGGTACTTGCACTGCTTCTGGCTCTGACCATGGTGTTTGCTCTGGCCGCTTGCGGCGGCTCCAGCGCACCTGCCGCCACCCAGGCTCCCGCCGCTGAGGCTCCTGCTGCCGAGGCTCCCGCTGAGGCCGCTGCCCTGAATGTGGGCGTGTTCTACTACACCTATGCCGACACCTACATCTCTTCCGTCCGCACCGCTCTGGACGCTGAGCTGACTGCCCTGGGCATCAACTTCACCGACTATGACGGCAACAACAGCCAGACCACCCAGAACGAGACCATCAACACCGCTCTGCAGAACGGCTGCAACCTGTTGATCGTCAACATGGTCACCTCCGGCTCCACCGACGTTGCCAACGAGATCATCTCCATGGCCGGCGATGTCCCCGTGATCTTCTTCAACCGCGCCGTTGAGAATGACGGCGAGGAAGGCACCGTTCTGGGCGCCCACGACAGCATCTGCTTCATCGGCACCGACGCTCCCGAGGCAGGCCACCTGCAGGGCAAGATGGTTGGCGAGTACGTTGTTGCCAACTACGACGCCATTGACCTCAACGGCGACGGCACCATCTCCTACGCCATGTTCAAGGGCGACGAGGCCAACGTGGAGGCCATCTACCGCACCCAGTACGGCGTTGAGGACGCTGACGCTGTCCTGACCGCTGCCGGCAAGCCCGCTCTGGAGTACTTTGACGCTGCCAACAGCTCCAAGTACCAGGTAGACCTGCAGGGTGCATGGTCCGCTCAGGCCGCCACCGACTACATGAACACCAACCTGGCCCAGTACAACGAGGCCAACGGCAACATGATCGAGCTGATCATCTGCAACAACGACAACATGGCTGAGGGCTGCATCTCCGCTCTGGAGACTGCCGGCTTCAACCTGGGCGATGGCGGCAAGACCATCCCCGTCTTCGGCGTTGACGCCACCGCTTCCGCACAGGATCTGATCGCCGCCGGCAAGATGACCGGCACCGTCAAGCAGGACGCCGAGGGCATGGCCAAGGCCATTGCTGAGGTCGCCGCTGCTGTGGGCGAAGGCACCGCTATGACCGACGCGATCGCCGCTGTGGCCGGCTCTGCCGAGATGTACACCGTGGCTGACGGCATCGCCAACAAGCTCTTCGTGGCCTACGCTCCTTTCACCGCATAATCCATATTCAGCAACGATAAAAGGGGCAGCCGCATCAGCGGCTGCCCCATAACTAAGTATTACGGCACAAAGTATTACGGGAGGGAAAAGGTATGGAGCAGGATATCCTCCTGAGGATGACGGATATCACCAAGACATTTCCCGGCGTCAAGGCCCTGGACGGGGTCTCCTTTGAACTGAAAAAGGGAACCGTCCACGCGCTGATGGGAGAAAACGGCGCCGGCAAGTCCACCCTTATGAAATGCCTTTTCGGCATTTACACAAAGGACAGCGGACAGATATTTCTGGAAGGCAAAGAGGTCAACTTCAAAAACAGCAAGGAGGCGCTGAATAACGGCGTCGCCATGGTGCATCAGGAGCTGAACCAGGCCCTCAAGCGCTCAGTCATGGATAACCTCTGGCTGGGCCGTTACCCCATGATCGGCGGCGTCATGGTCAACGAAAGAAAAATGCTGCAGGATACCAAGGCCATCTTTGAAGAGCTGGAAATCGACGTGGACCCCCATCGAATCATGAGCACCATGCCCGTCTCCCAGCGCCAGATGGTGGAGATCGCCAAGGCTGTCTCCTACAATTCCAAAGTCATTGTGTTTGACGAACCCACTTCGTCCCTTACCGAGGAGGAAGTGGAGCACCTGTTTAAGATCATCAACATGCTCCGTGACCGGGGCATGGGCATCATATACATCTCCCACAAGATGGCGGAGATCAAGCGCATCTCCGACTATATCACCGTCATGCGCGACGGCACCCATGTGGCCACCAAGCCCGCCGCCGAGCTGGAGATGAATGACATTATCCGCCTGATGGTGGGCCGTGAGCTGAGCAATCAGTTCCCGCCCAAGACCAACAAGCCCGGCGATGTCTATCTCAAGGTGGAAAATCTCACCGCCCAGTATTCCCTGCTGAAGGACGTGTCCTTTGAGGCGCGCCGGGGCGAGGTGCTGGGGCTTGCGGGCCTGGACGGCAGCGGCCGTACCGAGACCCTGGAGAATATCTTCGGCGAGGCCACCAGAAAATCCGGCACCATCACCCTGGACGGCAAGCCCTGTTTGAACCGCAACCCCGGGGAGTCCATTAAAAACGGCTTTGCCCTTCTGACCGAGGAGCGCCGTGCCACCGGCATCTTCTCCATCCTGGATATCCGGGAGAACACCGTCATATCCAGCCTGAAAAAGCACCTGCGCTTCGGCCTCTGGCTCAGCAGCAAGTCCATGAAGAAGGACACCCAGTGGTCCATCGATTCCATGCGCACCAAGACGCCGTCCCAGAGCACCAAGATCCGCAGCCTCTCCGGCGGCAACCAGCAGAAGGTCATCATCGGCCGCTGGCTGTTGACAGAGCCGGATGTGCTCCTGCTGGACGAGCCTACCCGCGGGATCGACGTGGGCGCCAAGTATGAGATCTACCAGCTGATCCTTGACCTTGCCTGCAAGGGCAAGACCGTGCTGGTGGTATCCTCTGAGATGCCGGAGCTGCTGGGTATCTGTGACCGCATTCTGGTCATGTCCGGCGGCCGTCTGGCCGGAGAGGTGGACGCCAGAACCACCACCCAGGAAGAGATAATGACTCTGGCAGCGAAATATGTTTAATGGGAGGGCCGCAGCATGAATAACCCTGTAGCAAAACTTCAGCGCACGGCCGAGGAATACAGAAAGCTGGACAGCAAAGATAAGCGCCGCTTCTGGTCCGACGGTCTGCTCAACAACGCGCTTTACATACTGATGGTGATCTTCATCATCTACACCGCAGTCAAGAACAGCAACTTTGTTAAACCCGGTTCCATCATCAACATCGTCTCCCTGGCCGCCGCCTCTCTGCCCATGGCGCTGGGCATCGGCGGATGCATCGTCCTCACCGGTACGGACCTTTCTGCTGGCCGCGTGGTTGGCCTCACCGCCGCCATCGCCGGCACTATGCTCCAGAGCCGTGAGATCTCCCGCAGAATGTTCCAGAATCTGCCGGCCATTACGCCGGGCTGGATCCTGCTGGTGGTACTGATGGTTCTGGTGGTGGGCGCCATCATCGGTCTGATCAACGGCTTCTTTGTGGCCAAGTTCAGCCTCCACCCCTTCATTGTCACCCTGGCCACCCAGCTGATCACCTATGGTCTGATCCTGCTGTTCTTCATGCTCAACGGCAACAACGGCCAGCCCATCTCGGGCCTGTCCGATGAGTACAAGGCCATCGTCTCTTCTCCGTTTTTGAAGTTTGAGACCGCCAAGTACGGCACCATCTCCATCCCCTGGTATGTGTTCTATGCCATCCTGCTGACCGCCCTGATGTGGTTCGTCTGGAACAAGACCACCTTCGGCAAGAACATGTTCGCTGTTGGCTCCAACGCCGAGGCCGCCCGTGTCTCCGGCGTCAACGTGTTCTGGACTACCGTTCTGGTCCACACCCTGGCCGGCGCTCTCTACGGCTTCACCGGCTTCATCGAAGGCGCCCGTATCAGTTCCATCACCCAGGCCACCGGTCTGAACTACGAGTGTGACGCCATCGCGGCCTGTGTCATCGGCGGCGTCTCCTTCGTCGGCGGCACCGGTAAGATCAGCGGTATCGTGCTGGGCGTGTTCGTCCTGCGTATCATCTTTGTGGCCCTGAACATGCTGGGCATCGACCCCAGCCTGCAGTATATCATCAAGGGCGGTATCATCCTGGCTGCCTGCTCTCTGGATATGCGCAAGTACCTGGTTCGCAAGTAATTTTCCTTTCCCAAAAAGGTCAGGCGAAAAGCCTGACCTTTTTTTGTCTATGGTTGCAAATACCGGGGAAAAATGCTACTATATTCTGCAGTAAAAAACCCACCTTGATGGGGGAGATGGGATGCGCTTTTTTATTACCGGCGCCGGCGGCCAGCTGGGCCACGACGTCATGAACGAAGTGAATCAACGGGGCCATGAGGCGGTAGGTTCGGGCTCCAAGCCGGCCTATAGCGGTGTACAGGATGGCAGCGCTGTCTGCTTCCTGCCCTATGTGCAGCTGGATATCCGGGACAGGGACGCCGTAATGAAAACCATCGCCGCCGTCCGGCCGGATGCGGTCATCCATTGTGCTGCCTGGACGGCGGTGGACGCGGCGGAGGAACCAGAGAACAGGGAAGTGGTGCAGGCTGTCAATGCCCTGGGTACCCGCTATGTGGCGGAAGCCTGCAAGGCCCTGGACTGCAAAATGATCTACATCAGTACCGACTATGTGTTCCCCGGCGGGGGAAGCAGCCCCTGGCAGCCGGATGAAGGAGGCTATGCTCCGCTGAATGTGTATGGCCAAAGCAAGCTGGCAGGGGAGCGGGCGGTGGAAGAACTGCTGGAAAAGTTTTTCATCGTCCGCACCGCCTGGGTCTTTGGCCGCAGCGGCGGCAACTTCGTAAAAACCATGCTCCGCCTGGGCAAGACCCATGAGGAGCTCCGGGTGGTGAATGACCAGATCGGCACCCCCACCTATACCCGGGATCTGGCCCGGCTTTTGGTGGATATGAGCCTGACAGAGCAATACGGCCGCTACCACGCCACCAATGAGGGCGGCTATATCAGCTGGTACGACTTCGCCTGTGAGATCTTCCGCCAGGCGGGGATGGATGTGCGGGTGCAGCCGGTGAGTACTGCGGCGTACGGCCTGAGCAAGGCCGCCCGCCCCTTTAACAGCCGGCTGGATAAGAGTAAGCTTCAAGAAAAAGGTTTTGCGCCCCTGCCGGACTGGCGGGACGCGTTGAGCAGATACAGGAAAGAGATAGAGACAGAGGGATAGTATGGGCAAGATCAAAGTAAGCGAAACTCCCATGGAGGGGCTGTATATCATTGAGCCCACCGTTTTCGGCGACAGCCGGGGTTATTTTGTGGAGACCTATAACCAGCGGGACATGGAGGAAGCTGGCTTTCCCATGGACTTCGTCCAGGACAGCCAGAGCATGAGCGTCAAGGGCGTGCTCCGGGGTCTGCACTTTCAGAAGCAGCACCCCCAGGCCAAGATCGTGCGGGTAATCCGGGGGTCGGTCTATGACGTGGCCGTGGACCTGCGCTCCGGCAGCGCCAGCTTTGGCCAGTGGTTCGGCATTGAGCTCAGCGCCGAAAACCATAAACAGCTGCTGATCGGGGAGGGCTTTGCCCATGGCTTCCTGGTGCTGTCCGATATTGCCACCGTCTGCTATAAGGCCGGCGACTTCTATCATCCCGGGGACGAGGGCGGCATTGCATGGAATGACCCCAGCCTGGGCATCCAGTGGCCCGGCGTGAAAGGCGCCTATGCCGGCACCGCCTCCGCCGAAGGCTATACCCTGGCCGACGGCAGCCCCCTGATCCTCAGCGAGAAAGACCAGAAATGGCCCCTCTTGCAGGATGCCTTTCGGTTTTAAGAATCAATTTTGAAACGAAAACGACCGCCCGGATTTCCCCGGGCGGTCGTTGTTATATTTTCAAAAATACACTCTGGGCACTCGCTTGGATACGGCGCAGAGCAGCTCATAGGGGATGGTGCAGGCGGCGTCGGAAAGCTGATAGATGCTGCACTTGGGCCCGAACAGCTCCACCTGGCTGCCCACATCCACCTCCGGCCGCTCCGTCAGGTCCACCATGCACATATCCATGCAGATGCTGCCCCGCTGGGGGGCGAAGCCGTCCCCGGCGGCAAAGCTGCACTGGTTCCCGGCGGCCCGGGGCAGTCCGTCGGCATAGCCGATGGCCAGCACGCCCATGCGGGTGCGCCGCTGTGTTACGAAGCGGCGGCCGTAGCTGACGGCGGTGCCCGGCTCGTAGAACTTGATGGTGCTCACCGTGGTCACCAGGCGCATACAGGGCCGCAGCCCCAGCTTCCCGCCGTCGCCGTAGCCGTAGAGCAGCAGGCCGGGGCGCACCATGTCCAGCGCCATCTCCGGGTAGTTTGCCACCGCGCCGCTGTTGGCGCAGTGGCGGATGGCAAATTCGATGCCGCCCCGCTCCTTCACCGCGCGGATCATATCCATGAACAGCCGGAACTGCCCCAGGGTGTAATCCCGGCAGTCCGCTCCCGGCTCATCGGAGACGGCGAAGTGGGTGTAGACCCCCTCGGGGATCAGACCGGGCAGGCGGCAGGAGTCGATCACGTTCTGCACGCCCTCGTCAAAATACCCCCCCGCGCAGAGAAAGCCCAGCCGGGACATGCCGGTGTCCAGCTTGATGTGGATCTTCAGGTCCCGGCCCAGCTTTGCCGCTTCGGCGGAATACTCCACCGCCTTGGCAAGACAGGTGACGGTCTGGGTGATGCCCATGGCGATCAGGGTGCCGGTGTATTCCGGTGGCGTGTGGCCCAGAATCAGGATGGGCATGGTGACGCCGCCCTGCCGCAGCTCCAGGGCCTCGTCCAGGCAGGAGACGGCCAGATAGTCGGCCCCCTCCTCCTGCAAAAGCCGGGAAACTGTCAGGGCCCCGTGGCCGTAGGCGTCGGCCTTGACTACCCCCAGAAAGCGGCAGCCCGCCGGAAGGGAGGCACGGATGGCCCGGTAGTTATGGCGAATGTTGTCCAGGCTGATCTCGGCCCAGGTTCTCTTTTGTAAGTCGTTCATGTTTTTTACTCCATTGTTTCATCCGGGGCAGCGGGGGCAATGCCCTCCTGCCAGTCACTGATCTCCGCAAAGACCTTCACCCGGCCGTCGCTGCGAAGCTCCGCCTGCCGGGGCGTCATGTCCTCCGGCGCGAACCACACAGTGCAGACCAGCTCATCGGTGCTCTGCAACTCCAGCACGGTGCAGCCGCCCTCGCTCCAGCCGGCGTTCACATCGCCGTCCTTCAGCGCCTGCACCAGCATGGGCAGGGAGGACATGGGGGACAGACCAAAACCGTCCAGCTCCCCGGTGCCCAGGCATACCCCGTCATATTCCAGACTGGTGCTGCCGGGCTGAATCCGGGCAGTGACCCCGGCGATCAGCTGGGGGGCCAGCACCGTCACCCTGCCGCCCTCGCCGTCCTCATAATAGCTGAGGGTGAAGCGGGCGGTCTTGTTTTCATACTCGGCCCGGATGTTGGCGGTGAAGCTGAGACACTCCGCCTCATCCAGCCGTGCTGCCAGGTCCTCTCTGGCTTTGGCAAACTCCCGCCCGCCGCAGCCGCTTATCAAAAGGCACAGACATAAGGTCAAACTCAGGCAAAATTTTTTCATAGTCTCCTCCGAAAACATTCTGCTTGAATCTATGCTTTGTCCCTGGCGATCATGACTGTGCCGCAGTGCAAATCGCTGCCTTGCAGCTATTATAATCACTGAACGGGAAATAGTCAAATTCCTCTTGAAAAAAATAAGCAACTGTGTTACATTGAATGAGTTATTGCTGTGAACGGGAAAATAGCGAGTTTTTTGCCCACCAGAGAATGAGGGTCACCGGCTGTAAGCCCTCTGGGGTAATGTCGCTTGGTTCGCCCGGGAGCACCGGCCAATCCCCGGCGTATGGCGCGCGTTAAGCGCCGAGAGTGCGGCAGCGCTTTAGCGGTGCCGAATGTGGGTGGTACCACGGAAGTTTTGCTTTCGTCCCTGAGGATTCAGAGACGGGAGCTTATTTTTTTACAGGAGAATGAGACATGAAAGAACAGATGCAGGCATTGAGAGCGTCTTCCATCCAGGCCATTCTGGACTGCGAGAATGCGGAACAGCTGGAAGCGCTGCGGGTGAAGTACCTGGGCAAAAAGGGTGAGCTGACTGCCATCCTCCGCCAGATGGGCGGCCTTTCCGCCGAGGAGCGGCCGGCCATGGGCCAGCTGGCAAACCAGCTGAGAAGCGACATTGAGGCCGCCATTGAAAAGCGCAAGGGCGAGCTGTCCTCCGCCATGATGGAGCAGAAGCTGAAAAGTGAGGCCCTGGACGTGACCCTGCCCGGCGAGCCGGTGCACCTGGGCCACAAGCACCCCATGTACAACGTATTGGACCAGATCAAGGACATTTTTGTGGGCATGGGCTTTGAGATCGTGGACGGGCCGGAGGTGGAGCTGGCGGAGTATAACTTTACCAAGCTGAACATCGACGAGGGTCACCCCTCCCGGGACTGGACCGACACCTTCTATTTCAGCGAGGACGGCAAGATTCTTCTTCGTACCCAGACCTCTCCCATGCAGGTCCACGCCATGGAGCAGAAGAGCCTGCCCATCCGCATGATCGCCCCCGGCCGGGTCTACCGGAAGGACGAGGTGGATGCCACCCATTCCCCCATGTTCCACCAGATCGAGGGCATGGTCATCGACAAGGGCATCACCATGGCCGACCTGAAGGCCACGCTGAACCTGGTGGTGGAGAAGATCTACGGCGAGGGCACCGTCACCCGCTTCCGTCCCCATCACTTCCCCTTTACCGAGCCCAGCTGTGAGATGGACATTCAGTGCCATAAGTGCGGCGGCAAGGGCTGCCCCACCTGCAAGGGCGAGGGCTGGATCGAGGTGCTGGGCGCCGGCATGGTGCACCCCAAGGTGCTCTCCGGCTGCGGCATCGACCCGGATGTGTATTCCGGCTGGGCCTTCGGTATGGGCCTGGAGCGCCTGGCCATGGGCGAGTACAAGATCAACGACCTGCGCCTGATCTTCGAGAACGACATCCGCTTCCTGGAGCAGTTTTAAGGAGGGCAATGCAACATGAATCTTTCCAGAAAATGGCTCAATGAGTTTGTGGACCTGAGCCTGAACGAATATGACGACAAGGCCTTCGCCGAGGCCATGACCATCTCCGGCTCCAAGGTGGAGGTCACCGAGGATCTGAGCCAGAACATCCATAACGTGAAGGTGGGCCGCATCGTGGCCCTGGAGAAGCACCCCAATTCCGACCATATGCTGGTCTGCCAGATTGACATCGGCGAGAGCGAGCCGGTACAGATCTGCACCGGGGCCTGGAACGTCCATGTGGGCGACCTGGTGCCTGCCGCCCTGCACAACTCCCTGCTGCCCGGCGGCGTGAAGATCACCAAGGGCAAGCTGCGTGGCGTGCCCTCCAACGGTATGCTCTGCTCCCTGAAGGAGCTGAACGTCACCACCCATGACTTCCCCTATGCCGTCATCAAGGCTGCCGCCATCCTGGGGGACTATCACCCCATCGACCCGGCCAAGCCCTCCATCTCTGCCGACATCAAGGCTGGGGACAAGATCTTCGGCAAGGTGGTGGCCGCCCAGGTCACCGCGCTGGAGACCGTGGACTATTCCCGGTACAGGCTGAGCCTGAACACCGGCGCTGCCGCCGTGGAGACCGAGACCGACTGCCAGAACATCCATGTGGGCGACCTGCTGGCCTATGACACCGGCAAGGATCACGTCTGCACCCTGGAAGACCTGCGGGCCGAGCAGCGGGAGTTCCCCCACTGCATTCCCGACGGCATCTTCATCATCCATGAGGACTGCAAGCCCGGCGACGATGTGGCCGTGCTGCTGGGCATGGATGACCATGTGGTGGAGTTTGAAATCACCCCCAACCGGCCGGACTGCCTGTGCATGATCGGCCTGGCCAGGGAGGCCGCCGTCACCTTCGGCAAGGAGCTGAAGCTCCACGAGCCGGTGGTAAAGGCCACCGCCGGCGGCAACATTGCCGACATGGTGAAGATCGTGGTGGAGGAGCCGGAGCTGTGCCCCCGCTACACCGCCCGCATGGTGAAGAACGTGAAGATCGCCCCCTCTCCCGCCTGGATGCGGGAGCGCATCCGCAATGCCGGCATGCGCCCCATCAACAACGTGGTGGATATCACCAACTACGTCATGCTGGAGTACGGCCAGCCCATGCACGCCTTTGACTTCAGCTGCGTCAACAATCAGGAGATCCATGTCCGTCTGGCCAAAGAGGGCGAGACCATCCAGACCCTGGACGGCAATGAGCGCAAGCTCTCTCCCTCCATGCTCTGCATCTGCGACACCGATAAGCCCGTTGGCGTGGCTGGCGTCATGGGCGGCGCCAACAGCGAGATCGAGGGCGACACCGCCATGGTGCTCTTTGAAAGCGCCAACTTCAACGGTACCTCCATCCGCCGCACTGCCACTGCCCTGGGCATGCGCACCGACGCCTCCTCCCGCTACGAGAAGGGCCTGGATGTGCAGAACACCTACAAGGCCGTGGAGCGGGCCTGCGAGCTGATTGAGCTGCTGGGCTGCGGCGAAGTGGTGGAGGGCGTCATTGATGTGGTGCCCAAGGCCCTGCAGGAGACTACCCTGAAGCTGGAGCCGGAGAAGATCAACGCCCTGCTGGGCACCGACATTGACGAGGCCACCATGCGCAGAATTCTGCTGGAGCTGGGCTTCACCCTGGAAGGGGACATCATCCATGTACCCTCCTGGCGCGGCGATGTGGAGCATTATTCCGACATTGCCGAGGAAGTGGCCCGCTTCTATGGCTATAACGAGATCCCCACCTGCTTTGCCGGCGGCAACACCACCAGCGGCGGCTTCACCCCGGTGCAGCAGTGCGAGCGCCAGATCGGCCAGACCTGCCGCAGCCTGGGTATGGATGAGATCATCACCTACTCCTTCATCAGCCCCAGCTACTACGACAAGATCCGCATGCCGGCGGACTCCCCCCTGCGGGACAGCCTGCGCATCCTCAACCCCCTGGGGGAGGACACTTCCATCATGCGCACCACCGTACTGCCCTCCATGCTGGAGATCCTCAGCCGCAACTACAACTACCGCAACCGCTCCGCCGCCCTGTATGAGATCGGCAAGATCTATCTCAAGCGGCCCGACGGCATGGCCGATGAGCCCAAAATCGTCTCCCTGGGCGCCTACGGCCCGGAGATGAACTTCTTCCGTCTGAAGGGCTGGGTGGAAGCGCTGCTGAATGACCTGTCTGTGGGCAAGCTCAGCTTTGAGGCGGAACCGGCCAACCCCTCCTACCATCCCGGCCGCTGCGCCAGGGTGTACGCCGGCGGAACCGAAATCGGCGTTCTGGGCCAGATCCATCCCGAAGTGGCCGCCAATTACGGCGTGGACGCGGAGCTGTACTGTGCGGAGCTGCGCTTTGAGACCATGTTCGCCCTGAAGGGCGGCGTGCCGGTGTACGCGCCCCTGCCCAAGTTCCCCTCTGTCACCCGGGATATCGCTGTGGTCTGTGACAGCGAAATTCCTGTTGGCAAGCTGAGCGACTGCATCCTGGCAAACGGCGGACAGTACCTCAAGGGCTGCGACATTTTCGACGTCTACACCGGCCACCATATCGCCCAGGGCAAGAAGTCCGTGGCCTTCTCCCTGACCATGCGCTCCGACGACCAGACCCTCACCGACGATCACGCCGAGGAGACGGTCAAGGCCGTGCTGGCCGCCCTGGAGAAAGACTTCGGCGCTGTCATGCGGTGAGCTGTTCCTGAATAAAGCAACAGCTTTGGCGAAAATTTAATAATTCTTAACTTTTTTCCACGCTGTTTCGACTTTACTTGCCGGCAGAATTTGGTATAATAGGTTCAACAGAGAAAAAAAGGAGGGGAAAGTCATGGAGGATGCAACCAGAAAATTTGCGGCTGTAGACAACAAAGCTGAGATGCGAGAGATTTTGTCGTCCGTGTATAACTCCCTCATGGTAAAAGGCTATAACCCCATCAACCAGATCGTGGGCTATATCCTTTCCGAGGACCCGACCTATATCACCAACTACAACAACGCCCGCACCCTCATCTGCCGTATCGACCGGGACGAGCTTCTGCAGGAACTGCTGAAGTGCTACCTCAATAAGTAAAAATAAAAACCGCAGGCATCCGCCTGCGGTTTTTATGTGAAAGGATGTACCTGATGGACGATATCTATGAAATTCAAAAGCTGCTTTATTCCTACTGCTGGCTCATTGACGCCGGGGACTTTGACGGCCTGTGCGAGCTGCTGAAGGACGCGGATATCTACTATTCCGGCAAGCTTACCTACCACAAGGACCCCAAGGGCTATATGAATACCCTCAAGCCCATCGTCCGCTATGAGGACGGCACCCCCAAGACCAGCCATATGTGCATCGACCCCATCATCGAGGTGGCGGCCGACGGCCTCAGCGCCACCGCCAAATCCTACACCGTGGTGGTGCAGGGCATCACCGGGCAGATGCCGCCCCAGATCATCTGGGTGGATCGGAAGCTGGACACCTTCCAGAAGGTGGAGGGCCGCTGGCGCTTTAAGTCCCGGGATTTCATCACCCGGGCCGAAGGGGACACGGCAATGCATATCAATATGAGCGTCTTTGCCCGGAAAAAGAAAAAATAAATCGATGGAAAAAACCGCGGGCTTAAAAACCCGCGGTCTTTTTTCAATTGCACAAATTATAGAGAAGGTAGTATTCGTTGCTGGCAACGAGAGAGTAGCTGCTATCCAGCATGTTTTTGAGAAAATCAAATTTTTGCAGATATCCGTTGCTCAAAACGATCCATTCAGGAGGGAAACTGGACAAGCGGTCCTCCAGCTCGATGGCGATTTCAGGACGGATTTTGATATAGTTTTCCTGCCAGGAACAGTATTTGCTCCAGTTGTCTATCTGGTTTATTTCGAAAAACTTATAGGATCGTACCCAGCCAAAAACAGAATCCCGGTCTTCCTCCGGGATGAGCTGGCCAAGCTCGGAAGCGGAATAATACTCGTCCAGATTATCAATTTCCAGGATGCACTCTATACTGTTCCACACGCTTTCGACGGCCCAAAGCAGATTGGCGGCAAGGCACAAGGTGGCAACGCACAACACGGCGGTTCTCCGCCATTTTTGTACCCCGCAATGGAGAAAACTGCCTGTAAGCCATATGGAGCTCAGAGCGATATAGGGCATGAGCAGGGTGAAATAGTGGTTGTAAAGATTTCCCAGCGTGAAACAATAAAGATTAGCAAAGAGGCTGGTGATCATAAACAGGGTGTAGCGGCGGTCTGTGTCTTTACTGAAAAGAAGCGGCCCCAGGAAAGAAAACAGCAGAGACAGCATAAGCCGTTTAAAGCGCAGCCCGGAACCACGTACGCCATACTGAAAACCGAAAACAAAGACGCAATCCAACATCT
This sequence comes from bacterium, assembly GCA_004560305.1. Lineage (GTDB taxonomy): Bacteria > Bacillota > Clostridia > Oscillospirales > Oscillospiraceae > Limivicinus. The sequence goes on along the minus strand of SFVI01000003.1, from coordinate 83,125 downwards.
CCTGTAGAATGCCCCAATAGGCGCAGAGAAGGACGGCGGGCAGAGCGGCGGCAATGAAGCCCAGGATAAAAGCCCCGGCATTTTTAAAAAGGCAGAGGAATTGTTTCCGATAAAGCAGGGACACCAAGGCCGTAAAGACAACCGCGCAGATAAGCACCGCGTTTGTAACGCGGATCAGGGCCAGGAAGGCAAAACAACAGCCGTAAGCAAAAGCGTACTTGGGGGGATGCTCATCGGAGCCAGATTGAATGTATTGGATAAAGAGCTTGAGACATAGCAGCAGCGGTACCAGAGACCACTCCTCCGTGAAGTTACCTCCCTCAAAACTGATGCACAGGAAGTACAGAGGAGGAAGCTGGCAGAGAAAGCGGGGGATATAACCAATATCTTTGCCCAAAAGAAGCCGGGCACAGCCGTCAATCAGCAGAAGGGCGGCAAAGAGGTTGAAAACCTCCAGGATAAAAATGCCGGTGGTGCCGGCAATCCAATGCCCCAGCGCCTCAATGAAAAACAGATAGGGGCCTTTCATGTCAAAATAATCCACGTAGGGAAGTCTGCCCCGGAGCATCCCTGACCCAACCGCCGAGAAAAAGGAAGAATCAGCCCCATAATAGTTCGGAGCGGCGGGACTGTTGGAACTTGCCATAATCAATGTGAAAAGCGCGGAAATAAGAAAGAGCAGAGCAATGTACACCCGGGAAGATTTTTTGGAACTGGCTGGAACCATGGTAGTTTTCCTTTCTTGAACAGTTTTGATATCTCTGATAGGGGAGTTCCCGGCAGATGGAAAGAAAAGGACAGCAGAAATCATGTATCCACAGAAAACAGGGTAAAGTCCCCATTGGACCAGACGACGCTAAGAGAGCAACCGTCCAGCGGCGGCTGAGCCTTACTAAAGTAATTGCAGGAAAGATAATAGTCGGCTTCTGAAAGACGGTGGTTATTTACGGACGGATTAAAGCTTAGCCGCCCGGTGTTCAGGAAAAGTGCCCTTGGCTTCTCAAAGGCAAACACACTGTTTCCGGCCGTGTTTTCCTGAATGTATCGATAAGCCTCCACGGAGGCGGCGGAATAGGCAGTGGAACTGTCACTACCACGCACATCCTGTCCCTGCAGAACACAGATAAAGTTATTTGACAAACTCTCAACCACTGCGGAAAACACCAAAAGAACCACAGCCGCAAAGCCGAGAATGTGCAGAAGCTTCCGGCGGCTGGGTTTCAGCCTTCCGGCAATGAGGAAATAAAGCCATTCCCCACAGTAGCCCAGCAGCAGAAACAGGACGGGAAAGATGTTGAAGCAATATCTGGTCCCCTTCGTATAGGGAAGCAGCAGAAGCGTCAGAACTGTGCCTGCGAGATAAAGAATGTAGGGGAATTCTTTTTTAAAGGATCGGAGAAGTCCCAAAGCCAGCAGGGAAATAAACAGGAAAAGACTGGGCCTCCAGAATGTTTGCGGAAAGGGTAGCCCCGGGAAAGAGAAGAAAAAGAACCGAAAAATCAACAGATAGTATTTGATATTTCGCCGAATAATTTCCCAGGTAGCCGCGCCGAGGTCACTCATGTTGGAAGTTGCCGGCAGAAGGATAAGATAATTGAAAATCAGGCTTAGGAGAATAAGGGTGCCGTAAGGCAGCAGGTGAAGCCCTACCGTAGCCGGATCCAGCTTACGCTTGTTTTTGATGAGATGGATTAGCTGGATCAAGGCCGCCACAGCGATGACGGAAGGGCCGTTGAGCCGCACTGAGCAGCAGGCCCACATACATATGCCCAGCAGAAAGGCGGTGATGCTTCTGGGTGCGCCCGGGTCCGCTCCCACCAAACGCTCCGCAAGGTAAAAACAAAGCCAACTAAGCAGAAGGAACACGATATCAGAGTAAATACTGCTGACTGCGGTGACATAGAAGGTATGCAGGCAGAGAAGAATGCTCAGAATAAAAGCCGTGACTTTCTTGAATCTGAGCCGGAAAAAGCGATACATGAGCGCGGCCATCAGACTCAGCGCCACCAGGGAGGGCAATTTATAGAAGATTACACTTTGAAATCCCACCGTGTCAAAGCCCACAAGCTTGTACACCATCGCCAGTATCAGGGGATAACCCCATACATATACCAGCTCGTTTCCTACCGCTTCTTTTGGCAGGGGGGAAGGATGCATGAAAGAATTCATCGCCACCTGCTGGCCAAAACGCCCTTCCGCAATTGCAATGCCCTCACTGATATATGCGGCAAAGTCATCGCCCCACATGCAGTCGTTATCCAGCGTGGATAACACGGTTAGAAACACGATCAGGGCGACAAAAAAAGCCAGTGCTCTATCAGAAACAGATCGTATGGAGCTTATGTTCTTATGCATTTTCATAGAATCACCTTCCCTAGACAGAGACAGCGGCTGCGCTGCTTCCGGTCCAGATAGATGCAGTTTCTTTCGTCCCCGCCCAACAGTACCAGCGCGCCGTTATAGTCCTCGCACCAGCGGCGGCAATACACCTGCCCCTCAATTAAAAACAGCCCCACATCCCGCTCCTGAAGTGCCGCCCGGCAGCTGACATATAATGTCTGCCCCGAATGCAGCAGCGGTTCCATGGCGCCGTCACGCAGCACGATAGAGAAGTCCGCCTCGGCAGGAATGTCCTTGTCTCTCTTGATCAGCCTGAAATCCTCTGTCAAATCCATCGCCCCTTACTGGGATTATACCGCATCCCCGCTCACCGTCAAGCAGATTTGTAAATTTTCCATCAAATAATAAAAATAAGTCTTGGCAAATATTTCTGTGGTGGTACAATACAATGGTATATTTTCTAAGGAGTTGTGGTCATGCTGATTCTGGCCTTCCTGCTGCTGGCCCTTGGGGCAGCAGTTATTTATGTGCGCTGCTGTGGATTCGTGGTGTGGAAAACCGCGCTGCTTTTTGCCGGCTGCTTTATTGCGCTGAACCTGTTTTATCTTGTGGTGGCCTGGGTGGCCTCCTGGTTTGTCAACCCCTCCAAGCCCCTTTCCCGCCAGAACAGCCTGTGCCGCAGTGCCTGTGTCTATGCTTCCATTATCGTCACCGGCTACTGCTGGGTCAGGACCCATGTTCGCGGGGCGGAGAAGCTGCCGGAGGCGGGGCGCTTCCTGATGGTCAGCAACCATCGCTCCGGCTTTGACCCCATTGTCGTCACCCAGCTGCTGCGCCGGTTCAATATTTCCTTTGTGTCCAAGCCCTCCAATATGGAGATGCCCGTGTTGGGGCGTATTGGCTACGGCGCGGGCTGCCTGCCCATCGACCGGGAGAATGACCGCAAAGCCCTCACCACCATCCTCACCGCTGCCGATTACCTGAAGCGGGGCCTCTGCTCCATGGCCATCTACCCCGAAGGGACCCGCAGCCGGGGCAGCGAGCTGCTGCCCTTCCATGCCGGCTCCTTCAAGATTGCCCAGAAGGCCAATGTGCCCCTGGTCATCACCTCCATCAGCGGGACGGAGAAGGTGGGGAAAAATGTGCTGCGCCGCCCTACCGATGTGTATCTGGACGTTCTGGAGGTCATCCCGGCGGAAAAGGTGAAGACCATGAGCACCAGAGAGCTGGCGGAGTACAGCAGCCGCATCATTGCCGAGAATCTGAAAACAATCCCCGCATGATTGAAATTGCCTGAGGTAAAAACGATGAGTGTTGCCCTTGTTACAGGCTCCTCCCGGGGCATCGGCGCCGCCTGCGCCCAGGCCCTGGCCAGAAGCGGCTATAAAGTATGTATCAATTGCATTGAACGCATGGATCTGGCTCAGGCCCTGGCGGATCGGCTGCGGGAAGAAGGCTGCCAGGTCATCTGTCACCAGGCCGATGTGGCCGACAGCGCCGCCGTGAATGAAATGGTCCGCCGCATTGAGCGGGAGCTGGGCCCGGTGGACCTGCTGGTGAATAACGCCGGCATCGCCCGGCCGGAGCAGTTTCAGGATATTGCGCCGGAGACCTGGAAGCGGCTTTTTGATGTGAACCTGGGGGGCTGCTTCAACACCATCCAGGCGGTTCTGCCCCATATGCTCCATGAGCACGCCGGCTGCATCGTGAACATGTCCTCCATCTGGGGCCAGCATGGCGCCTCTTGCGAGGTGGCCTATGCCTCCACCAAGCACGCCATCATCGGCTTGAGCCGTTCCCTGGCGGCGGAGCTGGCGCCTACCGGCATCCGGGTCAACTGCGTCGCCCCCGGCGTCATTGATACCGACATGGTGCAGGTGCTGGGCCAGGAGACGCTGGACAATCTGGCCCAGGAGCAGATCCCCTTGGGCCGCCTGGGCAAGGCTGAGGAGATCGCCGAGACGGTTCTCTATCTGGCCAGGGCCGGCTACACCACCGGCCAGGTCATCACCGTGGACGGCGGCTTCATTATCTGAAATCGGATTTTATATACGCGGGCTTCGGCCCGTGTATATTTTTTGCCTTCTCTGGTGAGACTATTTACTGTTCACTACATATGATGTAATGGGCGACTATTCAGGCGGAGTGTGAAAAAACAATGGTCAAACGCGGAGATATCTATTACGCCGACCTTAGCCCGGTGGTCGGCAGCGAGCAGGGGGGCATGCGCCCGGTGCTCATCGTCCAGAATGACACCGGCAACCGGCACAGCCCCACCGTGATCGCGGCGGCCATCACCAGCCAGATCGGCAAGGCCAGACTGCCCACCCACATCGAGCTCTCCGCCCAGAGCGTGGGATTGAACAGAGACAGCGTCATCCTTTTGGAGCAGATCCGTACGCTGGACAAATCCCGCCTGCGGGAGCGGATGGGGAAGCTGGACGAGAACACCATGACAGCGGTGGACAATGCCCTGGCCGTCAGCTTTGGACTGCATAACTGAATAATTCCAGTCTCCTGCCCATATATTTGGGCAGGAGATTTTTGCGTGAAGGAGGCGCGGACATGGACTATCCGCTGCTGCTGGGCGGGGAAAAGGCCGGGACGCTGCGCATAGAGCAGCAGGGACTTTATACCTGCATGGAGGTTACCGCCGCAGCAAGGGAAGGCTTGCTGCGCATCTGGGTGCAGGGCGGCGGCCGGGAGGCCTACCTGGGCATTTTGCAGCCCGGGGAGGAGGGCTTGTATCTGCGCCGCCGGCTGAGCCGCCGGGAGCTGGCGGATTTTCCCCAGGTGATCGAACAGGCCTCCGACCGGCAATTGCCACCCCGGGAAGAAGTTAACATAACACAAGAACCTTCGGAGCCCGCCCCTGAAGCGCCGGACCCGGCTCCAACACCGGAAGAGAAATCCCAGCCGCAGCCGGAGCCAGAACCCCAAGCAGCAAGTACCGTGGAGCCGCCCACGCTCATCTGGCAGGAGCGCCGGGACGGCAGCCTGGTGGCGAAGGAGGGGAGCCATACCCTGCTGGCTCTGCCGGCCAGCTTACGCCATGTACCGCAAGGAGCCGACCTGCGGCGCATCGGCGGCAGGGAATATTTGGTCTTTCGCTATTGAGAAAGAGGGCGGAAAGGTGTATAATCAGAAAAAAGCTTGGAGGATACCGCCATGTTGATGACAGATCTTATCGTAAAAAAACGGGACGGGGGCGAACTCAGTCACGAGGAAATAAACTTCATGATCGATGGCTATACCCAAGGCCAGATTCCGGATTACCAGATGTCCGCCATGTGCATGGCCATTCTGCTGCGGGGCATGACGGATCGGGAGACGCTGGACATGACCATGGCTATGGTCCATTCCGGGGAGACCCTGGATCTCAGCCCCATTCAGGGCGTCAAGGGGGATAAGCACTCCACCGGCGGCGTGGGGGATAAGACCAGCCTGGTGCTGTGCCCCATGGTGGCGGCCTGTGGCCTGAAGGTGGCCAAAATGTCCGGCCGGGGCCTGGGCCATACCGGCGGCACCATAGACAAGCTGGAGAGCTTTCCCGGCTTCACCACCGGCATCAGCGAGGAGACTTTTTTCAAAAATGTCAATAAGATCGGCATTGCCATCGCCGGGCAGACCGCAGATCTGGTGCCTGCCGATAAGAAGCTCTATGCCCTGCGGGACGTCACCGGCACCGTCCCCAGTATTCCGCTGATCGTCAGCTCCATCATGTCCAAGAAGCTGGCCTCCGGCGCGGATGTGATCGTGCTGGACGTGAAATGCGGCAGCGGCGCCTTCATGAAAACGGAGCAGGACGCCCGCACCCTGGCTCAGGGCCTGACCCGCATCGGCCGCCTGGCCGGGCGGAAATGCGCCGCCGTCATTACCGACATGGATCAGCCTTTGGGCTGGGCCGTGGGCAACGCTTTGGAGGTGAAGGAGGCCATCTCTGTCCTGAAAGGGGAGAAGGGGGGCGACCTGCTGGAGCTGTGCCTGACCCTGGGCAGCTGTATGCTCACGGAGGCGGGCCTGGCCGGCAGCATTGAGGAAGCCCGCGCCAAGCTGGAGAAGACCATCAGCGACGGAACGGCCCTGGAGAAGCTGAGCCAGATGGTGACCGCTCAGCAGGGCGACGGCCGGGACGTGTATGACACTTCCCGCCTGCCTCTGGCCCCGGTGCAGATGGAGGTGCCGGCCCTGGAGGGCGGCTATGTCCGCCGTATTGAGGCGGAGCAGGTGGGCCTGGTGAGCATGCACCTGGGCGGCGGACGGGCCACCAAGGACAGCGAGATCGACCTGTCTGTGGGCCTGGTGCTCCACAAAAAGGTGGGGGACAGCGTGGAAGCGGGGGAGAGCCTTGCCACCATCCATGCCTCCAGTCAGGAAAAGGCGGCTGAAGCGGCGGAGCTGCTGCGCGCCTGCTACAGTCTCAGTCCTGACCCGGTGCAGCGAAGCCCCTTTATCAAGGATATTATCCGCTGAGTCGGAGCCATTATTGTCACAAAATCAGCAATAGAGCATTTTGCCCTATTGCTGATTTCTTATTCCGCCAAATTTCGTCATAATGTTACTTGTATTCCTGGACGGCATATGTTAAACTGTCTCAGCAAGGAAAACAAATGTCCTTAAAATACGGACACAAACATGGAGGATAAAATGAAAGTTGCTGTTTTGGGCTTCGGCACCGTTGGGGCTGGGATTTATGAGATGCTTGCAAATGCAAAAGGCTTGGAGCAGGGGCCGGTTCTGGTACGGCCCGGAAAGGATGACGCCCCCTTTAAGCGCACAAGCATGGAGGCCATCCTGGCGGAGCCGGGGGTGGAAGCTGTGGCGGAGGCCATGGGCGGCATTGAGCCGGCCTTCAGCTATGCCATGGCGGCCCTGAAAGCCGGCAAGCACTTTGTAACCTCCAATAAGGCTTTGGTTGCGGCCCACGGGATCGAGCTGGCCGCCGCGGCCAGAGAGAAGGGGGTTGGCTTCCTGTTCAGCGCCGCCTGCGGCGGCGGGATGCCCTTCCTGCATAACCTGAGCATTGCCGTGGAGAGCGATCTTATCGTCTCCCTGGGCGGCATCCTCAACGGCACCACCAACTATATGCTGGACGCTATGCAGCGCCGTTCCCTGGGCTATGCCGAGGCTCTGAGCGACGCCCAGCGCCTGGGCTATGCGGAGGCGGATCCCAGTGCCGATGTCTCCGGCCTGGATGCCCTGCGTAAGATCGTCCTCAGCGCGGCGGTGGCCTATGACCTGCTGCCGGTGGAGGGCCTGTGCCATGAGGGTATCAAGAGCATCACCGCCGAGGACGTGAAGCGCATCCAGGCCCGGGGCCTCAGCTGCCGTCTGATGGCCAAGTGCGGCCCTGCCGCCGGAGGCAAGGTCTACGCCTATGTGGAGCCGGTGCTTTTCCCCGCCTCCGCTCCGGAGTGCAGCGTCCTGGATAACTACAACATGGCCCGGTATGAGGGCAAGTGCGCCGGCCCCATGGTGTTCATGGGCCAGGGCGCGGGCCGCTGGCCCACCGCTTCCGCCGTGCTGCGGGACCTGGACTGCATCCTCAAGGGCCGGCTGCATATGCTCTCGCCTGCCTGCCATGAGGGCAGCGCCGACAACGCCGCCTGCTGCCACAGCTACTATGTGCGCCTGCCCAGCAGCATGTCCGGCTGCTTCGAGGCCAAGAGCTACAGCGAGTCTGACGGTGTCAGCGAGCTGATCACCAAGCCTATGTCTGTCAAGGCCATGCATGAGCTGGCCGCCCGGCTGCGCGGCGAGGGAGCCTCCCTGTTCTTCGCTGCTGTGGAGGACTGAGCCATGGTAAAGGTTGCAAAATTTGGCGGCTCCTCCGTGGCCGGGGCAGAACAGTTCCAGAAGGTCAGGGCCATTGTGGAGGCGGACCCGGCCCGGAAGGTGGTGGTGGTCTCCGCCGCCGGCAAGCGCAGCAGCGGCGACCATAAGCTCACCGACCTGCTGTACCTCTGCCACGCCCATCTGACTTACGGGGTATCATGCGACGACATCGTTCATACAATAGAGCAGCGTCTCTGCGAGATCCGGGATGAGTTGGGCCTTCCCTTCGATGTGGGGGCGGAGATGGCCAAGCTGGAGCAGAGCCTCAGCAAGGATATGTCCGCCGATGAGCTGGTGTCCCGGGGCGAGTACCTGACCTCCCGGCTCATGGCCGATTACCTGGGCTATCAGTTCGTGGACGCGGCAGACTGCGTCTTTTTCACCTATGACGGTCAGGTGGACCGGGAAAAGACCTACGCTGCCATCAAAGCCGCCTATGAGCAGCATGGCCGTATCGTGATCCCCGGCTTCTATGGCCGCCTGCCCAACGGCCGCATCAAGGTGATGACCCGTGGCGGCAGCGACATCAGCGGTGCCCTGGCCGCGGCGGCCATCGACGCCGACGTGTACGAAAACTGGACGGACGTGTCCGGCATCCTGATGGCGGACCCCCGCATTGTGAAGGACCCCAAGCCCATTGGCCATATCACCTATGCGGAGCTGCGGGAGCTGGCCTTCATGGGCGCCTCCGTGCTCCATGAAGAATCGGTGCAGCCGGTGAAGGAGAAGGGGATCGCCCTCAACATCCGCAACACCAACTGTCCGGAGCATCCCGGCACCATCATCGTGGATAAGATCGAAAAGGAGGAACGGGATGAGCGCTTCCTCACCGGCATCGCCGGGCGGAAGAACTTCACCATTCTCACCGTCAACAAGCGGAACATGAACGCCAGCCAGACCCTGCGCCAGACCCTGGAGATCTTCGACCGCTATCATGCCAATGTGGAGCATATCACCCTGGGGCTGGATTCTTTCGCCCTGGTCACCTCCACCGCTGCCCTGGGTGACGCACTCTACAGCCTCATGGGAGACATCGAGAAGCAGTGCCACCCGGAGGACCTGCGGGTGCAGGACGGCATCGCCCTGGTGGCCGCCGTGGGCCGGAAAATGACCTTCCGCCCCGGCATCTCCGGCAAAATCTTCAAGGCGCTGGGCGAAGAAGGCATCAACATCCGAACCATTGCCCAGGGCGCGGATGAGCTTTCCATCATTGTGGGCGTGGACAACAAGAATTACGAGGCGGCGGTACAGGTACTGTACGACAGCTTCGCTGGTTAACATAATATAATGGAGGAGAAGAAAATGAAGAAATATAATGTTGCCATTCTGGGCGCGTCCGGCGCCGTAGGCCAGCAGATGCTGCAGGTCCTGGAAGAGTATCAGATCCCGGTGGACACCCTGCTGCCCCTAGCCAGCGCCCGCAGCGCCGGGGAAAAGGTGCTTTTCAACGGGCAGGAGGTGGAGATCAAGGAAGCCACCGAGGACAGCTTCCAGGGAATGGACTTTGTCCTGGGCGCTGTGAAAAACGGCATGTCCAGAAAGTTTGCCCCCGCCATCGTGAAAAGCGGCGCGGTGTACATCGATAACAGCTCCGCCTTCCGCCTTGACCCGGAGGTTCCTTTGATTGTGCCGGAGATCAACGGCGCCGACGCTCTGAACAACAAGGGCATTATCGCAAACCCCAACTGCTCCACCATCATCACCCTGATGGCTGTGGCCGCCCTGGCGAAGATCTCTCCCATCCGTTCTATGGTGGCCTGCACCTATCAGGCCGTTTCCGGCGCCGGCAAGGCCGGTTTTGACGAGTTGGAGGGGCAGATGGCCGCTGCCGTCAACGGCGGGGAGATGGAATGCAAGGTCTTCCCCACCCAGATCGCCCTGAACGTCATCCCTCACATCGGTGACGAGCTGGAGAACCTCTATACCGACGAGGAAATGAAGATGCAGAACGAGGGCCAGCGCATCCTCCATCTGCCGGAGCTGAAGGTGAACTGCACCTGTGTCCGTGTCCCCGTTATGCGCTCTCACTCCATCGCGGTCACCGTCCGCACGGAGGAAAAGATTTCCGTGGAGCAGGCCAAGGCCGCCATTGCTGCCTTCCCCGGCTGCCGCCTGATCGAAGATTACCAGGGCCGCAACTATCCTACCCCCCTGGACACCAGCAACCAGGACCTGGTCTGGGTAGGCCGCATCCGTGAGGACCTGACCGACGACAAGGGCCTGACCCTCTGGTGCTGCGGAGATCAGATCCGCAAGGGCGCCGCCAGCAACGCCGTGCAGATCCTGAAGTACCTGATCGAGAACAAGTAAGAGAAAACCATTAAAAGCCCGGTGCGAAAGCACCGGGCTTTTAATTATGATTCTATTTCAGGTCATATAGATAGAAGTTCCCATCTCCGGGGTGCTCCAGGACGGTATCGCTGTCAAACCAGCTGAGCCCTTCGGCGCTCTGGATGTCCAGCCACACCAGGGTGCAGTCCCGGTAATCCAGAACAGCGGCCTTGTTGCTGCCGGTGTCCTTCAGCAGCAGGCGCTGACCGTCCAGGCTGCCGGTGCTGCTCAGGTTGGAGGCGGGCAGGGTATAGCCCTCCACAGCCCGCAGGTTCCATTCCTCCATGTCCAGCACATAGGTCTGGCCGCTGCCGTCGGTACACAGGGCGTAACGGCTGCCGGAGAACATGTTGCCCTGCCGCAGCTGACTGTCAAAGCCGGCCAGATGGGCAAAGCGCAGAATGCTGGTGTCCACGTCAGTTCGCAGGGAGGGCATTTCCTGTCGCTTGAAGTCTGAAAGCCCGATGCTCCAGAAATGATAGTCACCCAGAACACCGCTGCCCTCGCCGCCCTGGCTCCAGCAGATGATTTTATCGCCGGTGACAGTGCAGGCTTTCACCGGCTCGCCGGAGAGCTCGTCCAGGCTGTAGACAGTACTGCTCTTCAGATCGCAGTAGTATATGGCGCCGCCCTCCTGGGCCAGCAGCAAACCGCTGTGATCCGGGCTGAAAGCGGCATTGGAGATCTGGGAAAGACTGCCCAGACGGCAGTTGGCAAGCAGATCCGTCAGCTCCCCGCTTTCCAGATCCAGCAAAACAGGGTAGTAGCTATAAACGGTGCTGTCCTCCCCAACGTGCCAGCGCAGCAGGAACAGGCTTTTGCTGCCCTCGTCAGAAAGGGTAAGCATACTGGCCTCCATATCCGCAGGGATATAGGTTGCCGTTTTGAGGCCGTTATGCTCTGCCCAGTCGAAGTTCAGGTGATAGCGGCTGCCGTCCAGGGTGTAGGCGTTGTTGAACTGCGCCTCTTCCAGCTGCTCCAGCGTCCCATCGGCGTTGACGGCGAAGGCGTCATAGTGGCTGCCCTGGTTCATCTCCACCGGGTCGGCACACAGCTGGAACACGCCGCAGTTTTCCACGGGCCGCAGCTGTTTTTCCTTATAGACATCCGGGACAACGGCGCCGGCTTTTATCAGGGGGAGAGTCGGCCCGTTGGCCTTGGCCGATGCTGCCTGCATTGTTGGGGCCGCCGATGTGCTGGCAGGGACCTGCGCCTCCGCTTTGCCGCAGGCACTGATCAGGCAGCACAGGGTCAATAGTAGCAAGATAATTTTTTTCATGCCGACCTCCTGTGATTTGTTTACCATAATACTGACGATGGCATTGTTGTTTTGTTCCAGCTTTTGCTAAAAAAGCATTTTGGGAATTCCAGCCAATGCTCAGGTTAACATAAAAATGGAAAGTATTTTTTGACAGTCCGTAAATTTTGCCCGGTGTCTTACGAATTACATGTAAAAAGACCGCTAAAAGGACATGCAAGATAGGGAGCCCTGCCTTGCATGCCCTTAAAGCGGCCTTTTTATCAATGTTCAGATTCCATGCATACGGAAGTAATCCATAATCTTGCTGATGCCGGCGGCGCTGATGCTGTGGCCGTCCGTGGCGGCGTACTCGGCGCTGAGGGCGCCGCTGGTGTCATTCAAAATGGCGCCCAGATCCGCATAGTAGACGCCGGTATCGGCGCAGACCTGCTGGATCCACTGGTTGGCTTGGGCCACCAGTGACGCGGTCAACCCGTCGGTGCCGGTGTAGGCGGCGGTGACGGAGCCGATGGAGCAGCAGATGATGCGGGTCTCCGGGCTGGCGGCCTGGATGCCCTTCACCAGGGAACTGTACCCGGCAATAAAGCTGGCCTGGTCGGCACTGCCCAGACTGTCGCCCCCCAGATAGATCACCAGCCGGGCCGGCTGATACAGACCGGCGGCGTCGGCCGGGGTTTTCTCCGTGCCGTCATTGGGATAGATGATCCTGGTGCCGGCGGCATCGGAGGCGGGGAGGCTGCCTCCGGCGGGCAGCCATACCTGGGCGGAGGCGGTGCTACCGAAATTGGCGCCGAAGCTGCCCACGGCGGCAAAGCTTTCATCGCACAGGAAGGTCAGGTTGAAGAGGTATTCCAGCCCAGTGTCCTGAGAACCGGGCAGCGCCATAGCGCCGGCACCGGCGTCGAGCCCACCGTCTACCCCGCCGCTGCCGGAGGAAGTACCGCCAGAGCCGCCGGAGGAAAGCCCGCTGCCCTCCCCCAGATACAGGGTGCCGTCCTGCCGCTGGCCGCCGAAGCCCAGCACCATGGTGATGATCAGGCCGACCAGCACCGCCGCCAGGGCGACCACAATGGCCAGAGCCCAGATGATGTTTTTGATTCCTGATAATCCGTTATTCATAGTCCTCTCGGTTTAAAAACTGGCGGCCTGTTACAGCCGCCAGTCACTGTTATTTTGTGCTTACTCCTGCTCGGCCAGCGCCTTGGCTTCCTCAATGACCTTCTGCTGGACATTGCCGGGAGCTTCCTCATAGCGGATGAACTTGCAGGTGAAGGAACCACGGCCCTGGGTCATGGACCGCAGGTCGATGGTGTAGGAGCTCATCTCCGCCATGGGCACCTCGGCCTCCACGGTCTGCATGCCGTCCTCGGCGTTCATGCCCAGCACGGTGCCGCGGCGCTTGGAGCTGATGTCGCTCATGATGTCGCCCAGGTTCTCATCGGGGATGGTAACCTGCAGCAGGCCGATGGGCTCAAGAATGGTGGGCTTGGCCTTGGGAATGCCGTCCTGGTAAGCCAGACGGGCAGCAGTCTGGAAGGCCATATCGTTGGAGTCCACCGGGTGGTAGGAGCCATCGTACAGGGTGGCCTTCAGGCCCACCAGGGGATAGCCGGCCAGAACGCCCTTCACAACGGCGTTGCGCAGGCCCTTTTCCACGGAGGGGAAGAAGTTCTTGGGAACGGAGCCGCCGAAGACCTCCTCAGCGAAGATCATGTCGTCCTGCTCGTCCTGAGGCTCAAAGCGGATCCAAACGTCACCGAACTGGCCGGAACCGCCGGACTGCTTCTTGTGACGGCCGTGGGCTTCCACACGGCCCTTGATCTTTTCGCGGTAAGCCACGCGGGCGGGCTTCAGCTCGGTCTCCACGCCGAAGCGGCTCTTCAGCTTGGCGCAGAGCACGTCCAGCTGAATGTCGCCCAGACCGGAGAGCACCTGCTGGCGGGTCTCAGCGTTGTTGAACAGATTGAAGGAGATATCCTCCTCGTTGAGTCTGGCAAGGCCTGCGGCCACCTTGTCGTCCTGGCCCTTGGTCTTGGGAGAGATGGCCATGGAGTAGCAGGGTTCGGGCATCTGGATGGCGGGCAGCTCCACCTCGTTCTTGGGGTCGCACACGGTGTCGCCGGTTTTCCAGTCCATCTTGCCAACGGCCACGATGTCGCCGCAGCAGGCTTCCTTTACCTCGGTGGTCTTCTTGCCGCAGATGGTGTACAGACGGCCCAGCTTGTCGGTGCTGGAGGCGCGGACGTTGCGCAGGGACATATCGGCAGTGATCTTGCCCTGCATCACCTTCACGAAGCTGTACTTACCAAACTGGTCGGAAATGGTCTTGAACACGAAGCCAACGGTGCTGCCGGCGGGCTCGATACCCTCCATCTCGGCGGGGTTGGGAACGTAGTCCACAATACCCTGCAGCAGGGCCTCGGTGCCGATGCCGGCCATGGCGGCGCTGGCGAACACGGGCACCACACTGCGGTCCTTCAGGCCGGCGCGGATGCCGGTGATCATTTCGGCCTCGCTCAGCTCCATGGTGTCAAAATACTTCTCCATCAGCTCCTCGGTGGCGCCGGCGGCGGTCTCCATCAGGGCCTCCCGCAGCTCCTCCACCTTGTCCGCATCGGCGGCGGGGACAGCGACCTTGGTGGTCTTGCCGCCCTTGGTCTGGTAAGCGGTGTTATGCACAATATCAATGACGCCGGTGCCGTCGGAGGTGGGGATGGTGACGGCGCAGACGATGCTGCCGTATTTGGCCTTCAGGGCGTCCAGCACCTTGAAGTAATCACCGTGCTCCTCATCGCACTTGGAGATGCAGAAAGCAACGGGGACGTTGGCGGCCTTCAGGTATTTCCATGCCCGCTCAGCGCCGACAGACAGCCCGTCCTTGGCGGAGCAGAGGATGATGCCGGTTTCGGCGGCGCGGATGGCAGCCAGGGCCTCGCCCACAAAGTCAAAGAAGCCGGGGCAGTCCAGCACGTTGATCTTGCAGCCGCCGAAATTAACGGGGGCCACAGCGGTGGAAATGGTGATCTGGCGCTTGGTTTCCTCTGCGTCATAGTCGCAGACGGTGTTGCCGTCGCTGACCTTACCCATGCGGTCGATAGCGCCGGTGCTGAACAGCATGCTCTCAGCAAGGCTGGTCTTGCCGCTGTTGCCATGGCCCAGCAGGCAGATGTTGCGGATGTTTTTGGTTTCGTAGCTCATGTGTTGCTTCCTCTCTTGGTTTGATTTGTATAATTAATTATGATATTTCATAATAGCATTCAGCTTATTATACACGATGTACAAGGGATTGGCAACAAAAATTTGTGGACAATTATGACTTCTGCAGATTTTCCACCGCACCACGGAGATAAAAATTCAGCCGGTGCGAGCACCGGCTGATGAAACGGACATATACATTCTTTTCAGGGCTTGGCGCCTACATAGAGACTGGTGAGCACCATGGGGATGGCCCAGGCCAGCAGCAGCAGGAGCAGGAAGCCGACGGTGACGCTGCCGGCGGTCAGCAGCTTTGCGAACACGATCAGGCTGCCCAGTACCGCTGCCAGTACCGCCACCGCCAGATTGCCCCGGACAGCCAGGTACATGCTGCGGCCCACATCGGCCACCTCCGTCAGGGGTCCCAGCCCCTCATTGCAGATCACCGCGGCGATCTTGCTTTTCTCCGGGGACGGCTCCGACATGGTGAATCGCTCCACATAGGGCGGGAAGTCGTAGCCGTCGGTGGCCAGATCAAAGGTGTTGTGCAGCATTTCCGGGTTCACGTTGAAATCCCGCACGGCGAACACCGGGTGCCGCCCGGAGCGCACCAGCTCCACCAGCGCCCGGCGGACCTGGGGCAGGGGGGTATAGTTCAGGCTGAAAATGCCGTAAAGGATGCCGTCAATGGCCAGCAGCACCGAGGTCTTATCGGTAAGCCGGTAGGGGATGCGCACGTTCATCAGGCGCATCAGCTCTGTCCCGCCGCAGAGGACCACATGGCCCTCAATGATGCCCTTCAGACCGCCGCCGGAGAGAAACTCAAAATTCTCCACCTGGCGGGGGGAGCAGTGGTTTTCCTCCATCAGTCTGGCAAAGCAGCCGCTGATGCTGGCGCCGGAAGCGGTCACCAGGGTACCGGCGTAGGCAATCACCTTCTCCGTGGATTCATCAGAGAAGATGCGCACTGTACCCATCTCAATGCTGCTCTCCGGGAACAGGTCCCGGTCGGTGACGATCAGGTTTCGGCTGGCGCCGATGTCGCACAGGCCGGACCAGCCGGCAATGGCGGCGCCGCTTTTAAAGATGCGCACCGAACCAACGAAGAAAGGCAGGGCAAAGGCCAGCAGCCCACAGAAGGGGGCCGCCGGGGCCAGAATGGCGGAGAAGATGAACACAAAATCCGCAAAGGTCTTTTTCACCGCTGCGATCACCAGACTCAACACCAGCGCCAGCAGGATCAGCACCGGCCCCAGCTTGATAAACAGGGTCTCGTCCGGGGCGGCTTCTTCTGTGCGGCGGACAAAGCCCTTGGCAGAGCGCAGGGATTTCAGCAGCGTCAGCTCATCCTTGCGCAGCTTGGTCTCGCCGGTGACGGCGTAAAAGTGCTTGCCGATGGCCGGCACCCGCAGGGCCTTGCGGATGCCCCGGGTGCTGAGGGAGGAGGAGAGCATCACGCCGATGAGGGACAGGCTGGACACGGCGCACAGCGGGGTGTGCAGCGCCGCCGAGTCGGACAGTGCCACGATTAGCCCGTCCA
Source organism: bacterium (assembly GCA_004560305.1). Taxonomy (GTDB): domain Bacteria; phylum Bacillota; class Clostridia; order Oscillospirales; family Oscillospiraceae; genus Limivicinus. The sequence goes on along the minus strand of SFVI01000003.1, from coordinate 66,623 downwards.
GACTGGTGATCAGGCCGGACAGCACCGCCAGCGCGTCCGCCCCCACCTTGCCTCTGGCGGCGTTCAGGATGCCGCCGGTGACCACATCCAGACACAGCAGCATGATGGCAAACTGCAGGGCACAGCAGGCCGCCGCCGTCACCGGCAGATGCTGCAGCATCCCTGTCAGGGGCAGGCCCAGGGACAGGTAGCACAGCAGCAGCTCCAGCAGCACCGCCAGCCGCAGCCGCAGCCGCTGGGACCGCATGAAGGAGCCGTAGTAACGGCAGGCGCCGGCAGGGGTCAGCTCCGGCCCCAGGTCCTCCTCGCTGTCGCTCATGGTGCTGGTGGTCACCGTGCGGTGGGTGCCCCGCAGACGGAGAAAAGCAGAAGTTACCAGGGAGGCCACATACTCCCGGAAGCTGGGCAGATCGTCCTCCAGATCCAGCTCCCTGTCCCTGGCGGACCGCCGGCCGAAGCCCGCTTCCTCCTCATCATAATCGTCGTAACGGTCGTCCTCGGCGTAGCTGCCGCCGGGCACGGCCTGATGATCCCGGAAGCTGCCGGCATAGCTGGCGTATTCCGCCGCCCGGCTCTCCGGAGGCTCTTCCGGCTGGGTCTCATAGTCGGAGGCATAGCCCTCCTCCGTCTTGTCCTTCCGGCGCTTTTTGAAGATCCCTTTCTTGCGCCCGGTACCGGCGTCCTCATCCTCCGGGATGTCGCTTTCCGTTTCCGGCGCCCAGTGGCGCAGGTCGTGCTCCGGCTGGACAGAGGGGCTGTAGCCCTGATCGGCGCTCATATCAACGGCGCGGCTGCCAAAGACGAAGCCATCCTGCTTCTTCTTTCCGCTGAGATTGAAGCGGCTGTCGATGTCCGCTTCCGGCTCCGGCTCCTGCCGCGGGGAACGGTCCGCCGGCGGGCGGTAGGGCCGCTCGTCCTCGCCGATGGGAGCGTAGAGGTCCACTTCTTCTCTTTTGGGCGCGGCCTGGGCTGCCTCCTGGCGGAGCCGGGCGATAGTGTCCCGTGCATCCTGCTCCATGGCGCCCAGATTGCCGGTGTGAAGCTCCGCCGGGGCCTGGCCATAGATACGCACATCCTCGTCACCGGCAAAGCTCTGGGGCGCCGGGACCTCTGCCGGCTCGTCATAGTACTGGGCGAAGATCTTGTCAAACACCGCGTCAAAATCCGACTCGGGGCTGTTGTCCGTACTGTAGTACGCTTCTTCCAGCTGCCTGCCGGCATATCCCGGCTCGTAGACCTCGGAGTCGTAGTAGTCCTCAGCTCCGCCCTGGGAGGAGCTGTAGTATTCGCCCCGGCCGTCCGGCTCCGGCGTATAGCGGGATTGCAGCTGTTCCTCCGCCTGGTACTCGGCCAGAATATCCTCTACGGAAAGATCTTCTTCTGATTCAGTTTTCAGTTCACGCGGCTTTTGCTTATGACTGAAAAGTTTCATGGCAATTTCCTATCGATCGTTTTTTCTGCCCTGTCAGCAGCCGCTGCGCTGCCGCAGAACCTCATACATGGTGACCGCCGCCGCCGCGGAGGCGTTGAGGGAACTGACCTTGCCCTTCATGGGCAGACGCACCACAAAGTCGCAGTTCTCCTTCACCAGGCGGCCCATGCCGTCCCCCTCGGAGCCGATCACCAGGGCCATGGCCCCGGTAAAGTCCGTGTGCCACAGGTCACTCTGGCCGTCGGCCGCCGTGCCATAGACCCAGAGCCCCTGCTCCTTCAATTCCTTGATGGCAGCGGAGATGTTGGGCACCCGGGCAATCAGGGTGTGCTCCGCCGCGCCGGCGGAAGCCTTGTCCACAATGGCGGTAAGCCCGGCGCTGCGGCGCTTGGGGATGATGATGCCGTGGGCACCGGCACACTCGGCAGAGCGGATGATGGCACCCAGGTTGTGTGGGTCACTGATCTCGTCACAGACAATGACGAAGGGCGGCTCCTGCCGCTGCTCCGCCAGGGCCAGAATATCGCTGATCTGGCAGTATTCCCGCACACCGGCCAGGGCAATGACCCCCTGGTGGGCGTGGGTCTGACTCATAAAGTCCAGCTTGCGCCGGTCGGCCTCCACCACTACAACGCCCTTCTCCCGGGCCTTGGAAGCAATGTGCCCCAGGGTCTTGTCCACATCGCCCCTGGCGATGAAGATCTTGTCGATGGCCCGGCCGGCCCGCAGGGCCTCAATGACCGCGTTGCGGCCTTCTATCAAGTCGTTTTTGATCTCGTTTTCTCTTTCCACCATGTATATTGCAAGCTCCATTTCGCTTTCAGCATAATATATCAGCCTACATAGTAACACAGACCGGCGGATATGGAAAGCCCCAGTTTTTTGAATTTACAAAATTTTATAGACTTTGGCACAAAGACAGGGTATATTATAGTGTAAAGATTTACCAGAATGGAGAATCCTATGAGAAATCCCATGAACCGTATCGAGCGCTTCTGCTATGAGCACCCTAACTTCGGAATTAAAAATCTGATGATGTACATCAGCATTGCCAACGTGGCCTTCTGGGTGCTGGGGGCCATCAACCGGCCCTTCCTGTCCTACCTGAGCTTTGACGCCGCCGCCATTCTCCACGGTCAGCTCTGGCGGCTGGTCACCTTCATGCTCTATCCCCCCAGCACGGGGCTGCTGGCTTTCATCGCCTTTTACTTTTATTATTGGATCGGTTCCACCCTGGAGCAGTATTGGGGCAGCGGCCAGTTCACCATTTATTTCTTTACCGGCGTCATCCTCACCATCCTCTACGGCTTCCTGATCTACTTCATCACCGGCAGCAGCGTGCGGCTGGACTCCCAGTATATCTACCTGTCCATGTTCTTCTCCTTCGCCGCCCTGTTCCCGGATATGCAGGTGCTGTTCATGTACATCATCCCCATCAAGATGAAGTACCTGGCCATTGTGGACGCGGTGTTCTTCGCCCTGGCCGTCATCACCAACCCCTTCCCGGTGAACCTGCTGCCCATCGTGGCGGTGCTGAACTTCTTTATCTTCTGCGGCGGGGACCTGCTGAGCCATGTCCGCCCCAACCGGGCCAGCCGGAGCACCGTGAACTTCCGCAAGGAATCCCGCCGTATCCGCCGGGAACAGCAGTCCAGGCTCTACACCCATAAATGCGCCGTCTGCGGCCGCACCGATGTGGACTATCCCAACCTGGAGTTCCGCTATTGCTCCCGCTGCCAGGGCTATCACTGCTTCTGCATCGACCATATCAATAATCACATCCACTTTACCGAGTAAGCGATCTTGAAAAAACGGCGCGGCCTGTCAGTCCGCGTCGTTTTTGCGTCTATAAAAACAACACAATCTCCTGAAAAATTTCCCTATCGAAAGGTAGGGCTTTGCGGTAAAATACAAGCACAAAGAGAATCAACGCCTGCCCGGCACTTTGAAAAGGAGATTTTACCATGAACAAAACCGCTTCCCTCACGCTGGCCATGACCCTCTGCGCCCTGCTGCTCAGCGGCTGCGGCCTGCATATTCGGCCCTCCCTGGGTCTCAGCGGCATAAACTATGAGAACGCAGAGAAATACACCGTGGGCGGCGCCGCCTTTACCGACAGCGTGGAGCAGGTGGAGATCCATTGGCTCAGCGGCAGCGTCACCGTCACCGGCCATAAGGGGAATGAGATCCGCTTTTCCGAAACGGCCAACCGTAACCTGACCAATGACCTGCGTATGCACTACTGGCTGGACGGCAGCACCCTGCGCATCCAATTCTGCCGCAGCGGGAAGTGGAACCTGAACGGCCTGGAAAAGGACCTGACCCTCCAGCTGCCGGAGCGGCTGTTGGATAGTCTGGAAGTGGACACCGTCTCTGCCCGGGCCGATCTGAGAGACCTTGCTGTGAAAGACCTGGAGCTGGACAGCGTGTCCGGCGCGGTCCGTCTCCGGGACTGCCAGGTCACCCACCGGGCCATGGTGGATACCACCTCCGGCTCTGTAAAGGCTGTGCTGACCGGGGCACTGCGGGAATGGAAAGCCGACACCGTTTCCGGCAGTGTGGAGCTGACGGTGCCGGAGGTGGGGGATTTTGACGTGAATACCACCAGCGGCTCTGTCAGCCTGACGGCGGAGAAAGCGCCGAAGGACCTGGACGTGGACACGGTCTCCGGCTCCGTCAGCCTGTGCCTGCCGGCGGATGCGGACTTCACCCTGGACTTTGACACCGTCAGCGGCAGCTTCTCCTCGGAACTTGCCTGCAAAACAGAGAGCAGCCGCCGCATTTTCGGCAGCGGACTGGGGGAGTACAGCATCGATACCACCAGCGGCAGCGTTCATATTGAGAAGAAATAAAAACCGGAGGTGCAGCCATGAATTGCACGATCAGAAAATGGCGCCTGTCTGACGCGGCGGATCTGGCCGCCGCCCTGTCCAATCCCAAGGTCCTCAACAACCTGCGGGACGGCCTGCCCTATCCCTATACCCAGCGGGACGCGGAGGATTACATCCGTGCCATGCTCTCCGCCGATGAAAATAATACCTTCGCCTTTGCTGTCACTGTAGAGGACCGCTGTATCGGCAGCATCGGGGCTTTTCGTCAGGGAAATATCCACAGCCGCACGGCGGAGCTGGGCTATTATCTGGCAGAGGAATACTGGGGCCGGGGCCTGATGACCCAGGCCATCGGGCAGCTCTGCCGGTGGGTGTTCGCCCATACCGACATCCTCCGTATCTATGCCGAGCCTTTTTCCTACAATATCGGCTCCTGCCGGGCGCTGGAAAAGGCAGGGTTCCATTATGAGGGCCTGATGAAAAACAACGCCGTGAAAAACGGCAAGCTGCTGGATATGAAGCTCTATGCCCTCACCCGGGATGCGTCTCCATTCACTGTCCGCCGTCTGCCGCCGGAGCTGCTGCCCGCCGCCTGCGACCTGGTCTGGCAGGTATTCTGCCGCTTTGAAGCGCCGGAATATTCTCAGGAGGGGATCGCTGAATTCCAAAAAACCCTGGAAAACATGGAAGCGCTCCGGCACATGCCTTTCTACGGCGCTTTCCATAAGGGAGAACTGGTGGGCGTTCTGGCCATGCGCGAGCCCCAGCATATCAGCCTCTTCTTCGTGAAGGAGGCCTGGCATCGCCAGGGGATAGGCCGCCTGCTGTTCGACTCCATGCGCCGGGACTATGCCAGTCAGACCTACACCGTCAACTCCTCTCCCTATGCGGTGGAGGTCTACCGGCACCTGGGCTTTGTGCCCACGAACACGGAGCAGCTTACCAACGGCATCCGCTATACCCCTATGCGCTTTGAACAGAAGTAATCGGACAGAAACAGCCCCCGGAGAAGCCTTCTCCGAGGGCTGCTGTTTGTCGGCTTTATTTTTTCCCGGCGGGCCGCAGGCTGATCTCCCCGGCGTTCACCCGCTGCACCTGGCCGTCTTCCGTTCTCACCACCAGGGCAAAGTCCTCATCGATATCCAGCACTCTGGCAGGGAGTGCCTCCTTGCCGGGGCTCAGCAGCTGCACGTCCTTCCCGATAACCACCGAGCGGCTTTTATAGGCCTCATAGCAGGCCCGGCTGCCCAGACAGGCGTAGTAGCCCATGAAGCGGTTGAGAATCTCCGCCGCCAGGCGGCAGCGCAGCTCCGGCACCTGCTCGATACCGAAGGCCGCCCCGGCGATGCCCTGCAGCTCCTCCGGGAAGCCCTCCGCCGGCACGGCGGTATTCACCCCGATGCCCGGCACCACATAGTCGATCAGGCCGCTTTCAAAGTCCATGGCGGCCTCGGTCAGAATGCCGCAGACCTTCCTGCCATGAAATAACACATCGTTGACCCATTTGATCTGCACCGGCTCTCCGGCCAGCTGCTCAATGGCCTCCGCCACGGCCACCGCGGCGCTGGCCGTCACCAGGGTGGCCCGCTGGGCGTCGGTGTGGGGGCGCAGCAGCAGACTCATGTAGATGCCGGTGCCCGGCGGGGAATAGAAGCTGCGGCCCATGCGGCCCCGCCCGGCGCTCTGCTCATTGGCGATCAGCACGCTGCCATGAGGCGCCCCCTCCGCCGCCATCCGCTTCATGGCGGCATTGGTGGAATCCACCCGGTCCACCACCTGAATGCGCAGGCCGGTCGCCTTCAGATACCGCTCCACCCCGGCCTCGCTGAGCACGTCGCTGCGAGAGGAGAGGCGGTAGCCCTTGTTGGTCACCGATTCAATCAGATAGCCCTGGGCCCGCAGCTGCCCCATGGCCTTCCATACTGCCGTCCGGCTGACGCCCAGCCGCCCGGCCAGCTCCGCCCCGGAGATATACTCGTCCCGGGCCTTCCAAAGATGCTCCAGCACCTGATCTTTCAGCAAAAAATCACCCTCTTGGTTTCAGCAGGCTGTGCAGCCTCCCAGTCAGCGAGACGGCCAGCAGAATCTTCACTGCATCCGGCAGCAGATAGGGGAAAACACACAAGCTCAAAGCGGTCAGTACCCCGATGGCCCCGCTGGTCCTGGTATACACCAGAACAAACCAGGCCGTACCGAAAGCATAGCACAAAAGAATGCCGATGGCCATAAAAAGTGCCAGAAGGGGCGGCTTTCTGCCAAACCTTTTTACGCCCAGCCCTACAGCCAAAGCCGTAAAAACAAAGCCAATGATATAGCCTCCGGTGGTGCCCAGCAGCGTGCCAATGCCGCTGCGAAAGCCTGAGAATACGGGCAGGCCTGCCGCGCCCAACAGAATGTAGACCACCACTGCCCACAGTCCCAGCCGCAGCCCCAGCACCGCTGTAATCAGGCAGATGGCAAAGGTCTGCAATGTAATAGGCACCGGCAGGGGAATGCTGATCCAGGAGCAGACCGCGATCAATGCCACGCCCATGGCAATATAGGAAAGGTCCTTTGCAGTAAGCCGTTGATTCATTTTTATACACCTCACATTTGTGCTTGGCAGTAACTATAAAGGAAAAACTCTTAATTGTCAACTGATTTATAAAAAGTAGTTGACAATTAAGATGCAGCCCGGATACGGCCTTTGGTTTCCTGTTGCGCATTTGAATAAAAGAGAATATAATGTCCGGGAAATTATCAGAAACAGAGGAAGCATCATGATCATCGACGCGCATTCCCATATTTTCCCGGATAACATTGCCAAAGCGGTGCTGAAAAAATTGCAGGCCGGGTCCAATGCCGGTATCTTCTGTGAGGCCACGGAAAAGGCCCTGACGGCCTCCATGGCACAGGCGGGCATTGATCTTTGCATCAACCTGCCCTGCAATACCAACCCGGCCACCGTGGGGCAGATCAATCGGCTTTCCGCCTGGCGCAACAGCCGCCAAAAGAAGATTTTCAGCATTGGCTGCATCCATCCGGATTGCCCGGATGTAAAGGCGGAGCTGGCCCTGGCGGCCCGGCTGGGCCTGAAGGCGGTGAAGATCCACCCCTATTTCCAGAACCATGATTTTGACGACCCGGCCTATCTGCGCCTGATGGAGGCAGCCGGGGAGCTGGGCCTGATCGTGGTGGCCCATACCGGTACGGACCCCGGCTACCCCGGCCTTTACCGCTGCACTACCGCCATGATTGCCAATGTGCTGAAAACTCTGCCGGACGTGAAAATGGTGCTGGCCCACATGGGCGGCTGCGGCAACTGGAACGATGTGCTGGAGGTGGTGGCCGGCAGCAAGGTCATTCTGGACTGCGCCTATAGTCTGGGCTTCAGCCTGGACATGGAGGGCAAGCCCATGCCCGGCATACCCAGGCTGCTGACGGAAGAACGCTTTATGGAGATGGTGAAGGTTCTGGGGCCGGAGCGAATCCTCTTCGGAACCGACAGCCCCTGGATGGATCAGCGCCATTCGCTGGACCTGTTCCTCTCCCTGCCCCTCAGTCCGGAGGCCCAGGCACAGATCCTGTACCAAAACGCCCTGGACTTATATAATTTGCAGTCCTGGCTGGAAGAATAAAAAAACGTGTGGATTTTTCCACACGTTTTTTTAGAAGGGGAAATCAAAAACCGAAGTTGAAGAATCCGGGGAAGGAGAACTGCCGCTGGCTGCTCTGCTGCTGCACCTGGGCCTGATCATCCTCTGAACCCAGGGCGGACTGGATCTTTTCGCCCACAATGACCGTCAGCTCCACCGTCTCGCCCTGCCGGTAAACCGTCAGCTGCAGCTCTGCCCCGTCGTAGAGGTCACCCACCAGCCGCACCAGATCGTCGCTGGATTCTATCGTGGTTCCGTTGGCTGCGGTGATAATGTCGTTAATCTGCAGTCCGGCCTTCTCGGCGGGGCTATCCTCGCTGATGGCCTTCACTGCCGCCCCCTTGGGCAGGCCGTAGCTCTGGGTCTCGCTGCTGACAGAGGTGACGGAAACGCCGATATAGGGCTTGGCGATGTAGCCCTTTTCAATGATGCTCTCCACAATGTTCATCACACTGTTGATGGGGATGGCAAAACCGATGTTGTCGATGGACGCGCCGGAGCCGCTGCTGGAATACTTGGCGTTGGTGATGCCGATGACTTCGCCGTAGAGGTTAAACAGGGCGCCGCCGGAGTTGCCGGAGTTGATGGCGCAGTCGGTCTGAATCAGCTCCATGGTCACGTTGCCGGAGAGGGTGACCTCCCGGTCAAGGGCGCTGACCACGCCAGCGGTAAGGGAGAAGGTCAGCTCACCCAGGGGGTTGCCGATGGCCACCACGCTGTCGCCCACGTTCAGATTGTCAGAATCGCCTAGCACCACGGGGCTCAGGTTTTCCGCGTCCACCTTCAGCACGGCAATGTCGTTGCTTTCGTCATAGCCGATCAGCTCCGCGTCATAGCTGCTGCCGTCGTACATGGTCACCTTGATGGAGGTGGAATTCTCGATCACATGGTAATTGGTGAGGATGTAGCCGTCCTCGCTGAGCACGAAGCCGGAGCCGGCTGCGGCGGATGTGGTGGTAAAGCCAAAGTAATTGGTGGTGACGGAGGTGGTGATGCCTACGGTGGAGGCCACGTTCTGGGCGTAGACCTCTGCGGGACTCATCTGCTTGCTGGTGTCAATGGTGGCCACATCGATGACGGTGCTGGGCCGCTCCCCCTTCAGAACCTGAGAACTGCTGCCGCTGCCGGAAGAACCGAGCAGCAGCACGCCGCCGGCGCCCAGCGCGCCGCCCAGCAGGGCGGCCACCAGCATCAGCGCGATCATCTTGCCCCAGGGGAAGCCTTTCTTTTTGGCGCCGCCGGTATATTCGGGATTATAGCTCCCATCATCGTTATAGGAACCGCTGCTGAAATCTTCGTTCATATTTGTCTCTCCTTTTATGGGCTGAGCCCAGTGGCTTTTCAGCCTGTTTTTTTATCATTGCCCGTATTGTACACAGCAAAACTTAAATTTACCTGACAGAACCTTGAAATATTTGTGAACTCTGAAAAAACAAGCGGGACGCCGATGCTTTCGGTGTCCCGCCTGGGTTTCTATTTTAATTTTTCCCCGCGTGGATCTTGTTTTCAAAGCGATCCTTCTCCCCGGCGCTGGGGATGGCCGTGGGATAGCCGCCGCCGAAGCAGGCGGTGCAGAAGCCGCCTGGCTTATCCCCGGCCAGCCGCACCACATCCGCCACGCTCAGGTATCCCAGGGAGTCCACCCCAATGATGCCGGCGATCTCCTCCACGGTGTGGTGGTTGGCGATCAGCTTCTCCGAATCGTCAATGTCGGTGCCGTAGTAGCACTCGCTGATGAATGGCGGGGCGCTGACCCGCATGTGGATCTCCTTTGCCCCGGCCTGCCGCAGCAGGTCGATGGTGCGCCGGCAGGTGGTGCCCCGGACGATGGAGTCATCGATCATCACCACCCGCTTCCCCTCCACCACGGAGCGGATGGGGTTGAGCTTGATGTTCACGCCGTTTTCCCGCATCTCCTGGGTGGGGGAGATGAAGGTGCGGCCGATATATTTGTTCTTGGTGAAGCCCATGGCGTAGGGGATGCCGGAGGCCTCGGCATAGCCCAGGGCCGCGTCCAGCCCGGAATCCGGCACGCCGATGACCACATCCGCCTCCACCGGGTGCGCCTGGGCCAGGAAGGCCCCGGCCCGCTTCCGGGCCTGACAGACGCTGCACCCATCGATGACGGAATCCGGCCTGGCAAAATAGATGTACTCAAACACGCACAGGCTCCGCGCCGCCTGACCGCAATGGCTGCGGTCACTGTGGATGCCCTGACTGCTGACGGTGACGATCTCCCCGGGCAGAATATCCCGCTCAAATTCCGCGCCCACCGCGTCCAGCGCGCAGGACTCGGAGGCGAATACCACCATGCCGTCCTTCCGCCGGCCCATACACAAAGGCCGGAAGCCGTGAGGGTCCCGGGCGGCGATCACCTTGCTGGGGGAGGAGATCACCAGGGAATAGGCCCCCTCCAGCCGGTTCATGGCCGCTGAAACCGCCGCCTCAATGGAGCCGCAGCGCAGCCGCTCCTGCACGATGATGTAGGCAATCACCTCGGAGTCGGTGGTGGTGTGGAAGATGGAGCCCTTCTCCTCCAGCTGCCGCCGCAGCTCCATGGAGTTGGTCAGATTGCCGTTGTGGGCCAGGGCCATGCGGCCCTTGTGGTGGTTGATGATCAGGGGCTGCACGTTGCGCTTGTTGTCCGAGCCGGTGGTGGCGTAGCGCACATGGCCTACGGCGATGTTGCCGCTGCCCAGGGACTGCAGCCGCTCCGGCGTGAACACATCGTTTACAAGGCCCACATCCCGGTAGACGCTGAAAACGCCGTCGTCATTGATTACCATGCCGGCGCTTTCCTGACCCCGGTGCTGCAGGGAGAACAGACCGTAGTACACCAGACCGGCCAGGTCTGCCGTTTCCGGGGAATAGACGCCGAAAACGCCGCATTCCTCGTGCAGGTGGCCGTCTTTCCGAAGGTGCTGCTCAGTCCGCATCATGATCCATCAGCCTCTTCATGATCTCAGCGTAAGCATCCTCCACGCCGCCCAGATCCCGGCGGAACCGATCCTTATCCAGCTTCTCGTGGGTTTTCTCATCCCAGAGGCGGCAGGTGTCCGGGCTGATCTCATCGGCCAGCACGATGCTGCCGTCCGCCAGCCGGCCGAACTCCAGCTTGAAGTCCACCAGAATCACGCCGCACTCTGCCCACAGGGCCTTGAGGAAGTCGTTCACCTGGAAGGCGTAGCGCTTGATGGTGTCGATCTCCTCCGCCGTGGCCAGCTTCAGGGCCAGGGCATGGTAGCTGTTGAGCAGGGGATCGCCCAGCTCGTCATTTTTATAGGAGAACTCAATGGTGGGCGCATCGAACACGATGCCCTCCTCCACGCCGTAGCGCTTGGCGAAGGAGCCTGCGGAGAGGTTGCGCACGATGACCTCCAGCGGCACGATGCTTACCCTCTTCACCAAAGTCTCCCGGGGGCTCAGCTCCTGCACAAAGTGGGTGGGCACACCGGCCTTCTCCAGCTTTGCCATCAGGCGGTTGCTCATTTGGTTGTTGATCACGCCCTTGCCGGCGATGCTGCCCTTCTTCAGTCCGTTGAAGGCAGTGGCGTCGTCCTTGTAATCCACAATGAGAAGTTCCGGATCGTCAGTCCTGAATACTTTCTTTGCCTTTCCCTCGTAGAGCTGTTCCAGTTTCTGCATGGTGCAAGCCTCCGTTTTCTGTATTTTTCTGTAAATCCGAGAATTTACCTGCAAATAGTATCACCGCGAAAAAGCCATTGCAATACGGAATTTCCATTTTGTAGAATGTGACAGAGCGGGCCGTTTTCCGGCTTTTTCTTTGCTTGAATTTGACCAGAGCAAGGAATATTTACACCACGTTCAGGAAAGAAAAACAGGAAGCCTTTATACTGAAAGTTAACGTAAAGAGAAGGAGCACAGCTTTCATGCCGGAATTCATTCACTTTGACAATGTGGGAAAGATCTATAAAGTGGGGGAGGTGGAGATCCACGCCCTGAAAAATGCCAGCTTTACCGTGAAGCAGGGGGAAATCTGCGTCATTGTGGGTGCCTCCGGCGCCGGAAAGACCACCATCCTCAACATCCTTGGCGGCATGGATACCATGAGCCAGGGCCACGTCTGGCTGGATGGGCAGGACATTTCCGGCTATAATGAGAAGCAGCTTACTTCCTACCGCCGCTATGACATCGGCTTTGTGTTCCAGTTCTATAATCTGATCCCCAACCTGACCGCCCTGGAGAACGTGGAGCTGGCGGTGCAGATCTGCAAGGACCATCTGGATCCAGCCCAGGTGCTCGCCCAGGTGGGGCTGGAGGCACGGGCCAACAACTTCCCGGCCCAGCTCTCCGGCGGCGAGCAGCAGCGGGTGGCCATTGCCCGTGCCCTGGCCAAGAAGCCCAAGCTCCTGCTGTGTGATGAGCCTACCGGCGCCCTGGACTACAACACCGGCAAGGCGATTTTGAAGCTGCTGCAGGACACCTGCCGCCAGACCAATATGACCGTGGTCATTGTCACCCACAACTCCGCCCTCTGTGACATGGCGGACCGGGTGATCCGGGTCAAGAGCGGCTGCATCCAGTCCGAGACCGTGAACCCCAACCCAATCCCCGTAGAACAGATCGAGTGGTGATGCCGTGGATATACTGATCACTTCTACCTTTCGGGAGATCAAAAACAGCCTGGGCCGCTATCTGGCCATCCTCACCATCATCGCCCTGGGCGTGGGCTTCTTTGCGGGCCTTCGCATCTGCCGCCCCATGCTGGTGGACTCGGCCGACGATTATTTCCGCCGCCAGAACTTCTATGATTACCGCGTCATCTCCACCATTGGCTTTTCCGAGGACAACGTGCTGAATATGGCGGAGCAGGAGCCGGTACTCGCCGCCGAGGGCGGCTGCTATGAGGATGTGCTGGTGCGCATCGGCGGCAACGACCTGGTATTCAAGGCCCATTCCATCACCGAAAATGTCAACACCCTGCGCCTGGTGGCCGGCCGTATGCCGGAGACGGACAGCGAATGCGTCCTGGAGGCGGACGCCTGGGACGAGACCATGCTGGGCCGGACCATCTCCCTGTCAGACACCAACAGCCGGGACACCCTGGACCAGTTCAGCCGCCGGGAATTTACCGTGGTGGGCCTTGCCACCAGCCCCCTGTATATCAATCAGGACCGGGGCACCAGCAGCCTGGGCAACGGCCATGTGTTCTCCTGCGTCTATCTGCTGCGGGACTGCTTCACGGCGGATTATTATAAGGAAGTTTTTCTGACCCTGCCAAACAGCGCTGCAGCATATTCTGACGCCTATGAGGAACGGATCGACAGCACCCAGGACGCAGTCACCGCCCTGGCGGAGGAGCAGGCCCGGCTTCGGTATCAGGAGCTGGTGCTGGATAACCGGGAGGAGATCACAAAGGGCCGGCAAAAGCTGGCAGATGCCGAGGCGGAGATCGCCAGGCAGAAGGAAGATGCCCGGCAGCAGGTGCGGGACTTTATGAACGGCATGGGCTTCTCCCCGGAGGAAAATCTGGGCTATTACCGGCAGCTGCTGGATCAGATCAACTCCTCCTTTACCGAGGCCGAGGAGGAGATCGCCCAGACCTATGCCGACCTGGATGAGGCGGAGCGGGAGCTGGACGATATTGAAGCGCCATCTGTCTACGTCCTGACCCGGAGCGAGAACGTGGGCTATGCTGCCTTTGAGCAGGACTCTGCCATCATCGAGAAGATCTCCGTGGTGTTCCCGGTGTTTTTCTTTCTGGTGGCTGCCCTGGTCTGCGGAACCACCATGACCCGCATGGTGGACGAGCAGCGCACCCAGGTGGGCGTGTGGAAGGCTATGGGCTATGACAAGGGGCTTATCAGCCTGAAATACATCATCTATGCCGGCTCTGCCGGCCTGATCGGCAGCGTCCTTGGCTTTTTCCTCTGCACCTGGTTCATTCCCCGGGTGTTCTGGGCTGCTTACACCAGTCTGTATAACTTCACTCAGCAGCTGATCTATACCTTCCAGCCGGGGATGCTGGCCCTGTCCATGGCCATTGCCCTGCTATGCACCGCCGGGGTGGGGCTGTACTGCTGCCGCAAGGAGCTGCGGGAGGTGCCCGCCTCCATCCTGCGGCCCAAGGCCCCGAAAAACGGCAAGCGCATCCTGCTGGAGCGGATCGGCTGGCTCTGGCGGCGGATCGGCTTCCTGCACAAGGTCTCCCTGCGGAACGTGCTGCGCTACAGGCAGCGCTTCTTCCTGATGATCCTGGGCGTCAGCGGCTGCACGGCCCTGCTGCTTACCGGCTTCGGTGTCCGGGACTCCATCCAGAACGTCACCGATTACCAGTACGGCGAGATCAGCCTCTATGACGCGGAGATCAACTTCAGCGAGGAGCTCAGCGATGAAGAGCAGCGCGACTTTCTGGCAAGCCATGACAGCCTGGAGGGCCTGGTCTATCTCTCCCGATGCAACGGGGATGTTGCCGCCGGAAACAAGGTGAAAAGCGCTGCCCTCACCGCCGTTATGGCAGGGAGCCTGGAGGACTTCCTCTCTCTCCACAATGAAACCGGCCCGGTCAGCCTGCCGGGGGAGGGGGAAGCGGTTCTCTCCATGGGCATCGCCGGGTCCCTGAACGTGGCGCCGGGGGACCGGCTGGAGATCACCAACGATGATTTCAACAAGATCACGCTCACCGTCAGCGGTGTGTTTGATAACTACCTGGGGGACTTTGTCTTTGTCACGGAGCAGAGCCTGATGAAGCTCAACGGCGAAGCCCCGGTGAATGCGGCCTACGCCGGCTTCCGGGAAGGGCAGGACCCCAATACCGCTTCCGCGGGGCTGCTGGAGGATGAATTGGTGAGCCGGGTGGCCCTGAACCAGGACATGCGGGACACGGTGGACAGCTCCTTTGCCAGCCTGAGCATTGTGGTGCTACTGATTATCCTCTGCGCCGGCGCTCTGGCCTTCATTGTGCTCTTTAACCTGATCAATATCAACATCGGCGAGCGCATCCGGGAGATCGCTACCATTAAGGTCCTGGGCTTTTACGACGGGGAATCCTCCGCCTATGTGTTCCGGGAAGTGTACATGCTGACGGCGCTGGGCGCGCTGCTGGGCCTGCCCTTCGGAAAGCTGCTCCATGCCTTCGTCATGCAGCAGATCCATACCGACGGCATGTGCTTCGATGTGCGCATTGCGGCCATGAGCTATGTTTACAGCCTGGTGCTGACGGCCCTGTTCGCCCTGCTGGTGCGGCTGGTCATGAGCCGAAAGCTGAAAAAAATCAATATGTCGGAGTCCCTGAAATCTGTGGAATAAAATTGACATTTTTCGTTCCGGGGCATATAATTGCTTTTACTTTCTGCCCAAGGAGAAATGCCTTATGAACATGGAATTCGTGCGCAAGCTCACCATCCCCGCCGAGGTGAAGGAGATGTATCCCCTCACCGGGGAGATGGCTCGCTGCTTTGAACAGCGGGATATTCAGCTGAAAAACATCCTCTCCGGCAAGGACCAGCGCCTGCTGCTGATCATCGGTCCCTGCTCTGCCGACCATCCTGACAGCGTGCTGGACTATATGCAGCGGCTGCGCCGGGTGCAGGAGCAGGTGGAGGATAAAATTTTCATCGTCCCCCGCTGCTATACCAATAAGCCCCGCACCACTGGCAAGGGCTACAAGGGTATGCTGCACCAGCCGGACCCGGAGCATAAGCCGGATATGTTCAAGGGCCTCATCGCCATCCGGGAGCTGCATATGCGGGTGGTGAAGGAGACCGGCTTCACCTGTGCCGATGAGATGCTGTATACCGAGAATTATAAGTATCTGGACGATATCCTGGCCTATGTGGCTGTGGGCGCCCGCTCGGTGGAGAACCAGCAGCACCGGCTCACCTCCAGCGGCATTGAGGTGCCTGTGGGCATGAAGAACCCCACCTCCGGCAGCTTCTCCGTGATGATGAATGCCATCACCGCTGCCCAGGATAAGCATACCTTTATTTATCGGGGCTGGGAGGTTCATTCCCAGGGCAACCCCTATGCCCACGCCATCCTGCGGGGCTATATGAACAAGCAGGGCCAGACCCATCCCAACTACCACTATGAGGACATTCTGCTGGTCAGCGATCTGTATTCCCAGAATCCGGACTTGCAGAACCCGGCTGTGATCATTGACACCAACCATTCCAACTCCGGCAAGCAGCCCCTGGAGCAGATCCGCATCGCCAAGGAGATCGTGATGAACCGCCGGCTCAACGAGGATGTGGGCCGCCTGGTGAAGGGCCTGATGATTGAGAGCTATATTGAGGACGGCGCTCAGCCTGTGGGCGGCGGATGCTACGGCAAGTCCATTACCGATGCCTGCCTGGGCTGGGACAAGAGCCAGCGGCTGATCCTGGACCTGGCTGAAATGCTGTGAAGCAAAAAAATATTAAACTCCCCATTTCCCCTGCGGGAAATGGGGAGTTTAATATTTTTGGAATAAATGCAGCAAAAAAAGAATAATTATTCATACCCGTCTCAAAGGAAAGAAGGGAAAAAAGAAAAAATATAAGAAAAATCAGAAAACAATAGGAGTGCAGCGTTTGGCAAAAATTGGAAGTCAAAAGCAAACGATGAATAAATTTTCTGTTAAAGTGAAAATTATTGTTGACTTCTGAAGTCTACAGGAGTATATTTGTCACATTGTATTTTTTAACATTTAGTGAATTAAATCGCTGAGTGTACCAACAGGAGGTTATTGAATGAACGCACAGGAACTGCTGCAGGAAGCCATCGCCCTGCAGCCGGAGATTCAGGCCAACCGCCGGGAGCTGCACAAGCACCCGGAGCTGGGACTGGAAATGGAGTTTACCAAGGCTTTTGTGAAAGCCAAGCTGGAGGAAATGGGCTATGAGCCTCAGGACTGCGGTGAAGGCGGTCTGGTGGTCCTGGCCGGGGGCAAGAAGCCGGGCAAGTGCTTTTTGATCCGCGGCGATATGGACGCGCTGCCCATCCAGGAGGAGGCAGAGGTGGATTTCGCCTCTGAAAATCCCGGCAAGATGCACGCCTGCGGCCATGACACCCATGCGGCCATGATGCTGGGCGCCGCCAAGCTGCTGAAGGAGCATGAGGATGCGCTTCAGGGCACCGTCAAGCTGCTGTTCCAGCCCGGCGAGGAGACACTGGAAGGCGCGGAGAGCTGCGTCAAGGCCGGCGTGCTGGAGAATCCCCATGTGGATGCCGCCATGATGATCCACTCCATGACCGGCATGCCCATGCCTCACGGCGTTGTGCTGATCATGGACGGCGGCCGCGGCATGGCCTCCTGCGACCAGTATAAGATCACCGTCAAGGGCAAGGGCGGCCACGGCGCCATGCCCCATCTGACCATCGACCCCATCACCGCTGCGGCCCATATTCATGTGGCCCTGGCGGAGATTCACTCCCGGGAGCTGACCTCCGGCACCTTCGGCGTCATCACCACCGGCAAGTTCCAGGCCGGCGTTGCCTCCAACGTAATTGCCGATACCGCCGTCATGGAGGGCACCATCCGCACCGGCGATGAGGCCACCGAAGAGATGCTGATGCAGCGCGTGAAGGAGATTGCCGAGTCTGTGGGCAAGGCCTACCGCTGTGAGGTGGATGTGGACTTTGTGGGCCACTGCCCCCCCAACATCTCCGATAAAGAGGTTTCTGCCAGTGCCGTCAAGTACATGACGGAGCTGCTGGGCCAGGCCGCTGTTCCCGCCTCTGTGGCCATGGGTGACAGCAACAAGATCTCCGGCGGCAGCGAGGACTTTGCCTTTATCAGCACCAAGGTCCCCTCCGTCTCTATGATGCTGGCTGTCGGCAATCCCGAGAATGGCTACTGCTATCCCCAGCACCACCCCAAGGCCCGGTTTGATGATTCCAAGCTCTTCGAGGGCGCTGCCGCCTATGCCTATGTGGCGGCCCGCTGGCTGGAGGAGCATCAGGATTGATCAATAAGCAAAAACAAAAAAAGAGAAAAGAGGAAAAAACATGGTAAAAGGATCTGTCGTTGCCAACAGCCCCTTGCTGCTTGTCCTGGTTGCAGTTGGCCTGTTGATTGTTATTGCCTATGCGGTGCTGAGCGTGATGAAAGCCTCCAAGCGCTGCAAGGAGCTGGGGGTCTCCAGTGAGACCATCAGCAACGTTGTCAAAGCTACCGCCACTTCGTCCATTGTTCCCAGCCTTGCTATTCTGCTGGGCTTTCTCACGCTGACGGTGTCCCTGGGCGTGATTTGGCCCTGGTGGCGTCTGTCCGTCATCGGCTCTTTGTCCTATGAGGCCATGGCCTCCAACTACACTGTGGACGCCCTGGGCGCTGCCATGTCCGAGATTCTGAACGCGGATGCCAATGTCTTCGGCGCAGTCATGATGGTTATGTCCTTCGGCATCATCACCGGTCCCATCGTGGCCGTGCTCTTCGCCAAGAAGTATTCCACCGGCATCATGAAGGCCAAGGTGGGCCAGAGCGAGTGGGGCCAGGTCATGTCCGGCTGCTTCTTCCTGGCCATGTTCTCCGTGTACATCCCCATCCTGCTCTTCACCGATCTGCCCACCACCCTGACCATGGCGGTCAGCTTTGTGGTCACCCTGATCTGCGGCGTCATCGGCAAGAAGGCAAAGTGGCTCAACAACTTCACCATGGCCATCGCCATGCTGGTTGCTATGGCTTCCAGCGTGCTGTGGGTCGGTCTGTTCAAGTAAGGAGGTAAAGAAAATGGCAAAAGAGAAGAAAGTCAAGGAAAAAGTCGCTCTGGACCCCTTTACTGAATGGGCCCACAAATCCGGCCGCGTTTTCATGGTGCTGTTCATTGCCTACATGCTGGTGATCCCCTTTATCGTCTGCACCGTGTATGACTGCATGCCCAGCTTCAAAATGTGTCTGCCCGGCCTGATCGCCATCACCGCCATCATGGGCCCCGCGTCCATCGCCGAGGTGGGCAGCTACACCCCCATTCTGGGCTCCTCCACCTACCTGACCTTTGCTTCCGGCAACGTGATGAACCTGAAGATTCCCTGCATCATCAATGCCCAGCAGATCGCCAAGGTGGAGCCCAACACCGTGGAGGGCGACGCTGTTGCCCTGATCGCCACTGCCGTTTCCTCCGCTGTCACCATCATCATCCTGGCCATTGGCGTGGTGCTGCTCAGCTTTATTAAGCCCATTCTGGAGAACCCCTATGTGGTCACCGCCAGCGACTACCTGCTGCCCGCCCTGTTCGGCTGCATGGCCCTGGGCCTGCTCAGCAGCGGCAATGGCAAGACCAAGGTGAAGAATCACCTGCTGCCTGCCCTGGTTCCCGCCCTGCTGGTGACCGCCCTGACCGTGCTGGGCATCGGCTCTACGGGTTTGGCCGGCATCCTCATCATCGTTATGATCCCTGTCACCATTCTCTGCGCCCGCATCCTGTGGAAGAAGGGCATTGTCAAGGTGGTGCCTGTGGAGCAGAAGGAGACCGCCGCTTCCGCTCAGGAGTAAGCATAGTCAGGAAGTATTATCCTGCACATTCAACTGCCGTCCGGCTGACCAGCCGGACGGCAGTTTTTCTATGGGCAAATATCGCAGGAAAAATCAGGCGAAACCATACAGCCCGATGGATAACAGCGCCAGGGCGTTTCAAAAAGGGAAAAAATGTTTATACCGCGCCGGAGCGGAACAGACTCTGCAGTGTTTGGAACAGCTCCTCAATCTGAATGGGCTTGGAGAGGAAGCCGTTCATTCCGCAGGCCATAGCGGCCTTCCGATCCTCATCGAATGCGTTTGCGGTCATCGCCAGAATGGGTATGTTGGCCAAAGCCGGCTCCTCCAATGTGCGGATCCTCCGGGTCGCTTCGCAGCCATCCATGACCGGCATCTGAATATCCATCAGCACAAGGTCGTAATCGCCTGGCCTGGAAGCGGCCACCTTTTCTACCGCTGCCGCGCCGTCTTCCGCCGTGTCGGTCACAAACCCATACTTGCCCAGAATTTCCAGCGCGATTTCCCGGTTCAGCTCGTTGTCTTCTGCCAACAGCAGGTGCTTCCCCTTAAAGTATTCCGATTCGTGAGGCGAGGGCAGGATGTGTTTCTTCCTGGCCTCCTGCTGACCAAGGGCAGTCATCAGTGTTTCACGCAGATCAGACATAAACATGGGCTTGGAGCAGAACGCCGTCACACCGGCGGCTCTTGCCTCCACCTCGATATCCGCCCAGTCGTAAGCGGTAAGGATAATGACGGGAGTGTCGTCCCCCAGAGCGCGGATCTGGCGCGTGACCTCAATGCCGTTCATATCCGGCAGCCGCCAGTCGATGATGTAGGCGTGGAACGCGTCATTGATTTCAATGGCCTGCCTGGCGCGGAGGACGGCCTCCTTGCCGGAGAGCGTCCATTCCGAGCGCATTCCCACCTGTACCAGCATCTTGGTCACGCTGTCGCAGGTGTAAAAGTCGTCATCCACCACCAGAGCCTTCAGCCCTTCCAGCTCCTTGATCTTCTCCACGCTGCGGCGCTCGGACTGCAGACGCAGTGTCAGACGGATCACAAATTCAGTGCCCACGCCTTGTTCGGTGTGTACCTCAATGGTGCCGCCCATCATATCAATGATGTTTTTGGTGATGGCCATGCCCAGCCCGGTCCCCTGGATCTTGCTGACGGTGGAGCTGCGTTCACGTTCAAACGGATCGAATATCTTTTCGGCAAATTCCTTGCTCATGCCGATGCCGGTGTCCTTCACACGGATCTCGTACAGGCCCTTCCCCTCCGGCGCATTGGGCAGCTGGGACACCCGGACCGACACCGCACCGCCGGGGGACGTGAATTTGATGGCGTTGGACAGCAGATTCAGCAGGACCTGGTTCAGCCGGGTCTTGTCACAGAATACATCCTCATCGGTCACATCCATGATGTCCATATAAAGCTCCAGCTCTTTGGCGTGGACCTGACCGCTGATAATGGTCTTAATGTCGTGGAAGATATCGGAAAGGTTGGCCTCCGTCTCTTCCAGGTTGATCTTGCCGCTTTCAATGCGGCTCATATCCAGAATGTCGTTGATGAGGGAGAGCAGGTGATTGCCGGAGGCCAGGATCTTCGCCAGATATTCCTTTACTTTTTCCGCGTTGTCAGCATTGGTCAGGGCCAGCGTGGCAAAGCCGATCACCGCATTCATCGGTGTGCGGATGTCATGCGACATGCTGGAAAGGAAGGCGCTCTTTGCTTTATTTGCCTTCTCGGCCATATGGAAGGATTGTTCAGCCAAATGCCGTGCTTCTTCCAGGGAGGCGTTGTTTTCCCGCAGCTGCTCGTTGAGCTTTTCAAGCTCCCTGTTCTGGGCATTTGTTTTCTTCTGCGCCTTATATACGATATAAGAGATTGTAAGCAAAGAAAACAACACAATGAACATAACTGCCAGCAGTGATGCTTTGCCGATCTTCTCCACACTGGAAGGTCTTGTCCCCATAACCAGCGCCTGGTCTATGGAAATAACGATGTGCCAATCCGTGTTGGGAATCTTGGAAAAACTGATGATTTCATTTTCTCCCGAATCACGCACCACATGAATTGCATCGCTCTTACCCGAAAGCACATATTCCCGGAAGGAATCGCCGTCCTTTACAACATCATGGTTAAGAAACGCTGCGTCTTTGTATGTGCTGAAGAACAGATATCTGTTTTCCGAATCCGGAAGATTGTCAGAATGGAGCAGGGTTGTGCCTCTGCTGTCGATGATTCGGATTTGCCCGTTTCCCCCAAAGGATTCCATTTTCAGAAGCTCCAGATAGGAGTCCAGCTTGTAGTACACAAACAGATATTCCATCTGCTCTGCACCAACAGAAAAAGGCCTGATCCTTTTTCCAAAGACCAGAAGATCCGTATCATTATCCTGCCGCAGAAGCAGAATCCTTTCCTCGTCCTGCATCAGAGGCAGAAGGTCCCGCGTAATCTGCTTCAAGCCCCACTGGCCGGATCTGTCCAGGGAACTGCCATCATCCGAAAGCAGCAGAATGTCATACGCGTCGGCTGACACATCCTGCGAAAAGGAAATAAGCTCATTTACCGTATGAGCTTCCGAGCGCTCCAGCGCCACGCACACGGTATCGATCCGTTTCCAATTATTGATCAGCTGATTTTCTATGATGTTCTTCATCTGCACCGCGTTTTCTGTCAGAAGGGCAAGGGCTTCCTGTTCACTGACGTCGTTTATGGAGTTCATGGTGCCTGACATCAGAAAATAGGTCAACAGCAGCGACAGTATGAGAACCACTGCAACAGTGGGCGCCATTTCAAACTGATTCTTTAAATGATTCTCTTGCACGATAGGCTCTCCTCTGAAATACACTGCTATTTCACAATTTTCAGGCTTTGGGGTGCTCCGGAAATCTCACCGCCAAGGCTGTCAAGATAGCCGATGAACATATCCCGGAAAACAAGTTCATCGTATGACCTTACAATGGGGAGAGTCCTCACGGCACCCTTTACGGAAGCCGCGATAAATTCATCCTCAGGCCCGATTTCCTTCCCCTTATACCTGATGGAACGGTATCTTTCGCCTTCCGGCCCGGAAGGATCATACACAACGTCAAGGCCCGCGAGACCAACAAAGGTATCCTTGTATTCCTCAAGCAGATCCATGAGCTGCTGCCCCGTGATCTTCACGGTAACGATATTGATGTGCTTTGGGTCTTCAGAAACGGTACCCACACTCATTCTCGTAGTCATTATTGTATCGATGGCGCTGTTGGTAATATCGCCTTGATAAAGCTTGTTTTTCATACCGAAGCTGGCTCTGCATGGTACGATCCCGATGTCCGCGCCGGTTGCGTGAAGATAGGCTTCTCCCACAACAACGGCTGTTTCCTCCATGGTAAGCGTTTCTTTGACCGTGCCGTAGGACTGCTCCTCTGCGACCGGCTTGCTTTCCAGCGCCTCGTCCCTGATGCGGTCCGCCTCTTTCAACCAATCCTCTATCGTTATTTTCCCCGCTGCAAGGTCAAGGGTCGTGGAATGCATATAGGACTCCACCGCGCCGGAGTTTCCTGCAAAATAAAAACGGGTTATGACTCTTCCCTCTTGGAAGGTATTTCTGACTTCATCATAAAACGGAGCATCCGTAAGATTGCTCTCTTTCAGAAGATTGATCTCTCCTCCTCCGCCTTCGATCATCAGGTCCTGCCCTTCCATGGTGCTGAGGAAATGGAAGATCTCAAGAATGGCTGCCCGCTTTGCCTCATCCTGAGCGGCCTTTTTGGTCATGCCAAAATAACATCTCGGCATGGAGATCAGATAATCCGTGTCCGCCTCGTCACTTGTATAAAAGGGCATCATGCCGATTTCGTGAAGGTTATCCGGCGTCTCCGCGTTTGCCTGCTCATTGAAGCCCAGTGCCGACTGACATTCGATGGTCATAAGCGATGTGTGGTATCGGTAAAGCATCGCCGTGCGTACAGGCGCCCTGATCTCCCAGAAAGCCGGCGATAAGATCCCGTCATCAAACAGCTTGATCAGTTTTTCTGCGGCGCCCTCCATATGGCCGATCATGCTCTCGTTTCCCTGTTGATATTTGTCCAGCCACAAGGCGTTTTCAACACCCTTGATGTAATCGTCATAGATGTAGGAATCAAAAATAAATGTCCACATATCGGGCCATTTAACCGTGGGGACAAAGGGCTCCACATCCACCGTTACCTTTGCATCGGGGTCGTTTTCATCCGGCTCTGTCCCTTTCAGGTCCATTGCCTTCACTTCATTCAAAAGATTCACAAACTCTGTATAGCTGTGAGGGACTGCAAGCCCAAGCTCCTGAAAGGCCGTCTTATCGTAGACGATGCCGTAAACATATACCGGCCCGGGAAGAAAATACAGGCCGCCGTCCTCATTGATACAATCCGATACTGCGGAAAGATAGAAGTGATTGACAAACTCCTCCCGGGACAGATCGTAGAATTTATCTGCGATGATTTTATCATCCATATTGGACAGGCCCTCGTAAAGATAAATGTCAGGCTCCAGATCATACTCCATTTCTTTTGCAATGATATAATCCGGAGTACCGACAAGCTCATCTGTCACAATGTCAACATTGGGGAATTTTTCTTCCAGCACTGATTCCAGATCCAGATTCATTCTGCCGCACAGATACTGCACCTTGATCTGGATTTTGCCGTCATCACTTTCGGCAGAACCTTGGCTTCCGCAGCCGGCAAACATCGTTGCAGCAAAAACCAGAGCCGTCAGCAGACATACAAATTTTTTCATCTTTCTTCTCCTTGTCGTTTTTTTTAGAACTTACAATGACAAAACAGCAAATGGAAGCTGGGACAAAATATTTGTATTTTGCAAATTTTTTGTGTGTTTTTATATCATATCATAGGAAAGTCATGACCGCAAGAAGAAATACATATCCAGCATTTCTGCGCTTTTTGCCTCGCCCGACAGAAAGAGCTCTCTTTTTCTGGTGAACAGCAGCTTTGCGCAAGGATTTTTCGCTCAGGTAAAATGAAAAATTGCGGGAATACACGAAAGTACTCCCGCAATTTTTTGTGAAGCATGGGCGGAAAAGGCCCGCTCAAAACCTGCTGCCTCCCTATCTTGCATGCCCTTTAGGGCTGCTTTTCCATATTGCCCGGGAAGGCACCGGGCATTCTGTTCCGGGTGCGCAAGTCAGCCAAGCCCGGAGGGCGAAGCGGCATTGTTCCACGCACCGACCTGCTGGCGTAGCCAGTCGCACCAGGCCTCGATTCCCTCGCCGGTTTTGGCGCTGACAGGGAAGATTTTCAGATTTGGATTGCGCATATGGGCAAACTCCCTGACCTTTTCCAGATCAAAGTCAAAATAGGGCAGAACATCAATTTTATTGATGATCAGCGCGTCGCAAACCTGGAAAATCAGTGGGTACTTCAGGGGCTTGTCGTGTCCTTCCGGAACGGAGAGAATCATGGCGTTTTTGACGGCGCCGGTGTCAAACTCTGCCGGACAGACCAGATTGCCCACGTTTTCCAGCACTACCAGGTCCAGGTCTTCCGTTCCAAACTCCTGCAGGCCCTGGCGGGTCATGTCCGCATCCAGGTGGCACATGCCGCCGGTGTGAAGCTGGATGACCCGGGTGCCGGTGCGGGCGATCTTGGCCGCGTCCACATCGGAGTCAATATCCGCCTCCATGATGCCGATGCGCATTTCGTCCCGCAGGGCCTCAATGGTACGGGTAAGGGTGGTGGTTTTGCCGCTGCCGGGGGAGGACATCAGATTCAGCAGGAAGGTGTGCTGCTGCTTCAGCTCCTGCCGCAGCTGATCCGCCTGGTCGTCGTTGGCCTGAAATATGCTCTGTTTGATCTCGTAAACTTTATAGGGTTCCATGGTTTTCCTTCTTCCTTTGCTTTGAACGAATGCCGCACCCTTACAGATGCTGGTCCCGCTTGACCTTGTCGTAGAACTTGAAAAGGATCGGCTCCATGGCTGCGGTCAGCTTCATGTCCAGATTGAAGAAATAGACCACAAAGGTCACGGCGATAAAGGAGACCAGGATCAACAGCAGCTTCAAAAGCAGCTTCAGCAGGGTGTTCTTGATTTTTTTCATGCTTGTGTTGCCTCCTTTTCACTTACCAGGATTCCGCATCATCCAGCGTCTCCAGGGACGGATCCACCGGCTCTTCCCGCATGACGGTGCGCATATAGCTGTTGATCTGGTCGCGGACACCCTGGCGGGAAATCACCCGGGGATCGAACAGGTCGTGGGAAACCCATACCAGATGGATACCCCGCTCCCGGGCTTTTTCTTCAAACTGGCCGTGCATGCCGTCCAGCGCCTTGCAGCTCATGTGCTCCCAGAGAATGACCATGTCGGCGTTGAACTCCTCCACGAACTCCCACAGCTCGTCCAGCAACACCTTGTAGCCGCCGTGGGTGCGGTTGCGCATGATCATGTTTTCGGTGAGCCAGGCAATGTCATAAATGGCCTGCTCCCGGTTCTCCGGGGTGTCGGTCTCGGCGATCATCTTGGTGGAGACCATGGACAGCATATCCGTCAGCGGCACGATGCCCCAGCAGTTCAGCAGCCAGACCAGGAAGTCCATATAGTAATGGGATTGAACGCCCCAGACAATGGCCCTGTGGCGGTACTCGTTGGCGGCGATTTTCTTTTTCTGGTAGGCCTTTTCCGCCAGAGCGGTGATCTTCCGGTCCGCCTCCTCAAACACGGGCAGGCGGCCGCTGATGGCCATGTAGTTGGTCTCGGTATAGAGCGCCAGGTTGGAGCCAAAGACCTGGGGATAAGGAGTCTTGTTCATCTCCAGCCACTCCATGCGGCACTTGGTAGCGTAGTTGACACGCTTGGCGCATTCAAAATAGTGGGTCCAATCCCACTTCTCGCCGGTCTTTTCCTCAATGAAGGCGATGGCGTTGCGGATCTCCTGAGCGGCGTACTCCTGCACATCGTCCTCCCGGTGGCGCAGGGGCGTTGCCAGCTGGAACACAGGAATGCCATCCTCCAGCTCCAGCCGCTTGGAGATGACGCCGTTGCCCATCAGGGAGCCGTCGCAGGTGGTGTTGCACTGGACAGCGCAGGCGCCCAGCACCGGGGCGTCGTCATCGATGGACACGCCGGCTTCCGCCTCCGGCATGGGGCAGACATCGCCGGCAAGACCGTATTCCTGGGCCACGTCGATATAGTGGCAGGCAGCCCGCTGGTTCAGCAGAACAGGGATATAGGTGGAAGCGATCTCCCGGCTGAGGGGAACCAGGGTGGGGAAGCCCATCATGATGGACTGCATCTCGTTCTCGTCCACCAGGACAACCTTCTTGGAAAACTCCGTATCGTTGCCGATGCGGCGGTCACCCCGGAAGAGCTTGTCCAGCAGCTTTGCCACATCCTCAATGATCAGATCCTGCTCCACATGGCAGATGCGCAGATGCTCGCCCCGCAGGCCCTGGGTGTGCCGGTCCACCATCATGGGCACAGCCAGATAGTTGGCCATCCAGCGGTAGCGGAAAAGGGCCTTGATGTTCCGGGGCTTCACCAGCACCACCCGGAACATGGTCACCCAGTTGTACAGCCAGCGGGAATAGTCATAGGCAGTGTCTACAATGCCGCGCCATTCCCTGCGTTTCCGAACTCTTCCGCCGGTATACAGGCTGCCGAAGTTCTTCGTTCCGATCCGTTTGTCCGCCATTATTTTGCACCTCCCTGAATCTTCTTGATCTCCAGACTTTCAATGAAGGCCTGAACACGGGTGCGCAGCTGGCCAACGCCGGAAACGTTGTACGGCCGGTCAATGGAGAGCACCTGATAGCCGTAATCATCGTGCAGCACATGGGAGCCGACCATCCGTTCATAGGCCCAGGGGTCACAGAACTTCACCTGCTCATAGATGATGCCATCGGCATTGTATTCCTTGGCAAGCTGGTTTACATAAGCCCGGCGGCCCAGCATCTTGGCCTGATCCATGTAGCGGGGGCACTGGCCCCGATACATATACTGGCGGCAGATCTGGGTGAGGGCGTCCTTGTCCTCTGTCAGCTGGATAGGGTCCCGGCCCGGGAAGGAGCCGTAGCAGTACCGGTCGGCGCAGACGAAAGCGCCGGTGCTTTCCACCAGCTTGATAAACTCCGGATCGTCGATCTCGGAACCGACGATGACCACACGGGCGCGGAAGGGACTCTTTTCGTCCGGCTCTCTGGTTTTCAGCTCTTCCAGCGTTTCCTCCAGCTTGTCCATGATCAGGTACTTGGGGGCGGCGTAGGTGGCCAGGGTGATCACGCTGAACTCGTAGCCGGTGATGGTGGGCTTGTCCCCCTTACGGAACTCACCGATGGCGCGGATCAGCTCACAGACCCGGTTGTGCTCCGCCACGGATTTCCGGATGGCGGCATCGGAAACATCGATGCCGAACTTTTCCTGCAGGGGCTTGAGGATGTGATTCTTGCACTGGAGAACATAGAGATTCAGGCCGTTGTCATCGGCCTTCATGGGGATTTCCATATTCTCATAGAAGAAGTTCTCCTTGCCCTGGTCCATGGTGTGCAGCAGCTCCATATTCTCAACGCAGCGGTTGATCATGGAGCAGCCGTCCGGCGCGATGAGACAGTCGGCAAAGTTGAAGCCACCCTCCATGGCCCGCTCCAGCAGGGCCCGGCTGTATTCGCACAGGAAGCTGGTCAGGTAGTAGGTGGCCATTTCCATGGAGCTGGTGCGGGGTGCCCGGAGCCGGGCGGAGAAGCAGCCTTCCAGATTCAGCAAAGGCTCCGGCGTGTTCTCACACACATAGGCCACGCACTTTTTGCCCTCGCCGCGGGCCTGGATCACAAGCTCATTATTTGCGTCCTGCAGGAGATCTTCAAAGTAGCTTAGATGCTTCAGATCTTTCATTCTTTTCCCCTTTCCGCGGATTTGGTGCTAACAGGCTACAATCTGCTTGATATTCATTTCGTTGCCCTGCTGCAGCCAGGTCTCCCCGCTGCCGCAGTGAGGGCAGGTCTTCCCGTATTGAAGGGTGGGATAGGTGCTTTTACAGGCGTTGCACCAGGTGACGGCAGGAATGGTTTCATAGAGAAACTTGGTGTGCTCTATGAGAGGCGTTTTCTTGGCATACCAGTTCCAGCAATCCACCAGATACTCCGGCTCAATGCCGGACACCTCACCGAATTCCAGGGTGACGGATTCAATATCCGTCAGCTGGTTCTCTTTGGCGATCTCCTCCACCTGTTCAATGACATAGGTAACGATACTCAGTTCGTGCATGATGGTCCTTTCCCATGATTTCAAAACAGGCATGGGCATGCCCATGCCTGTTTTGAAAAATGAATTTATTTGCCGGTCAGCTGCTTTTTGATGATCTTGACCTGACGCTTTGCAGCGTAGGCGCCGATGGCCTTCAGCTTATCCTCTGCGGGGATCATCTTGCTGTTCTGGGGCCGGGTGCGCTTCAGGTGGATGGCGTCAAACTCGCACTTGGTGGTGCAGATGCCGCAGCCGATGCACTTGTTGGGGTCGACCACGCTGCGGCCGCAGCTCAGGCAGCGGGAAGCCTCGGATTTGATCTGCTCCTCGGTGAAGGTGACCCGGTCGTCGCACATGGTGAGGATCTTGGACTTATCAATGGTGGGCTCGTTGCGGGCGGGCTTATGCACGCTCTCCACAGGCAGAACCACCTTGGACTTATCCAGTTCCTTGAACTCACGGGTGTTGCGGTGGATGGTCAGGGTCTGGCCCACGTTGACAAAGCGGTGGATGGACACGGCGCCCTCACGGCCGGAGGCGATGGCGTCAATGGTGTACATGGGGCCGGTGGCGCAGTCGCCGCCCACGAAGATGTCAGGCTCCGCGGTCTGGAAGGTGAGCTTGTCGTGTTCCACGAGACGGCCGTCGGCGGTCTCCGCGGCAGTACCGGCCAGAACAGCGCCGTAATCGGAGCGCTGGCCGATGGCAACCAGAACATTGGAGCAGGGCACGGTGATGGTTTCGCTCTCGTCGTAAACGGGGGCGAACTTGCCCTGGGCGTCCCGCACGGACAGGCAGCGCATCAGCTCAATGCCGGTGACCTTGCCGCCCTCGCCCAGAATGCGCTTGGGGGCCCAGCAGTTGTTGATGACCACGCCGTCGGAAAGGCCGCTGTTCTTCTCCTCGGCCACGGTGGGCATCTCCTCGTCCTTCTCCAGGCAGTAGATGTTGACGCTGCCCTTGCCCAGGCGCAGGGCGGTGCGGGCCACGTCGATGGCCGCGTTGCCGCCGCCGATGACCACGGTGTCGCCCTCCAGGGCGGTGATGCTTCCCTTGTTCACGCCGCGCAGCAGGTCGAGGCCGGCCACAACGCCTTCCAGCTCCTCGCCTTCAATGTTCAGCTTCAGGGCTTTCTGGAGACCCACGGCCACGTAGAAGGCCTGGAAGCCCTCTTCCCGCAGCTGCTGGATGGTGACGTCCTTGCCCACTTCTATGCCGCAGCGGAACTCCACGCCCATCTCACGGAGCACATCGATCTCGGACTTGACAACGGCCTTATCCACACGGAAGTTGGGGATGCCGTTCATCAGCATGCCGCCGGGGGCGGCTTCCTTATCGAATACCACAGGGCTGTAGCCCTCGATGGCCAGGAAGTAGGCGCAGGCTGGTCAAACTTATCTCTGGTGCAGGAGTTCATGGGCGGGATGTAGCGGTGCTCCGCCTTCATATCCTGCTCGGCAATGAACTTCTTGATCTCGTCGATGGACAGGGCCTGATCCACGGTGCCCCGGGTGCAGGCGTCCTCGCAGTACTTCCGGCAGATGGAGCCGCAGACGGCGGGGAAGGGGTTATCCTTCTTGATCAGCTTCAGCGCATCCTGATAGCGGCCGTCGCCTGCCATCTTGATGTAGCCCTGGATGGCGATGTGCGCCGGGCAGGCCACCTTGCAGGGGGCGGTGCCGGTGGGCCAGGTCTGAATGCAGCCGTTTTCGTTTCTGTAGTTCTTGTTCCAGTGATCTTCGCCCCAGCGGGTGTCATCGGGCAGCTCGTGGCGGGGATACTGGATGGGGCCGTCCTTGGTGCACAGCTTCTGGCCCAAGCGGACAGCGCCGGCAGGGCAGGTCTCCACGCACTTGCCGCAGGCCACGCATTTCTCCCCATCGCTCTCTGCCACATAGGCGGAGGCGGACAGGTTGGGCGTGTTGAACAGCTGGGAGGTACGCAGCGC
The DNA here is from genome assembly GCA_004560305.1 of bacterium. Classification (GTDB taxonomy): domain Bacteria; phylum Bacillota; class Clostridia; order Oscillospirales; family Oscillospiraceae; genus Limivicinus. Next base: position 36,135 of record SFVI01000003.1, on the reverse strand, counting down.
ATTGCAGACGCCGACTGCGCAGTTGCAGATACCGAAGATCTTGTTCTCGCCGTCGATGTTGGTAATCTGGTGGACATAGCCCCGATCCTCGGCCTTCTGAAGAATCTCCATGGCCTCTTCGTAGGTAATGTCACGGCCGTGGTTGGTCTCCCGGCAGTAGTCCGCAAAGTCGCCTACGCCGATGCACCAGTCGGCCTCGATATCGCCGGAGCCTTCGCCCCGGATGCGCTGCTGCTTGCGGCAGGAGCAGACGGAGACGCCGATGTGGCCCTCGTACTTCTTCAGCCAGTGGGAAAGATGCTCAATGGGGAGGGACTGGCTCTCGGCGGGGATGGCCTTCTCAACGGGGATGACGTGCATGCCGATGCCGGCGCCGCCGGGAGGCACCTGCTCCGTCAGGCCTGCCAGGGGCAGGTAAGCCATGCGCTCAAAGAAGTCCGCCGTCTCGGGGAACATGTCCGAATGAACCGGGTTGATCATCATGATCTCCGCGCTGCCGGGAACGAACATATCCAGCACCCAGCGCTTCTCATGATTGGGGTTCTTGCCGTCCAGGTTCTCCCAATGGAACTCCACCAGGCCGCTTTCACTGACGGCCTGCAGGGCCTTTTCCAGGTATTCCTTATCAAACTGGGGGTTTTTCTCTGCCAGCTGGGCAAAGGTGAGGGGAACGCGCTTTTTCATGGTCAGGCAGATATCCAGAATGTCCTCTGCCATCTGCTCGCCGTAATTGGCGGCAGTGAATTTCAGTGCGGAGTTGATGCCCCAGTACTCGGGAGAATCCGGGGTGATCTTGTCCTTTCCCAGGAGAACCGTGGCCCGGTCGGTAATGACCTTGCCAAGCTTGGCGATTTTCTCGTCTCTTGTTAACATCAATGAATTTCCTCCTTATATGTATGTCTTTCCCATTTCAATGCGTTCGCTGACACGCCGCCGTCAGACGGCGCGCCCCACAGAGTACAGATACTATACTTGTACTATAATATTTCCTGTCCTCTGCCAAGTCAACTGTGTCAAAATAAAATCAGAGTTTTCAATAATTTGGCAAACAGCATTTTTACAATGCCGTGGAAAAAATCTTTGCACATCTTGGATAAATATGATATTATGTTCAATAAACTTGGATACTATTCCAAAAGGAGTGCTTGTATGGTTACCAACTCAAAAAATACGGACCGGATCGTTTCGGCGTCCATTGAACTGTTCCGCCGGAAGGGTTACTCCTCCGTAATGGTGAAGGATATCTGCCGGGAAGCCGGGGTTTCTCCCTCCTCCTTCTATTCTGTTTTCGGCGGGAAGGACGATGTACTGCTGTGCCTGCTGCGGGGGCATAAGGACGATTTTGAGGGCACCATGCTGGAAATGCTCAAGGCCGGCACGCCCCTGGAGAAGCTGTGGGTGCTGTATAACAAGTATCTGTGCCTGGCGGAATCCTTCGGCCCGGAGCTGACGGTGGCCATGTTTGAGCTGGAACTGAAACGGAAGTTCAGTTTCCGTGCGCCGGTGAACGATTATATCAAGCGATACTCCAACTGGCTTGTCCGCCTGGTAGAGGATTGTCAGGCCAGCGGGGTCATCCAAAACCCGGGCAAGGCAGATGAGCTTGTCCCCATGGCGGTGCGTCTGTCCTTCTATATTCTGCTGGAGTGGTGCGTCTCCAAAGAGGCTTACTCCTTTACGGAGCGGGCCTTCAAAGAGATGGAGAGCTTTTATATCGTGCGGGAGGACTGCCGCGGGCAGTGGAAAAAGCTGTTGGACGACGGTACCTGACCCGGCGGACACGGTCTCCTGCACAGCGGAAAGAGCGAGAGCACACACTGGCCTGTATTTAAAACACTACCCATATAATGGGTAGTGTTTTTTGCAGCATACCAATACGAGGCTCAGGCCTCGGCACGGGCCATGGCTTCCTCGAAATCTCTGGTGCCGACAAAGATCTCGTTCTTGTAAGGATTCTTGTGCTGTGCTTTGGCCCGCTTGATGATGTAGGCCAGCGCCGCGACGTTTACCAGGATGGACAGCACCGCAATGATGCCGCCGGCACGGGGATCAACCAGGGTGGGATGAATGGCGGCATCCATGAAACCGTCCGCATACAGGGAGGGAATCACGGAGAAGCGGCTCTTATCCAGGAACAGGGGGAACACCTGGGCGAACATACACCAGGTAGCCAGGGTGTTGGCACGGTTCTGAATCCAGCCGCCCTTGTTCCAGAAGATGGCAGCGAAGGTGGGGGCCAGCAGCAGCGCAAAGCCGCAGTACCAGGTGTGGGTGGGCAGATTCAGATAGGTATACTCAAAGTTCCAGATGTCATAGGCCAGGATGTAAACCCAGGTCATATCCGGCCAGAGCATATCGTCCTTTTTCTTTGAGGTGTAAATGCTCCACCAGCCGGTCATGCAGAAAATGTTCACCAGGCCGGCCACGCCGTTGGCGATGTTCCACCAGCCGCCGTAGAGCCAGACGCCCTCGCTGGAAAGCCACCAGCGGCTGCCGGTTTCAGCCAGTGCGATGGAGCCCTTGATGGCGCTTTCAAAATCGCTGGCAACAGCAATCAGAATGTTGATGGCCACGATCACAAAGGGGAAGACCTTGAACCAGTCCTTTTTGCCCAGAGCCGTATGGTACTTGAGCCACATGAAGCCGATGCAGCCGGCGGCCGCGGCATACAGCTTGGCGTAGTGGAACCAGCTGTTCATGTAGAGATAAGTGGGGTTGTTCAGGGCCCACTGGGCGCCCCGGGCTGCCCCCACGTAGATGGCGATGAAGTACACCGTCAGCGCGCCCAGCACACCCACAAAGAAGCCATAGCCGCCGAGTTTCGACCGTCTCTGAATCTCATTGGTCAGAATCAGGGCTGTGAAAACCAGTACCCAGCCAAGAATCTGATACATGGAGTTTTCGCCGTACACTTGGAATAGCATATTATTTTCCTCCCTTAATCACTTTTTTTCGCTCTCTTTCGATCTCTGTCTGCGGAATTGACAAAGAAATGACACGATTATTTTATATCGTTATTTTTGTTGCAAAGCAATTCCAAATCCTGTATAATTTATTCCGGAACGGAATAAATAGAACCCGGGAGAGTGAAGCAAATGGAAATCGGAACCATTCAGGAATTTGTGGTGCTGGCGGAATGCCTGAATTTCAGTGAAGCAGCCTCCCGCCTGTTTATATCGCAGTCATCGCTGTCCAAGCACATCAAGGCGCTGGAGCAAGAGCTGGGGGTTGCTCTGTTTGAACGCACGACCAGAAGCATCCGGCTCAGCGGCGCGGGGGAGCGGTATCTGCCCTACGCCAAAGAGATTGCCAGACTTTGCACCGAATCAGAGATGGAGATGGATAATTACAAGAACCAGTCTGCACCGTCCTTCACCATTGCCGTTATGCAGAATCCGCAGTATTACAATATGGCGAAATACATTACCGGTTTCCAGAAGGCTTACCCCAGCATCAGCTTTTCACTGATAGAAGCGGATGAATTCAGCCTGTATGATATGTTCCGAAGAAAGCTTTTCAACATATTTCCCACTTTTTCCAATTTCCGGGGACCGGAGGAGTTTACCTTCATGCCCATGGTCAAAAGTTCCATTGTTGCTATTTTCCCCAAAGTCCATCCCTGTGCGGAAGCGCAGACGGTCAGTCTGCACCAGCTTGCAGGCGAGCGGCTTTTGCTGCCCACCCGGGGCGGCTCTCTTTCCAATCTGATCCAAACAGCCTTCAACCAGGAAAAAATATCCCCCGATGTTGTCTACGAAGGCAGTTCCGTTGGCTGCATTGAGCTGGTAAAAACCGGTATGGGCGTGTCCCTGCATGCCAGGGAGTTTGCGGCGATGCTCCATCGGGATGCGGAAATTTCCTGTGTGGAAATCAGCCCGGAATTGAGCTTTACCTATGGGCTTGGACACAGGGAATTTGAAAACCTGTCTCATGTGGAGAAGTTGTACTTGTCCTACATGAAAAAATATGCTATGGATGTTTCTGCGCCATCTGTGGATTAAGATGCGCTCCCGGCTTTGCGTCCCTCTGCGCGATAAACATGGTGGAATAAAAACACAAACCGAAATATAAAATCGGAAAACCATGACGGCAGCAAGCGTTTCAGAAAATAAAAAGACCGTTTTTCGAAGAAGGGTTCGAAAAACGGTCTTTGCCGTTATTTGAAATTGATGAATACCAAGCCGATCAGACATATAAAAACGCCTACTATTTTGTTCCAGGTCAAAGCCTCATGATAGAGCAGAAATCCAACGAACAGCAAGAGAACTGCCAAAAATGCACTTTGAACAATAAAACCCGTGCTTACCTGCCAACCGGCTTTATAGGCATAAATCCAGCCGACCTCAAGACCGACGATCACAATTCCAAGAACAAAGGGGGCCCAGTTCACATTGCTGTATTCCTTTAGCAAATTTGCTTCTTTATTGAGAGCAAAAAACATTACCCCTGAGGCAACTGCGCCTACCAGATAGGTTACGGTGAGAGATGCAAATGGGCTCATCTCATTTGGAACTGACTTTGCACAGATCTGATACATAACATTAGACAGGACCACCAGAGCAATGGGCCAGACATAGTGAAACATGATTTCCCTCCATAATGATTTTTGGCCTGTTTTGGCGGTAGGATCCCATCCGCATAATGACGACAGCTTTCGTCATAGTGATTTCCAAAGGCTGAAAATCATTGGATGCTTCGAAAAACGCCTGCAATATCGATGCTGATTATTAGTCAATAAACGATGATAAACCGAAATGCAAACACGATTGACTGAAAAAGGGGTAGCCCACCCATAAAACCGCACCTTTCCTATCCTGCTCGATTCCCTCTTACCCAGCAAAAATCGGCTCCAATTTAGTGAAGAGTGGATCGTGAAGAGAGAATAAGTAAAAATCGGCGATCTTCTTTCGAAGATTGCCGATTTTTGTAATATCATAACACTATGGATGCCGCCACTTTAAGGGCTGCGCCCAAAACCAAATCGAAGCCCAGCGCAGCGGGTTCGATTTGGAAAGGAGGAGCAGCGGCATGAGCGCGCTCTGACTTTTGCAAAAAAGTCGGAGCAAGCGATATAAAGCTTGCTCCGACGTGTAACATCCCAACACTTTAGATGCCACTTTTTTCAAATCATTTTATGCCCTAAGACTCACAGAGAAACGGTGCGGCTTCGGCCTGATATTTCCCAGGCACCTTGGATACCCATGGCAAGTTCTTAATGAAATACCGCCAGGGAAAACCGATACATTCCTCCGCATAGTCAATATTGATTCTGGGTGAGACCATGATCTCACTCTTTTTTATCTGTCTGTATGGCGCAATATAGAGCTTCGGCCCCAGAAGATCTGCCCCGTAATCGGCGCCGGTAATATTCAATGCCTGGCAAAGCTTGCCCGGGCCATTGCAGAACCGGGCCGGTACGCCGCACCCGCGCCGCTGTTTCATCAGGGCAAGCCCCTCCACCGGCTCCAGAGCCCGCACCAGCACCACGTCCGGGACATCTTCATCATTTGTTACCACGTTGAAGCAGCTGTGCAGGCCATAGATGCGAAACACATAGGCAAAGCCACCGGGGCCAAACTGTATTTTTGTCCGCTCTGTTCGCTTGTTTTTGTAGGAGTGGGCGCCTTTGTCACAGCTGCCCTTATAGGCCTCCACCTCCACGATCATCCCGGCGGTGCGCCCTTCCGGGCTCTCGCTGACCAGGAGCTTCCCCAGCAGCTCCGGCGCCACCAGGTTTGCATCCCTCTGGTAGAATTCTCTGGGCAGCGCATCCCGTTTTCCCGCAGCCGCTTTCATGGGTCAATCTCCACATTTTTAAGGAAGTTTTCCGTACTGTTGCCCATCATGCAGCGCTTTCCCCGGTAAAGGCATCGGTCACTTTCCTCCGCCTTCCGAAGCGCCACCCTGAGCTCATAACCGGGAAACAGCCGCTCTGCCCGCCGTAAAAGCTCCGCTTCCTTCACCGTTCCCTTACAAAGGGCATCAATCTCCAAGTGATTCCCGCTGGCCTCTGCCCGGAAGTCCACCAGTCCCTCCAGAGACAGCAACGCATTGTCCAGCGCCGTGATCTCCGTCCCCTGAGGGCGGCGATCCAGCCTGCCCAGCCGTATGGTCTGGCTGCCGCAGGGACAGGCTCCCGGCAAGATGCGGGTATAGTCCCCTGTTCGGTATCGAATCAGGGGCAAGGCCTCCATGCCAATGGTAGTGATCACCAACTGGCCGTATTCTCCCGGCGGCAGCACCCGGCCATCTTCATCCACGATCTCAGCGATCACATGGTTTTCCCGCAGATGCATTCCCTCGTGGGCCGGACATGTGATCGCTCCGCCCAGGGCCATCTCACGGGAACCGTAGTGGGGAAACAGCCTTGTGCCCAGGATGGCTTCGCACTGCCGCAGAACCTCCGCCGGACAGGCGTCGCCGCTGACCAGGGCCCGCCGCAGGCTGCCCTTGCCGCAGCAGCGCAGGATGGATAAGAGCTGCACCGGCATCCCAACAAAGCTGTCCGGCTGCTCCCGTTCCATCACGTCTTTGTATTCCCCATAGCTGAGCAGGGTGCCCAACTTCAGGGGCTTCGCTCCCAGGCGCTCGATGGCCTGAGCGATCAGCTCTCCCAGACCGTAAGGCCCGGAAAAGGGCATGCAAATCATGGTCACGCTGCCGGGAAAGACCAGTTCTCCCAGCCCGGCGGCGAAAAAATCCACCGTATTCTCGCAGTCACCCTGGGTATAGAATACCCGCTTGGCTGCGCCGGTGGTGCCGCTGGTAGCGTCGGACAGCACCCGCTGAATCTCTCCCTGGGAGCAAAGCAGCATAGAAGCTGCGTTGTGGGCCAGATCCTCATCGGTAGTAAAGGGCAGCTCCGCCAGCTGGGAAAGGCTGGCCAGCCCGGACGGAAGCGCTTTGTAAAACCCCGCCCTCTCTTTTTCGCGGCTGAGCAGCCTGTTGAGCTTCTCCAACTGCATGGCCTCGATATCCTGCCTTGTGAGGCGCCCCATGCTTTCTTTCTCCATGATGTAACTGTCAATCCGGGAAATGGTCATTTTCTGTATAAGGCTCTCCCTTCGGTATTGGTCAGATTATAAGCGCAAAAGGGCACCATGCCGAATTCCTCGTCCATCTCGCAGATATAGCAGCGTTTCAGCCGCTTCAGATCCAGGTTATAAGCGTCCTGAAACACCATCCCCGACACGGCAAAGGTATCCTGCCTGATCTGGGCCAGGAAAGCATCCAGGGCCGAGGTCTCCTCCAGTTCTCCGTCAGTGTTGAATACCCGTTCTTCCTCCGCTCCGCTCCATTGGTTTGCCACAAACTCCCGGGAGTCGTCCGACCCGGTACAGCAGCATCCGCTGCTTTTTCGAGCCAGGGCTTTCAACGTGCCGTCCGCCATACGGCGGTAGCTGGCATGGAAGGAGCAATAAGGATTTTCCGCCCCGCCGCCGCCGAAGTCGGCAGCACGCATCATGCCATCGGTCTGTTCTTCGATCAGTGCAAGCATTTTGGGGATAGTAATGGGCTTTGCCGGCCGGTCCAGGGCGCAGCGGCCGAAATAGCTGATGGGCTGAAAATGAACCCCCCGCACCGCCGGGGCATGGGCCAGCCCATAGCGCAGCACTTCGCCCACCTGCGCCTCATTTATCCCCCGGGCAATCACCGGCACCAGCACGATGCCCAGCCCGGCAGCGGCGCAGTTGGCAATGGAAGCCTCTTTTTCCTTCATCAGCCCCCGGCCCCGGAGGGCAAGATACACATCGTCCGTAACACCGTCAAACTGCAAAAACACCGTGTTGAGCCCTGCGTTTTTTAAAGACTCCGCATAGCCCGGTTCCCGGGCCAGCCGGAGGCCGTTGGTATTCAACTGGAAAAAGGAGAATCCCTTCTCCCGCCCCAGACGGATGATTTCCGGCAGGTCGTCCCGCAGGGTGGGCTCCCCGCCGGAGAGCTGGATGTTGAAGGGCCCGCCATGGGCCATCAGCATATCAAACTGTCTGCCGATATCCGCAAGGCTGGGCTCCTTCACCGGGTTCTCCCCGGCGGAAGCAAAGCACACCGGGCAGCGGAGATTGCAGCGGTTGGTCAGCTCCAAAAGCACACAGCAGCCCTTGCGCTGATGCTCCTGGCACAGCCCGCAGTCATAGGGGCAGCCTTTTTCCGTGCCCCTCGGCTCCACCGGCTGTTCTACCCGGATACTTTCCGTGCTCCAGTGAAGGTAGGAACGCAGATCCCCCTCCCAGATCAGCGCGGAAAAGCGGCCATGCTCCGGGCAGCTTTTGTCCATATAAATGCCGTCCTGCTCCGCCCGCTTTTCCGCCTTCAGGCGGCGCAGGCAAACGGGACAGACGCTCTCCGTTGTTCCGATTACCATTCTATATCAGCCCTTTCTCGCTGAGAATCTCCATGCACTTTTCATAAGTGGCGGCTATGATCTGGGGGCAGTACTCCACCCGCTTGGCGGGATTGCCGCGGGTAATATCCCGGCAGTCGATGCCGCCATATTCCGCGGTCATTTCTTCCTCAAACCAGCGGGTAAATTCCCCCATGGCACTCTTGTGCTCCGGCAGCTCCAGGCCGGTGTCCTCTCCCTTGCCGGTGAAATAGGACAGCAGACAGACCCCGCCGGTCATGCAGCCGCAGCAGCCGCCGGAAAAGCCCACGCCGCCGTTGAGTCCACCCAGGGCTTTCACCAGACCGGGGTTTTCCTCCCCCTGGCTCTCCAAGGCCAGAATCATCAAGATCTGGGAGCAGAAATACCCGTAACGGGACAGCTCCAGAATCCGATCCAGCAGATCCATTTTCTCATTCCTTTCCGCAAATCAGCAGCCAATAGCTGCATTTGCCGCCCGGTGATGGGCAGCATTCCTCGCCGCGCCACAGCGCCTCCAAATAATACGCCCGCCACTGGGCCGTCATATCCACAGCATGGAGAATATGAAACCCGGCCCGGGCCAGAAGCGGCCCCGGCTCCTGAAAAAACACGTCTGCCAGCAGCAGCTTCCCGCCGGGTTTCAGCAAGCGATGGCTTTCGGCCAAGGCCTGATCCACATCGCCGGAGATATAGAATGCGCATTGGCTCAAAACCCCGTCAAAGCTGCCGCCGGGAAAGCCGGTGCCGTGCATGTCGGCCTGCTCCACAAGTTTTGACCGGGGCGCCAGATCAATGCCCCGGGCCGCATAGCCCAGGCTTTGCAGCAGGGCTACCGTCTCCCCGGCGCCTGCGCCCATGTCCAGAATGCTTGCTCCGGGGCGTAGTCCCGAAAGCGCCAGCATCTGGCGGGTGTTCTCCTGCCCGCCCGGATGGCCCTTCATTTGTCCTCCAGGGCCTTTTCCACCGCCAGCACCTTGCCCAAGGCCAGCTCCTCCGGCACATAGACAAAGCCGCACACCGGGCAGACCGGTAGCTCCACCGGGAAGCCGTTATCCAGATACATGAATTTGGCCTTTCCCTTTTCCAAGGGTACCCCGCACTTGACACACTGGAGCTTGCCCTGGGGGTCTATGGTGTAATAGTTCTTTTCCATGGTTACTGCCTCCTTACGATGTTCATGCGGTGACTGTAGGCGCTGTGAACCAGATAGCTGTTGTCTCCCTCACGGGTAAACTTCACCCAGAAGGTGGCATTGCCCAGACGGCTGCGGGCGATCAGCAGCCCTGTTTCGCTGTCCAGAATGGCTTCACCGGTTTGGCGCACCTCATCCATAACGGCGATCACATCGCTTTTCAGGATCATCCTGTCATCCATCATCTTCAAAGCGGCTTCCGTAAACTTCAGTTCATAGTCCAGCTTCATTTCTTCCGTCTCCTCATGCCAAATCTCCCGGAGCAAATCATTTTTCAGGCTGAGCCGGTTATAGCGCTTTTCGCTGATATCTGGCGGCGCCCCCGCGTCGGTGCCATAGGCCAGCTCCAGTATATGACGGGATTCTCTCCCCTGTCTGGCAAAGCGGTCCCGGCAGGCCATGCAGTAGCTGATATAGGGCGCGTCGGAGCGCTCCAGACACTTGTCGGTCATCTCCTTTGCCAGCTCCCGGTTGGCATAGGCGGTCAGCCCGCCATAGCCGCAGCAGGGGCTCCGATCCCCGGAATACGCCGTCTCAACCAACTGGCAGCCCAATCTTTCCGCCAGTTTGCGTATGGCGGTCTGGGTCTGTTCATCTCCCCGGGCGCCGCAGGAATCGTGGAGGGCCGCGGGCCGCTCCAGCCCTTTCGCTCCTTCCGGCAGGCCGATTTCACAGAGAATGTCCCATATGCCCACCAGTTCGGCCTGGGCATGGGCGGACAGTTCTTTTTTACAGCTGGGGCAGCCTGCGATAATGACGGGGTCGCCCAGCTTAGCCAGCTCCCGGTCAAGGAATTCCCTGGTCTGATCGTACATCTCATAGCGGCCTGCCCAGTCGCAGATGGCGCCGCAGCAGCCCAGCATCAGGGCCACGCCGCCTTCCAGCCTTTCGCACAGATCCCAATAGGCCGCTTTCACCGTTTCCGGCGCGATGGCCGCCGCCTGGCAGCCGGGGAAAAACACATACTTGCACTGGGCATAGCCCGGCTGACTCCGGCACAGGAAGGCCTCGTTGTTGGAAAACAGCATATCCATCAGAGCAAACTCATGGGGCGCAAGAGGCATCTTGTCCGTGGATACCATGTTCTGCCTTGCCAGATGGCAGACCTCCGCCATGTCAAAGCCGTTGGGACAGGTGACGGTGCATTGGCCGCAGAGGGAACAGGAGTTCATGGGCTTGTTCAGCTGGTGATCTCCCATGATGATCTGGGTATTATTGAAAATCTCCCGCCCCAGCAAAGCCGGGTATTTTTTATAGTGCTCCAAAAAGGCACAGCCTTTTTTACATTCGTCACAATGGCACTGGATGCAACGCAGGGCTTCTTCCGTGGCCTCCTCCCGGGAATAGCCATCCGCGCCGAAGGGGATCCGGCTCCGTCTATCCACGCCCTCGGTGTTGGTATAAAGCCTGGTTTCCACCGGGCCCTCCTCTCCTCTGGTGTTGGCCGGGTCCAGATTCTGGGCCAGCCTGTCCACAGAGAGGGCGGCCCGTTTGGCGGCATAAGCGCAGTCCAACACGCTGCCGCTGAGACCCATCACCAGCTTTTCCTTTTCATACACCATCAGAGCCAGGCTGTACACAGCCTCCGGGAAAAGCTGATGGGCGATCGCCTCTGACATACAAATCACGTCAAAGCGCTCCCGCTGCTGTTCAAAGAAGGTTTTTTCAACATTGCAGCCAAATTCAAACTGCAAATCCATGGCTTGCAAATCGGAAAGCTCCGAAGCAAATTCTTCCCGGCTTAAAAAACCCGTTTCCGCTGCCAGAAATTGCTCCATGTCCGCTTCCTGACAGAAAATGGTCACCGGGTAAGCCTTCTTCTCCAGCTCGCCTGCAAGAAACAGGCAAAACAGCCCGGAGCCGAAAATGGCCACAGTCTTTTTCTTTTTCATGCGGAACACGCCGCCGCTCTTGCTCCGGGCGCTGTAGCGGGCTACCGCTTTTTCCAGCTCTTGAATGGCAATTCCGTCCCCCACCTGGCCAAGCCTGCACTTTTCCTGACAGGGCGCGTCGCAGCCGGCAGAGAGAATATGCACAAAGGGGCTGGCTTTTTCATACAGCTGCCGGGCTTTTTTATAGTCCCCGTCTGCCACCGCTTTCAGCATGGCCTTGGTATCCAGCTTCAGCGGGCAGGCAGCATTACAATAGGCCGGCTGCTCATAAACGCAGCGGCTGATCATCTCGTCCATCAGCTCTTTGGACAGACGGTTTACACGGTATACGTGGGTGGAACGGCGTTCATTGATCTGCGCCATGGCAGCTGCCTCCTTTGCATGGAAAACTTCAAATTAAAGTATAGAGAGGCTCTTTCGAGCCTCTCTATTGTATCATGGTTTGAACCTGCTGTAAATTATTTCTCCAGCTCCTTGAGGGCGGCAAGCACCTTGTCGGGGCGGGCGGGGATGCGGGTGATGCGGGCGCCGGTGGCGTTGTAAATGGCGTTGAGGATGGCGGGGTGCGGCGCATCCAGCGGAGCCTCGCCGCAGCCGGCAGCGCCGTAGGGGCCGTTGGGACGGTAGGTCTCGTTGAAGTGCAGCTCGATGTCATCGGGAACATCGTTGGGGTAGGGGATGCCGCACTTGAGCAGGCTGGTGTGCTTGCTCAGGTCCTCAAAGTCCTCACTGAGAGCCAGACCGATGCCCTGAACCAGACCGCCGTAGAAGTTGCCTTCCACCAGCAGGCGGTTCATGATGGTGCCAACGTCAGCAACACAGGTGAACTTCTCCACCTTCACCTTACCGGTCTGGGTGTCAACGCAGACCTCGGGCAGGAAGATGGTGTACATGTAGGTGGCGAAGGGATCGCCCTGGGCGGTATCCTGGTCGATGGGATGATCGGCGCAGAAGGTGGTCACCCAGTTGCCTTCGTACTTGGTTTCAAGGCCATCCGCCTTCATTTCGTCATAGGTGCGGTAAGTGCCGTCCTCCTTCTTCATGGCGGCCAGCAGGTTCTCGGCGGCCAGACGGCAGGCGTTGCCGCTCATGACCTGAGAGCGGGAGCCACCGGCAGGACCGGAGTTGGGGGTGTACTTGGTGTCGTTCATCACCAGGCGGATCTGCTCCGGCTTAATGCCGGCCTGACGCAGAGTCTCATGAGCGGAGACAAGAACACCCATATCGGCGCCCTGGCCGTGATCCTCCCAGGAGGCGTACATGGTGACGGTGCCGTCGGGGTTCAGTTCTGCATAGGCAGAGGAGGCGTCAACGCCGTCCAGGCCGCAGCCGTAAACGCCCAGAGAGACGCCGATACCGTACTTGTAACGGCCGTCGGAGGCGGCGTTCTTCTCGGCAACCCGTTTCTTGCCAGCCTCATACAGGGGACGGGCCTTGTCAAACAGGGCCTCCTCGCAGTAGACCTCAGGGGGATAGCCGGTGGGGATGGTGGTGCCCTCAGACTCCTTGTAGCAGTTCATGGCCCGCATCTCAAAGGGATCGATGCCCATCTTGGCAGCCAGGCAGTCAATGGCGATCTCAGAACCCATAAAGGACTGGGGAGAACCGTAGGCACGGAAGGCGGAGCCCCAGGCGTGGTTGGTGAACACGGTCTGGCTCTTATTACGGATGGAGTTGATGCCATAGCCCGCGCCGGTGAACTGGCTCAGACGCATGGTCAGCAGGTCGCCGAACTCGGAGTAGGGACCATGGTCCACATAGTTGTCGCCCCACAGGGCCAGCAGCTTGCCCTTCTCGTCCGCCGCCAGCTTGATGTGCATGAAGGCGGGGGAGCGCTTGCCGGTGTAGGTGATATTCTGGAACTGGTTAAACACCAGGGATACGGGGCGCTGGCAGATAATGGCGGCCGCGCCGATCAGGGCCTCGTTGGTGGGAGAGAACTTGTAGCCAAAGGTGCCGCCGGCATGGTTCTGGACAATGCGCAGCTTCTCCATGGGAACGCCGATGCCGCCGGCGATCATGGGCATGTGCAGATGGATACCGATGGACTTGGAGTGGACGGTCACCATGCCGTCCTCATCGATGTAGCCATAGCCGCAGTCCGGCTCCAGGTGCAGGTGGGGCTGACGGGAGCAGTAGCTCTCAATCTCAACCTGCTGGGAGTCAGGCACGCTGTCCCAGTCAAAGTCAGGTCCCTTGATGCAGTTGGTCTCGAAGAAGGTGTTGGGCGTGCCGGGGTGAATCTCGATGGCGTCCTCCGCCATGGCGTCCAACGCGTTCATGTAGGCGGGCAGCTCCTCAATTTCCACCTTCACCGCATCGGCCGCGGCACGGGCGTGGGCCTCGGTGTCGGCTGCTACAATGGCGATGGCGTCGCCAAACTGGAAAATCTTGTCGCTGCACAGCACCGGGCGCTCAAAGCCATCGGTCTTGTTGTGCTTGGGCAGCATGACAAGGCCGTTGATCTTGTTGGTGCCGCCGACAGCCAGAATGTCCTTATAGGTGATGACCTTGAACACGCCGGGCATCTTCTCTGCCTCGGAGGTGTCAATGCTCTTGATGTTGGCGTGGGAAACCTTGGCCTGGGTCAGGGCCAGGCGCAGGGTGTTCTCCGGCATCTTCAGCGCATCGTCAGCGCCAAAGTCCCAGGTACCGGTGACCTTCTGGGCGGCGGAGGGACGGATGTACTTGGTACCCTTGATGCTGTCGCCGGTGGGCTTGAAGATCAGGTCTTCCTTGGTCATCTCGCCGCGCAGAACAGCGGCAGCGTCCATAACCGCGTCCACCAGAGGCTTGTATCCGGTGCAGCGGCACAGGTTGCGGGTCTTGTTGAACCAATCCCGCACTTCCTCGCGGGTGGGGTTGGGATTCTGCTCCAGCAGAACCTTGGCGCTGATGATGAAGCCCGGCGTGCAGAAGCCGCACTGGGCGCAGCCGTGAGCCATCCAGGCCACCTGCAGCGGATGCATGTCGCTGATGGTGCCCACGCCCTCGATGGTGGTGATCTCGGCGTTGTCCCGCACCTTGCTCATTTTCACAATGCAGGAACGGGTCACCTTACCGTCCAAAATGACGTTGCAGGCGCCGCAATGGCCCTCACCGCAGCCGATTTTGCAGCCAGTGAGCAGCAGATGCTCACGCAGAACCTTAGCCAGAGTTTCGTCCTGTTCCAGCACCAGGTTGCGGGTGACGCCGTTGATTACCAGAGTTTTTCTAATCATAGCTTGACCTCCTGTTGATTTTCGTTTGTTTTCTTTTTCTACGATCCCTACAATACTGTCAAAAGCGCTTCAGGTTTGGCTGTGTCCGCCGCAGTTATCGTGGTCCGCGCCTTTACCGGTCAAATCTTTCAGTCGCTGAATGCCCCTTGCGGAATAAAACACCAGTTGAGCCGTGCTGCCATCCACATTTTCACCGCTGAGCCGCAGGACATTGGCATTCTCATAATAGTCAATGGGCAGCTCCCGGCGGAAAACCTGGCCTGTCCTTTCGTCCCTGATCTCTACTGTGACCTGGCTGGCGGAGATCTCAAAAAGTTCATCCTCCATAACAGCAACACCTCTCTCTGCATATCTCTTTATTTAATGATACGCTTCTATCTTCCAGAGTTTCAAGTTTCAAAAAAAAGCAATTCGCAGAATCTGCGAATTGCTTTTTGTAAAAAACGCACAAATAATGTGAATTTTTTATGGCAAAAAAGTTATTTTTTAGGCAATCAAACAGGTAAAATCAGGGAACCATTGGCATCGCACAGCGGCACCGCCGGCAGGCGGCGGCCCAATTCCGCTTCATACCGATCCAAAGCGGCGCGGACGCCGGGGAGTTTGGGAGAATGATAATCGTGCAGGAGCAGATAGCCGCCGGGGGATAGGCGGGGATAGAAATAGCGCAGGCCGGCCAGCGTGCTCTCCTCCAGATCCACATCCAGAGACACCAGGGCGAAGCGCTCCTCCAGGCCGTTCAGGGAGGCCGGGAACAGGCCAGGCATCAAAACCGCCTGCTCCGGGTGGGGCAGAATGCGCAGCACGCTCTCCGCGGAAGTGTTCTTATGACTCTCCAAAAAGCCCTGGCCCAGAGGGCGCAAAGCCTTCTCCCGCAAGGCTTCCCGGCAATCGAAGCCCTCGAAGCTGTCAAACAGATAGAGCCTGCGGTCAGGGAGAAGGGCATTGATGCAGCGAGCAAAGGCACCCTGATAGACCCCCAGCTCCGCCGCCGCACCGGGCACATCAGACAGGCGCAGGCACAGGGCTTCCAGGGTTTTTACACGGACATAATCATTCTCCAGGACGTCCGCAGGCAGCAATTGGCTGGCCTCCCAGGGGGCATTTTTGATGATTTTTGGTGGGCTTTGCAGCAGCTTTAAGACAGCTTTGGGAAGGACTGAAGCTGCCTTTTCATAGCTGGGATTCCTGTCCGTGAGGGTGAAATGATTCTTTAAATACAAGACCCGGTCTTTCTCAATGCCGGCGGCCTCACAGCGGCGCGCGATGGCAGGCACATCCCGGCTGGTGACCAGCAGAAGGTCATAGTCCCTGCCGGACAATTCCTCGGTGCTGATTACGGGGCGTCCCAGAAAGCGGGCCCCCGGCTGGGGAGCGCTTTCCACAAAGGCGCGCACCTGTGCCAGATCCAGGCCGCTGTCAATCAGTTCCCCGGCGCCGCAGCCGGTGCCGTAAATATACAGTTCCATGGTTTACCCTCCTTATGGATTCGATTACAAAATACCATATTCAAATTGGGCTGTAAAGCAATTTACATTTGAAAAACAATCGGTTATACTAGAGACAGCATTTTATCAGGGAGGGAATCATATGCAGACAGGCGCGGTCATCGTTGCGGCGGGGATGTCTTCCCGGATGGGGGATTTCAAACCCATGCTGAACATCGGCTCCATTTCCATCGCCCAGCGGGTGGTGGCCACCTTTCAGCAGGCGGGCGTGGAGAAGATCGTGATGGTCACGGGCTACAACGCCATGGCGCTGGAGAAGCATCTGGCCAACAACGGCATCGTCTTTCTACGCAACAGGGAATACGAGCATACGCAGATGTTTGAATCGGCCAGGATCGGCCTTGAATATATTCAGGACAAGTGCGACCGGGTGCTGTTCACCCCGGTGGACATCCCTCTGTTTACGGCAGCCACGGTTCACGCCCTGCTGGAAAGCGGGGCGGAGCTGGCATGCCCGGTGTGCCAGGGGGAGACAGGACACCCGATTTTGATCGCTTCCCATTTGATTGATGAAATTTTGGAGGACAGCGGAGAGGGCGGCCTGCGGGGTGCGCTGGATCGCTGCGGCGCGGCGATGGAGCAGATCCCGGTTTCCGATCTGGGCATCCTCCACGATGCGGATACGCCCCAGGACTTCAAGGCTCTGCTGCGCTACCACAATGAGCAGCTGGTGCGGCCGGTAGTCAATGTGGCGCTGGCCAGGGAAAAGTCCTTCTTTGACAGCCAGGTGGCCATGCTGCTGGAGCTGGTGGACGAGACCCAGTCGGTACGCACCGCCTGCGCACGGATGCAGATGTCCTATTCCAGCGGGTGGAACCTGATCCGCAGGCTGGAATCCCAGCTGAGCATGACGCTGATCCAGCGCAGCCAGGGGGGCGCGGGGGGCGGCAAGAGCAGCCTGACCCCGGAGGGAAAACGGCTGACAGAGGCCTATAGGAGCTATTCGGCAGCGGTGAAGGATGCAGCGGCCGAGCTCTATGGGCAGTATTTCACAGGACTATTCACATGAGGAAACTATACCTGATCCGCCATGGCAGGCCGGATATTCCCCAGGGAAAACGGCTCTGCCTGGGCCGCACCGACATTCCCCTGGGGCCACTGGGCCGGATGCAGGCCTGCCTGCTGGGGCAGGAGCTGGCGGGCCGGGTGAGCAGGGTGTTTTCCAGCCCACTTTCCCGTGCGGTGCAGACAGCAGAGGGAATTTCCAGGGAGGTCACGGTTCTGGAAGGACTGACGGAGCTTTCCGCCGGGGATTGGGACGGACTGGACTTTGCGGAGATTGCCCGGCGCTGGCCGGCGCTCTATGCCGCCAGGGGGGAGAATCCCAATCTGCCCATCCCCGCTGCGGAGGACGCAGTGGCAGGGCAGCAGCGATTTCTGGATGCTGTGGGGGAAGCCATGGGCGCTTCCGACGGGGATATTGCCGTTGCGGCCCACATCAGCGTGAACCAGCTGCTGCTGTGCCCGGGGCTTGGAATCTCCCCCTATGAGGCCAGACAGCTCCGCCTGCCTTATGGAAGCTATTGCCAACTGGAATTCGACGATAGGGGAGGCTTCACTGTGGAGAGCGTGGGCCGGCTCCCCAACCTGGCCCTCACGCCGGAACTGGCGGAGAAGCTGCTGCTGGCAGCTGCCCCCGGAGAGCGGGTGATGGCCCACAGCAGGGCCGTGGCAAAGGAGGCGCTGCGGATCGCGGGAGAACTGCCGCTGGCACTGGACAAGGGGCTGCTGGAAAGTGCCGCCCTGCTGCACGACATTGCACGCTCCCAGCCCGCCCATGCGATGCTGGGGGGCCAATGGCTGCGGGAGCTGGGCTATGACAGGGCGGCGGAACTGGTGGAGAGCCATCACGACCGGGAAAGCGGCAGCCTGGATGAAAGGGCGGTGCTATACATTGCCGATAAATGCATCCGGGAGGACAGACGGGTCAGGCTGATCGAGCGCTTTCAAGGCAGCGCGTCCCGCTGCAAAGACCGGGATGCGCTGGAGGCTCACCGGCGGCGCTATGACGCTGCGCTGGCCCTGAAGGAAGAGATCAACCGCATGGGCGGCCATGAGATCATTGAATAGAAGGAGAGCGGGAGCATGAGCAATATTTACCAGGAACTTCTAAACGAACTGAAGGGGAACCGGGCGGTCACGGCAGAGACCCGGCTTGCAGCGGCGGAAGGCAGCATCGCGGAAAATGTAACCCGCCGGCTCACCGGGGTGGAGCCGGTGGAGGACGCCAAGGGCCGCCGCTTCGCCAGGGTGAGCACCCAATGGGGAGAGGACGGCGGCGTGACCATCCGGGAGCCGGTGCTGCCCCAGGAGCGGCTGATCGTGCTGGGGGGCGGACACATCGCCCTGCCGGTGTGCGAGTTCGGAGCCAAGTGCGGCTTCAACGTGTGCGTGGTGGATGACCGGCCCAGCTTCGCCAATACTGCCCGCTTCCCACTGGCAAAGCAGGTGCTGTGCGAGAGCTTTGAATCCGCCATTGAAAAGCTGGCCGTGACCGCCTTTGACTATGTGGTGGTGATCACCCGTGGACACAGGCACGACGCGGACTGTCTGCGGGCGCTGCTGCCGGGGCAGGCTCCGGCCTATCTGGGGATGATCGGTTCCCGGCGGCGGGTGAAGGGGCTGCTGGAAATGCTGCGGGAGGAGGGCTTTGACCAGGAGCGGCTGGCCGGCATCTGCACCCCCATCGGCCTGAACATCGGGGCAGTCACGCCGGGAGAGATCGCCATCTCCATTCTGGCGGAGGTGATCGCCCACAAGCGGCTGCCGGAATACGGCGACGCCAGCCGCTACTGCATTGATTCCGACCTGGAGTTGTCCACCTTGGAATACCTGGCGGAGAACCGGGAGCCCAAGGCCATTGTGACGGTGATCGAAACCAAAGGCTCCACCCCCCGGGGAACCGGGGCCAAGATGGCCGTCAGCCCCCTGGGGCAGGTCACCGGCAGCATCGGCGGCGGCTGCAGCGAGGCGGCGGTGATCCGGGACGCCATCGCCATCATCGGCACGGGCCGCTACAAGCTGATGGACATTGACCTGACCGGCGAGGTGGCCGAGTCTGACGGCATGGTCTGCGGCGGCACCATGAAGGTGCTGATTGAGGACGGCAGCTGCTGAAGCTTTCCATGGCATTGTGTCATATGTTATAAACGAATCCAGGCCCTCCCGGTACGGGGAGGGCCTGGATTCAATTTACGCCAAACGCCTATGCCAATTACTTTATGGAAGTCAAAGGACGGGAACCTCTCAGTCACGCCGCAGGCGTGACAGCTCCCCTTGGGAAGGGGAGCCTAATACAAAAGAAGAATGTTCGCCGGGGCAATGCCCATCTCTTCGGGAAACTTCTGCGGCTTTTTGTCCTTGGGCAGGCGCCACCAGATGGGCGGAGAGGCCGGGGCCTGCGCGTCGTAGCGGAACTGGATGATGGTCTCAAAGGGCTCCTCCATCTCCTCCACAAAGGTCACAGGATACCGGTTCTGCTGGGCGGCGGGATGGAAATAGTGGGCGCGGATGCCCACGGCCTTCAGGCCCTCCCTTACTTCCGCGGCAGTTTGCAGACGTACGCCCCAGGAGGGCACCACCACCGCATGAGGGCCAATGCGCACCGCAGGCGCAATGTTCTTGCAGCCGGTGAGCAGGGCGGCCTGGGGGCTGCCCGGATCGGCAAAGAGAGCTTTCGTAGGCTTCTGGGCAAGAATCTGCCCGGCATCCATGACGGCAATCTCCTGGCTGAGGTTATAGGCCTCCTCCCGGCTGTGGGTCACCATCAGGACTTCCCGGCCATAGGAGCGAAGAATGTCCCGCAGCTCAATTTTCAGCAGATCTCGCAGGTGGCCGTCCAGGGCGGAGAAGGGCTCATCCAGCATCAGCAGTTTCGGCTCGCTGACCATGATGCGGGCCAGGGCCACCCGCTGGGCCTGACCGCCGGAAAGCTGGTAGGGCCGGTGCTTTTCCAGCCCCTCCAGGCGCATGAGGCGGATCATCTCCCGCAGGCGCTGCTCACGGAGGGCTTTGTCCTTCTCTCGGTGCAGGCCGCAGCGGATGTTCTGGGCCACGGTCATATTGGGAAAGAGAGCGTAGTTCTGAAACAGGTAGCCCACCTGACGCTTCTGGGGAGGCAGGTCGATCTTCTGCTCCGAGTCAAAGAGCACCCGGCCGTCCAGCTCGATATGGCCGCTGTCCGGCCTTTCGATGCCGGCGATGCATTTGAGGGTATAGCTCTTGCCGCAGCCCGAGGGGCCCAGCAGGCAGGTGATGCCGTTTTCCGCCTCGAAAGCCACATCCAAATGAAAGGCGCCCAGGCGCTTATGGATATCCACCACAAGACTCATGCTCTGCCCCTCCTTTTCTGCCGGGTTTCCAGCATGTTCACGGCCAGAAGCACCACGGTGCTGATGGCCAGGTTGACCAGTACCCAGAACATAGCTCCCGCTTCATCGTTGGTGCGCCAGAGCTGGTATACGGTGGTGGAGATGGTGGCCGTCCGGCCGGGGGTATAGCCGATGAGCATACTGGTGGCGCCGTATTCCCCCAGGGCCCGGGCAAAGGCCAGGACGGTGCCGGCCAGAATGCCCTGGCGGCAGGCGGGCATACGGATGCGCCAGAAGATATAGGTATTGGACAGGCCCAGAGTCTGGCCGGAATAGGCCAGGGTATCGTCAAAGCTCTCAAAGGCGCCCCGGGCGGTACGGTACATCAAGGGGAAGGAAACCACCAGGGCGGCAAGAACGCCGCCATACCAGGTCATGACAAACTTGACGCCGAAATTGGCAAGGAAAATGCCCAAAGGACGCTTGGCACCGAACAGGAGCAGAAGGAAATAGCCGCAGACCGTAGGCGGCAGCACCATAGGCAGGGTCAGGACAACGTCCAGCACGCCCTTCACTGCCCGGGGCAGGCGGGCGGCGTAATAGGCAAAGAAGATGCCCAGAAAGAACACCAGCACGCAGCTTATGGCAGCAATGCGCAGGGAGTTCCACAAAGGGTAGAGGTCAATGTTCATGGATACGCTCCAAATTCTTATTTGAAAAGGCAGCACAAACGTGCTGCCTCAAATCGTGGACAAAGTCAAAAAGACTTTGTCCACGAGAAGGCTTGCGCTCAGATCCGTGCCTCATGTGCGCAGTCAGCGCACACATCGACACTCTCTGAGCGAGAAGTATTTTCGCCGACGTACACGCCGCCGGCGAAAATGATCAAACTGATTTTTGCCTGCGGGCAAAAAACGCTGCGAGGCTTTGTTTACAGGCTGACGAAAGCTTTATCAGGCAACCGGGGAGAAGCCTACGGATTCAAACACGGACATGGCAGGCTCGGTCAGCAGGTAGTCCAGGAAGGCCTGGGCCTCGGCGGGATGGGCGCTGGTTTTCAGCACGGAGGCGGGGTAGATCACCTGGCCGCACATCTCGGCGGTGGCGCTGTCAGCCACGGTGAGGCCGGCGGAGAAGGCGTCGGTGCAGTACACCACGCCGCAGTCAACGCTGGCTTCGCTGACCTGGGTGGTGACTTCCTTCACGTTGGTGCCGTAGGTGATGAGACCGGCATTGGCCAGATCTTCCTCATTCAGCTCATAGTACTTCAGAATCTTCTGGGTGTACTGGCCCACGGGCACGTCGCTGTTGCCCATGGCCATGAACACATCGCCGTTTTTCAGGGCCTCGGCCAGCTGGTCAAAGGATTCCAGCCCCTTGGGATTGCCATCGGGAACGGCCAGAACCACCTTGTTCTCCAGCAGGTTCAGACGGCTGTCCGCCAGGACAAAGTCCAGCCCCTCGGTATTCACATCGGCAGAGGCGTTGATGTCCAGCTGGTTCATCTGCTTCTGACCGGCGGAAATGAACAGGTCGCAGTCGGCCCCCTCCTGGATCTGGGTCTTCAGGGTGCCAGAGGAGTCAAAGTTGTAAGTAATGGTGATTTCCGGGTGATCGGCCTCATACAGGTCCTTGATCTGGGTGAGGGTCTCGGTCATGGAAGCGGCGGCAAAGACGATGATCTCCGTCTTTTCCACAGGGACGCTTTCGGGGGCGACTTCTGCCGGCGCTTCGGTGGCGGCAGGTTCAGCGGCGGGCTGGGCGGAGGAACCGCCGCAGGCAGCCAGGGCCACTACCATTGCCAGAGCAAGCAGCAGGGCCAGCATTTTTTTCATGTTCATTCTTTTACTCCTTCTCCATATTTCAGGAAAAAAATTATATAAACGCGTTTTACGCGCTCATACCGAATGGAACACAGGCTCGGTTTCGGCTCAGACGCCCTTGCCGAAGCCGCAGTTGGGGAAGTGGCAGACCGGGCAGTTCAGGCACAGGCCGCCGTTGCCCAGGCCGGCCAGCCATTCTTTGGTGACTGGGGTATCCGTCACCAGGTAGGGGAGAACCAGGTCAAAAATGGTGCGCCTGGCATACATCACGCAGCCGGGCAGGCCGCAGATGGGGCGGCCATCCTCCGAATAGGACACCAGGAACATGGCGCCGGGCAGCACGGGGGCACCGTAGGAGACGATGCGGGCGCCGGTGTTCTTGATGGCGAGGGGGGTCTTATCGTCCGGGTCCACGCTCATGCCGCCGCTGCAGAATACCATCTGGCAGCCCTGGGCCAGCATATCCTGAATGGCGGCGGTGATCTTCTCATGGTCATCGTCCAGAATCACATGGGCGGTCATCTCACAGCCAAACTCCGCCAGCTTCTGCTGGATCACAGGGGTAAAGGTGTCCTGAATGCGGCCGCGGAACACCTCGTTGCCGGTGGTGACCACGCCGTAGGGCCGGGCCTTCACAGGCATCAGGCGCATCAAAGGCTTGTCCCCGGCCAGCTCCCTGGCTTTGGCCATGCGCTCCCTGGCAATCACCAGTGGGATGACCCGTGTGCCGCAGAGCTTGGCCCCCTTCTTCACCATAAAGCCGGAGGGGCGGGTGGCAATCATCATATCCCCCAGGGCGTTGATGGCCCGCAGGCGCTCCAGGTCGATCAGCAGGAGGCCGTCCGTATCGGCAATCAGCTCGATCTTGCCCTCCTTAGGATCGGTAGCGCGCATGTTCTCGCTGATGCAGATATCCCGCAGGATCTCCGCCGCCTCGTTCTCGTGGTACATGCTGTCGTCATTTTCCCAGATATAGACCGACTCCTTGCCCACGCTCAGCAGCACCGGCACATCCTCCGGCTGGATGATATGGCCTTTGCGGAAAACGGCGTCCTTGGTGACGCCTTTGATGATCTGGGTGATGTCATGGCACAGCACCTGGCCCACGGCATCCTCGGTGCGCATCAGTTTCATGGTTTGACCTCCTTGTTCGGGATTGTTCGATCAAAAAGCAAATTATTTTTCGATATAATTCGCTCTTGTATTATCGCAAATCGTGCTGCGTTTGTCAACCACGTTTTTCACCGGGACGATCAGCTCCTCTTTCTTACAGGACTGCTGCCGTACTGGAAAGCTGTATCCAATGCGGTCTGATTCAGGCAAACACTCACTATATGGAACTGTTTGACGCTTCCACGGTGGGAGCGCAGATTACCGATCCGGAATACCGTGTTGTATTGTCCTCCGGGGCGGCGCAGGCTGTCAATATCGAAACGATCCGGCAGACGCAGCAGGCTCCCGTTATGCTGGAAGGCGGGATACGCCTATCCGGTGTGCCGATCAAAAACGGGCATCTTCTTCAGCTCCCGGATGGTGGCATAGAATTCTCCGGCGGTTTCAGCGTAGAAGTAGCCCCGCTTGCAGCTGGCGATGGGCACCCCCTCCCGCCGCAGCCGGTTGACCTGCTTTCTCAGGCTGTTGCCGCTGAGGTTCAGGGCCTGCTCCAGCGCCTGGGAGGGGAGCGCTTTCCCCTTGCCCCGGCACTGGGCGTGAAGATAAGCCCGCACCAAATCTTTGTTCATTCCTTGTCCTTTCCGGGCCTTCTCGGAGAGAAGGAAGCAGGGCCCATCCCCATCCGGGAACGGCCCTAGTTTTATGATTCCTTGCGTGTTATTTCAGCTTTTTCCTCGCTTTGGGCAAAGAAAAAGCAGGAGATCTTTTTGAGATTTCCTGCTTTCTGCTACCGCTTGTATGCGGTAATGATTAAATTGAAATTGGTGTGTGCAATACTAGTCTCGGTTTTTTTCACCCCAAACGCATAGCTGGTCTAAAACCTCCATCAAAGATTTGCCTCGTTCACTTAAACTATATTCCACTTTTGGCGGTATCTGAGGGTATTCTCGCCTTATAATAAGGCGGTCAACTTCCAATTCCTTCAGATTGTTACTAAGCGTTTTGTCAGATACATTTTTCAAATATCGTTTCAGTTCATTGAAGCGTACAACTTCAAACTCCATCAGGCAGTAGAGAATGACCATTTTGTGCTTGCCGGATATAAGCGACAACGTATAACTAAAGCCTGTATCTTCAAAATTTGCTTTCTCAATGTAATTCTTTATCATTTTATACTTTCCTTAAAGGTAGTACATATCAAAAAAGACAGTACTTGTATTTTTTCCGTTATCCGCTACAATTATATACAGGGACGCAGATTCTGTCAATCCCATACAAGAAATGAGGTAATCACTATGAGAAAGAAGCTCAACATAACAGAGGGAATTTTCCCAATGCCAGTTTTGATGATTGCAACCTACAATGAAGATGGCAGTGTTAATGTCATGAATGCCGCATGGGGCACCATGCAGGAAAGAGATCACGTTGCACTCAATTTAACCGAGACCCATAAAACCGTAAAAAACATCAAGGCGAGAGGTGCATTTACGGTAAGCATTGCTGATGCGGCTCATGTGCTTGAAGCTGACTACTTGGGTGTCGTGTCCGGCAACAGAGTTACAAATAAGTTTGAAAACAGCGGGCTTACTGCGAGCAAGGCTGAAATGGTGGATGCGCCAGTCATCAACGAATTCCCTCTCTGCTTAGAGTGCGAGTTTGTCGAATATCAGAACGGCGAGTACGGATGCGGCGTTATCGGAAAAGTAGTAAATGTCACCGCAGATGAAAGCGTTATGGTCGGGGACAAGATTGATATGTCTCTTGTAAACGCTATCGCTTTTGATCCATACACCCATGGGTACTACAAAGTAACTGAAAGAGTAGGCAACGCTTTCAAAGACGGTTTGCAACTCAAAAAATAATAATGCACCACAAGGTCTCTCAGAAATGGGGGGCCTGAAATTTTATCACTTGCCGCCGGAGAATGATTGCCGCCATCCTTCTCCGGCGGCAAGTCCACAAAGAGCAGCAGACAGAGACAGCGCAGGGGAAGCCTGGCTTCCTCCCGCCCGGGGAATGGGGAAGGGGATGGTGGCAACACCGTATTCCGGATGGGCGGCGTTGCCGATGATTACTTGTGTCATGTTTCGCGCTCCTTCAATTTACTTGATTTGCTTTTGGAAATAGAAAAAGCGCCGGTCTGTGGTCATCAAGACCACCAAACCGGCGCTTAGAACTTTGACTATTTTGTTCAACAAAAAAGCGCCCTTTCTAAAACAGTTTCGTTTCAAGAAGAGCGCCAGATGATGAATTGCCGTTAGAAAAGGGGAAAACAGCAGGTTCGAATCCCACCAGTTACCCGAAAACAGCCTTTGGCATCTATGGATTTTTCAATAAAAAATCCAGGTCAAAAATTAGATGCCCTTACTCCCAAGTCTGTACCCAAAACAAAATCACAACCCAGCGAAGCGGTTGTGATTTTGAAAGGAGGAGCAGCGGCATGAGCGCACTCTGACTTTTGTAAAAAAGTCGGAGCAAGCGATATAAAGCTTGCTCCGACGTGGTGGGGGAAGGTGGATTCGAACCACCGAAGGCATTGCCAGCAGATTTACAGTCTGTCCCCTTTGGCCACTCGGGAATTCCCCCATATAAACTTTTTGAAACTCTTTCTCTCGTTTATCAAATCAAAACCCAGCGAAGCGGTCTTGATTTGAAGAGGAAGAAGGAGAGAGCGGAGCGCAGCTTTCGCGTCCGCGCGGAAACGGAGCACAGCGAACTTCTTCTGACGATGGAGCTGGTGGACGGACTCGAACCCCCGACCTGCTGATTACAAATCAGCTGCTCTACCGACTGAGCTACACCAGCGTATAAAAGCCGGCGCTGCTCCTGCAGCGATTCGTGATCACTGCGCGGGCTCTTAACCGCTCAGTTATAATAGCAAACACCGACCGATTTGTCAACAAGAATTTTTAAAAAACTTGAAAAAAACGGGAGGGCTTTTTGGAAAGCGCGCCGGCTTTGCTGGCAATGGCCAGGGCAGCCGGGGCCCGCGGTAATGTGCCGGCGGCCATGAGACCCGCCAATAAACCCTTTTTGAACGAATGATTAAACATCTGGTCAAACAGGAAAAAATGGAATGGAATAGACATATTCAAGATGCAAAAATGTTGTATTAAAAACAAAAATAAGATAAAAACGTCATATAATTGAGCAGTAAAGTTCAATGGATAATAAAATGAATTGTAGTATACTTGTTAAAATAATCGGATATAACGGATGCTGGATGTATTTGCAGACACTCATGCAAAGGAGGGATAAAAGTTGTCAAGGAGAGATCTTGATCTGAAGTCCATTCTGGACATTCCGCTTTGGGAGGAAATACAGGATGAGCTCGCCAGGCTTACCGGCACGGCGATCATCACCATTGATTATAAAGGCAATCCCATTACCAAGCACAGCTGTCGGACGGATTTTTGCAGCGTCATCCGGGGGGATCCTGTCCTCCGCAAGCGCTGCTGCCGCTGTGACGCCCTGGCAGGGCTGGAGGCGGTGCGCATGGGAAAGCCCTATATCTATCTCTGCCATTGCGGCGTCGTGGATGCGGCTGTGCCGGTGACGGTAGGGAATCGATATTTGGGCGCGGTGATGTTTGGCCAGGTGCGCATACCCGATGGTGATACTGACGCAAAGGTTGAGCGCCTTGTTAGCGAGGTCAGCTCCTTCCAGACCGGGAGCGAGGGCGACCGGCAGGACCTGATTGAGATGTATGACCGGCTGCCGGAAATGGAGTATAAGCGCATTGTGGCCATTGCAGACACGCTGAACGCCATTGTAAACTATATTGTTGACCGGGCGGTGAACAGCGAGAATGAGGCCATGACCTACAAATTCCTCCTGCAAAACTGCAACATCCAGAATGCCGCCGCTTTTTCGGAGATACAGGGGCTGAAAGCGCCGGAGCTGGAGTGGGGGGATTTTCCTGTGGAGCGGGAGCTGCCCAAGAGCAGTCCGATTTATCCGGCAGTGGCCTATGTGCACAACCATCGGCAGGAGATGGTGACCATGAACGATATGGCCCGGCTTTGCCACCTGAGCCCCAGTTATTTTTCCCGCTTGTTCCGGCGGGAAATGGGGGAAAACTTTATAAATTATGTAAACCGAATTAAGGTGCAGTGGGCCAAGGAGCGACTGCGCAGCAGCAACGACAGCGTGGTGCAGATCGCCCAGGAGCTGGGGTATATGGACTCCAGTTATTTTATCAGCGTGTTCAAGAAATTTGAAGGTACCACGCCCCTGGCCTACCGACAGCACAAGTCCCGCTGAGCTTTCCAATTGAATTGCCGCTTTCCGAAAGGCCGGATGGGTTTGAGAACCCATCCGGCCTCAGCGTGTCAAAAAAGTCCCTGTTGGACTTTTTTGACCGATTCATCCGCCGAGCATTTTGCTTTTATCAAAATGCTGCTTCGCCCGAAAAGCCTTGATGTTCAAGGCTTTTCTGCGGCGGGTTATTGTACTGCGAGACGGGCCTTGCCCTCTCGCGCTCTCCCGCTGCTCTCTTTTCGGCACATGAAGCATGGTTTTTTGA
Organism: bacterium; assembly: GCA_004560305.1. Taxonomy (GTDB): domain Bacteria; phylum Bacillota; class Clostridia; order Oscillospirales; family Oscillospiraceae; genus Limivicinus. Next base: position 8,186 of record SFVI01000003.1, on the reverse strand, counting down.
CAGTCTTAGGCCGGACAGAGCGCCGGGTAAATGATGCATGCTCCGTGAATTATGTCCTTGCGCAAGAGCGCTTTTCCGTTTATAATGCACATGGATAACTGTGGTCTGGACATCCCCATGAGACAGCCCATCGTGGAGAAATGCCGGGCAAACAGGAAAGCGGTGACTTTGCGCCGCCTCTTTTGCTTAGAAAACTTGAACCTGGCTGCGCGGCAGCGGGGTCGTAGCCCCATACGGAAACCATTCAAAAGAAAGGAAACAGCCTATGCAATACATCATGTCATTGGATCAGGGCACGACCAGCAGCCGATGTATCCTGTTTGACAAGGCGGGCAACATCTGCGCCTCCGTGCAGAAGGAGTTCCGGCAGATTTTCCCCAAGCCCGGTTGGGTGGAGCATGACGCGGAGGAGATCTGGGATACCACCCTGGAGGTCTCCCGTGCCGCCATGGCCAAGCTGAATGTGGGAGCGGACAGTATCGCCGCCATCGGCATCACCAACCAGCGGGAGACCACGGTGATCTGGGATAAGGAAACCGGAAAACCCATCGCCAACGCCATCGTGTGGCAGTGCCGCCGCACTTCCGATATTGTTGACCAGCTGGTGGCCGACGGCCATGCCGATACCATCCTCAGGAAAACCGGCCTGGTGCCGGACGCCTACTTTTCCGGCTCCAAGATCAGGTGGCTGCTGGATAACGTGCCCGGGGCCAGAAAGCGGGCCCAGGCGGGCAAGCTGCTCTTCGGCACCATTGACACCTGGCTGATCTGGAAGCTCACCGGCGGCCGGGTCCATGTGACGGACCATACCAACGCCAGCCGCACCATGATCTATAACATCCACGACCTGTGCTGGGATCAGGAGCTGCTGGAGCTGCTGGACATCCCGGAGTGCATCCTGCCGGAGGTCAAGCCCTCCAGCTTCGTCTACGGCAAGACGGAGTTTGAGGTCTACGGTGGGGAAATCCCCATTGCCGGTGCGGCAGGGGACCAGCAGTGCGCCCTGTTCGGCCAGTGCTGCTTTAACCCCGGTGACATGAAGAACACCTACGGCACCGGCTGCTTCCTGCTGATGAACACCGGCGAACGGCCGGTGACCAGCTGCAACGGCCTGGTCACCACCATTGGTGTCAGCTTTTCGGACAAGGTGGTTTACGCCCTGGAGGGCAGCATCTTTGTTGCCGGCGCCGCCATTCAGTGGCTGCGGGATGAGCTGGGCCTGGTGTCTGACGCTGCCGAGAGCCAGGAGTATGCCGAAAAGGTGCCGGACACGGCGGGCGGCTATGTGGTCCCGGCCTTCACGGGCCTGGGCGCGCCCTATTGGAACCAGCGGGCCAGAGGCGCTGTGGTGGGCGTGACCCGGGGCTTCAGCCGTGCTCATCTGGTAAGGGCTACGCTGGAATCCCTGGCCTATCAGACCTATGACATTGCCCGGGCCATGGAGCGGGACTCCGGCATCCGCATTACGGAGCTGAAGGTGGACGGCGGCGCCTGCGCCAACAATTTCCTCATGCAGTTCCAGAGCGACATTATGGGTTCCGACGTTTACCGTCCCCGCTGCATCGAGACCACCGCCCTGGGCGCCGCTTACCTGGCGGGCCTGGCCGTGGGCTATTGGGACAGCCTGGACGATATCCGCAGCAACTGGGCCATTGACAAGGTTTTTGCCCCTGCCATGGAGGAGCAGAAGCGTATAGAAAAACTAAAAGGCTGGCACAGGGCCGTCCGCTGCGCCCTGGCCTGGGCCGATGATGAAGGGGAATGATACCAATGGATACGAACAAACTGAAAAATGTAGAGCTGTTCCTGTTTGACATGGACGGCACCCTCTACCTGGGGGACGAGGTATATGAAGGCGCCATTGATCTGATGAATGATCTGCCCCGCCTTGGGAAAAAATACATCTACCTTACCAACAATTCTTCCAGAGCCGGTGCCGACTACATTACCCGGCTCCGCCGTCTGGGCTTTCCCTGCGAGGCGGAGAACGTCTTTACCTCCGGCATGGCCACCGGCATGTACCTGAACCAGCGCCATCCCGGCGCCTCCGTGTACCTGGCCGGCACCAAGGCCTTTTACCGGGAACTGAAGAGCTACGGCGTGAACCTGGTGAACGACGAGAACGGCCACACCGAGGCGGACACCGTGGATGTGGTGGTACAGGGCTTTGATACGGAGCTGGTGTATGAGAAGCTGGATAAGGCCTGTCACTTCCTGCGCCGGGGCGCCGCCTTCATTGCCGCCAACCCGGACTGGGTCTGCCCCATGCCCAATGACGAGGTCCTGCCCGACTGCGGCAGCATCTGCGCCCTGCTGACCGCCTCCAGCGGTGTGAAGCCCAATTACATCGGCAAGCCCAACCGCAACATGATCGACGTGATCTCCCAGATGACCGGCATCCCCAACGAGAAGATCTGCGCCGTGGGCGACCGGCTCTATACCGATATTGCCGTGGCCCAGAACGCCGGCTCCGTCTCCGTGCTGGTGCTCTCCGGCGAGACGGACCAGGCCATGGTGGACGCGGCGGAGCGCAAGCCCGATTACGTTCTGGCCGACGTCCATGAACTGCACATGCTGCTGAAAGAAGCCTGAAACCAAGCCTGGCTGAGGGGCGATCGACCGCCCCTCAGCTTACACATTTTATATTGATTGCTTATGAATTTTCTGGTGAAATATTCGCTGCCCCTTCTGGCGGCGCTGCTGCTGATCATTTTCTATCTGGGGCTGCCGGACCTCCGCAGCTGCGCTCTCCGCAGGGAGGACAAGCGCCGGCTTGACCGGCGGGACGCTGCCCTCATGGCCGGCATCAGCCTGGCCTATGCCCTGGTGGCCTTCTGGAACCTGGGCAATACCCAATCCCCGGAGCGCTTTGTGAACATGGAAAACCGCAGCGTCACGGTGGAACTGGGGCAGGGGAGTGCCGCGTCTCTGATGCTCTATTCCGGCGTGGGGATTGGGGAGTATACCATTGAATACGCCCCCGACGGGGAAAACTTCCAGACCCTGACCAGCTTCCGCCAGAGCCACGCCGAGGTGCTGAAATGGAACGAAGTGCCTCTGGAGCAAAGCCTCAGCGGCGGCAGCCTGCGCATCACCGGCGCTGGCAACGTGTGGCTGGGGGAGGTGGCGGCGCTGGACGGGGCGGGGGAGACCCTTCCGCTGCATTCGGAGGAAGCGGCCCTGACGGATGAGCAAAGTCTCTGCCCCAGGGAGCAGACCTTCATGAATTCCAGCTACTTTGATGAGATCTACCATGCCCGCACCGCCTGGGAGCATTTGAACGGCGTCTATCCCTATGAGATCACCCACCCGCCCCTGGGCAAGATCATCCTCTCCTGGGGCATTGCCCTCTTTGGGATGACCCCCTTCGGCTGGCGCTTTTCCGGCACCTTCTTCGGCGTGCTGATGCTGCCGCTGATGTATGTCTTTCTGAAGAAGCTGTTCGGCGGCAGGACGGTCCCCACCGCCGGCACCTTGGTCTTTGCTGCCGACTTCATGCACTTCGTCCAGACCCGCATCGCCACCATCGACACCTATGCCGTGTTCTTCATCCTGCTGATGTACCTGCTGATGTACCTGTTCTTTACGGAACAGCGGCTGCGGTACCTGGCCCTGTCCGGCCTGTTTTTCGGCCTGGGCGCCGCCAGCAAATGGACCTGTCTCTACGCCGGGGCGGGCCTGGCTTTGATCTGGGCCTGGTACTGGGTGAAGAATGCCCACCTGGGGCCCAGGGCCTTTCTGAAAAACTGCGGCTTCTGCCTGGCGTTTTTTGTGCTGCTGCCCTGCTGCATCTATTACCTGGCCTATCTCCCTTACGGCAGGGCCTGCGGGTACCGGCTCTTCAGCGCCGAGTACCTGAAAATGGTGCTGGATAATCAGAGCTATATGTTCCATTACCATTCCGGCGTGGTGGCCACCCATCCCTACTCCTCCCGCTGGTATCAGTGGCTGCTGGATATCCGCCCCATCCTGTACTACCTCCAGTATCTGCCGGATGGCATGCGCTCCAGCTTCGGCGCCTTTGTGAACCCTGCTCTGTGCTGGGGCGGCTTCATTGCTCTGTTTGTGCTGCTGTTCCTGGTGATTGCCCGCCGGGATGAGACGGCTGCCTTTATTCTCCTGGGCTATCTGGCCCAGCTGGTGCCCTGGATGTTTGTCTCCCGGCTCACCTTTGAATACCACTATTTTCCCTGCACGGTGTTCCTGGTGCTGGCTATGGGCTATGTGTTCAGCATCTTCTGCCAGAATGGCCGTCCTGGCCGGCGCTATGTCTGGGGCTTTGCCCTTGGCAGCCTGGCCCTGTTTGTGCTGTTTTACCCGGCCCTCTCCGGTGCGCCGGTGAACAATGCCCTGGCCACCCGGCTGCTGGGCTGGCTGCCCAGCTGGCCCTTCTGACAGAATGGGCGGTTTTATCCCGGAAATACTGCAAGTTCAACTGACAAGGTTCTTCTGAATCTTGTCAGTTTGTACATTTTCCCCCTTGAATTTTTGTGGGAATTTACTATAATGTTTGCCGATATGGTAAAAAGTGAGGTAAACCTATGGGTCTGGCGCTACTTGGAAAAATTGCATCCCTGTTTTTGATCATGCTGGCGGGCTATGTGGTGGTTCGCTGCGGCTTCCTCCGTGCGGAGGATAGCCATACGCTCTCTGTGCTCTCCCTTTATCTGATCTGCCCCTGCAGCATCATCTCCGCTTTCCAGATCGACAGCACCCCGGAGATCCGCTCCGGCCTGATGCTGGCACTCATCGCCGGCCTGGTGATCCAACTGGCTCTGGTGCTGGTGGTCACGCTGCTGAAAAAGCCCCTGCGCCTGGAGCCGGTGGAGCAGACCTCTATCATTTATTCCAATTCCGGCAACCTGATCATCCCCCTGGTCAGCGCTCTGCTGGGGCCGGAGTGGATCGTATACACCTGTGCCTTTACCTGCGTGCAGATCGTTCTCCATTGGAGCCACTGTAAGTCCGTGATCTGCAACGATGTACATATTGACATCAGGAAGATGCTCCTCAATGTGAATATGATCTCCGTCTTTGCGGGCATCATCATCTTTGCCCTGGGTATCAGGCTGCCCTATTTTGTCCAGAGCGCGGTGGACTCTCTGGCAGTCATGATCGGCCCCGCCGCCATGATGGTCACCGGCATGCTCATTGCCGGCATGGATCTGAAGAAGATCTTCACCCATAAGCGGGTCTGGTTTATCGCTGCCCTGCGTCTGCTGGCCGTGCCGCTGATCTGCGTCTTTGCCCTGCGCATGGTCAGCCGCCATACCGGCGTTCCCAACGGGGACATGATCCTTCTCATCACCCTTCTGGCCACCGCTTCCCCCTCCGGCACCACCATCACACAGATGGCCCAGGTCTACGGAGGCGACACGGAATATGCCTGCTCCATCAACGTGGTCACCACCCTGCTGTGCATCGTCACTATGCCCATCATGGTGGCCCTGTACCAGCTGTGAAATCAGTAGAAATAACAGTTGACATTGCTGAAATATCTGATAAAATAGCGTAAATTAACTGCGGCAGAGGTTTCGTTTCCGACTGCCGCAGAATTTTATAATCTGAAAGGGGTTTTATCATATGGGTCTCAGCGAGCTTTATTCCAGCCGCTTTATAGGTGAGGGCCTGACTTTTGATGACGTACTGCTGGTTCCGGCAGAGAGCGATGTACTTCCTGCGGATGTGGATCTTTCCACCAATCTTACCCGGAAGATCAAGCTGAACGTCCCCGTTATGAGCGCCGCCATGGATACCGTGACCGAGTACCGCATGGCCATTGCCATCGCCCGGGAGGGCGGCATCGGCGTGATCCATAAGAACATGAGCATTGACACCCAGGCCGAGCAGGTGGATATGGTCAAGCGTTCTGAAAACGGCGTCATCACAAACCCCTTTTCTCTCAGCGCCGGCCACACCCTGGGCGATGCGGACGCTCTCATGGGCAAGTTCCGTATCTCCGGCGTCCCCATCGTGGATGAGAACGGCCGCCTGATCGGCATCATCACCAACCGCGACATGAAGTTCGAGACCGATATGAACCGCCGCATCGAAGAGGTCATGACCCATGAGAATCTGATCACCGGTCTTGAGGGCACCACCCTGGATGAGGCCAAGGCCATCCTCCAGAAGAACCGCATTGAGAAGCTGCCCATTGTGGACAAGGATTACAAGCTCAAGGGCCTCATCACCATCAAGGACATTGAGAAGGTTCTGAAATATCCCAACTCCGCCAAGGACGATGTTGGCCGCCTGCTGTGTGCCGCTGCCATCGGCGTCACCAGCGACGTGCTGGATCGTGCCGGCGCCCTGATCGACGCCGGGGTGGACGTGCTGGTGCTGGACAGCGCCCATGGTCACTCCGCCAATATCATGCGCTGCGTGGGCCTGGTAAAGGAAAAGTTCCCCGACGTTCAGCTGATCGCCGGCAACGTTGCCACTGCCGAAGCCACCGAGGCTCTCATCAAGGCCGGCGCCGACTGCGTCAAGGTGGGTATTGGCCCCGGCTCCATCTGCACCACCCGTGTGGTGGCCGGTATCGGCGTGCCCCAGATCAGCGCCGTGCTCCAGTGCGCCGAGATGGGCGACAAGTACGGCATCCCCGTCATTGCTGACGGCGGCATCAAGTACTCCGGCGATATTGTCAAGGCCATCGCCGCCGGCGGCCGTGTGGTCATGCTGGGCTCCATGCTGGCCGGCTGTGAGGAAGCCCCCGGCGAGATGGAGGTCTACCAGGGCCGTCAGTTCAAGGTCTACCGCGGCATGGGCAGCCTGGGCGCCATGCAGAAGGGCTCCAAGGACCGTTATTTCCAGAGCAACAACAAGAAGCTGGTTCCCGAAGGCGTGGAAGGCCGTGTACCCTTCCGCGGCGCCGTGTCCGAGACCATTTATCAGATGATGGGCGGCCTCCGCTCCGGCATGGGCTACTGCGGTGCTCATAACATTGAAGAGCTGCGCACCAACAGCAAGTTCGTCCGCATCACCAGCGCCGGCCTGAAGGAGAGCCACCCCCACGATATCTATATCACCAAGGAAGCTCCCAACTACACCATGAACCCCTGAAAATAATAAAAAAGCCGCCTGCCGAATGGCAGGTGTTCATAGAATCGTTTCAGTCCCGGCAGTAATGTCTGCCGGGACTTTTCTTGCATATATTGAAGCTGTATGATATAATAAAACTAGACGATAAACTAGAATTCGACAAAGGAATTTGATTGTATGAAAAAGCTGTTTTCAATGCTGTCAGCTATCTCATTTATGCTTTATGCATTGGTGGATTTCGGTAAAAATGCACTTGAAGCATATTTGCATATTCAGTTGATGAACGGCAAGGGTAGCTATTCAAGTAGAGATTATTTAGTTGATGCTGGTATGTGCCAAACTGTTTTGTTGGCAGTCGGTATGATTTGTCTTGTTGCATTTGTTGCTTCGCTTTTTGTGAAAGACAAGAAGTAAACCAATTCCAATTTGTCGAACGGATAAAGGGCGCACTTCTATACACCTTTTGGTGTACTGTGTGATCTGCGATTTTACGCAGCACCAAAGCCTCCCTTGTGTAAAGGGAGGTGGCACAGCGAAGCTGTGACGGAGGGATTGTCATGCAGTCGAAGCATAATAAACAGTTGGTTCCGTTGGCAAAGCAACTGCGAAAAGAAATGACAAAAGAAGAACGTCATCTATGGTACGACTTTTTGCGCTCCTATCCTGTCCGCTTTTCCAGACAAAAGGTACTTGGAAAATATATCGCTGATTTTTATAGTGCAGAAGCAAAACTTGTCATTGAGCTGGATGGTTCTCAACACTATGAGGATAGAAATATTAAACAAGATGCAGACCGTACCGCTTTTCTGGAGGGGTATGGTCTGAGCGTCATTCGTATCCCCAACAACGAAGTCGACAGAAACTTCCGTGGCGTGTGTGAGTATATCGATGCTGCGGTAAAGCAATCCCTCAGTCAGCTTCGCTGACAGCTCCCTTTGCACAAGGGAGCCGCTGCCACAGCGGTAAAACATACAAAACCGACCTATGATCGTAACCATAGGTCGGTTTTACAGTCTTGCGAAGCCCCGGCAAAAGGGCATGCAAGATAGGGAGACGGCAGGTTTTGAGCGGTCCTTTTCCGCCCATGCTTCACGAAAAATTGCGGAAATACACACAAGTATTCCCGCAATTTTTCATTTTACCTG
>SFVI01000029.1 GCA_004560305.1 bacterium | reverse complement strand
TTCAGCTTTCCACGCGCTGGCAAAGTAAATACAATCCGGCACGCTGCGCTTCTTGGGGTTGGTGGGGGCGTTGATCTTCTGGTTGTTAAACGCGAAGGTGCAGGAGGAGCCGCCGTCCAGGTTGAAGGCCGTCTGGATCTTATAGCCATCCAGCTTGCTCTCCACCTCGCGCAGGCAATCGTAGAATTCATTCATCGTCAGGCCCTCGCTGTCCTTATCCTCGGGGCCTTCGCTGGTGACGCACAGGTAGGTCAGCTCGTCCAGCTGGCAGAAGGCAATGCGCTGCGCATCTTTATAGGTGCCGATGTAATCGGTGTTGAGGTTCTGCTTGAGGGTGTTGAAATCCTCGCGGGTGCGCTCGCCATCCTGGATGATGATGGGGCCGAAGTTCCAGCTGTTGACCACCTGCAGGCCCTCGGCTTCAGCCTGGGCCAGGAAGGCCTCCACCTTTTCCTTGTTGGGCTCCACCATGCCGTGGAAATTGCCGTACTGATCCACCATCAGCAAATCCCAGGTCTTGTTGGGGCGGTTGCGGTACACCTTGCCCTGGCGCACCATATAGCCGTTGGTATGCCAGGAATGGCTGTAATAATCGCCGTTGATGGCAAAAACGCCGTTCATCTTCTTGGCCATATCGGCCACGCGCTTGCCATCGCCAGGGCTGGAATAGTTAAAGGCGAAGGCCGTGCGCAGCTGGCTGGCATTGGCAATCTTGATGACGGCGTACACATAGTTGGTATCATAGATGCGGCCGCCCCAGTAGATATCCACCGTGATGGAGGGATCTTCGTAATGGGTGTCGGAGGTATAGTTGGCCGGGTCGTACTTCAGGCCGCCCGTCTGGTCGATGGGCAGGGTTACGATTTCGGCAAAAGCGTCGTAGGTGTTCAGCGGCGAGGGCACAAATACCAGCAGCAGCGCCAGCAGCACGGCAATCGCCACAACCTTCCAAATCTTCTTCAGCATGCGTCATTTCCCTTCCGCCCGCGCCTTTTTGCCCGCGGGCATCTCGCCTTAGTATATCATAATCCGCCCCCTGCGTCCATAGCCGATTTTTGCCGCGCCGCCCGCCAAAAGCATATTTTACATTTAAAATTCGCGGCGTAATTCAGATTGTCAAAAAAGCCTCGCTTCCTCTCCCAGGATGCATGAAGGGGCCGCAGCCCCTTCCTATATAATCCGCAGTACCGGCTTTGCCGGTGCGAGGAGCAGCCGTCAGGCTGCTTCCTCTGTCATTTTCTGGCCGTGCAGCCCTGGCTGCACAAGAAAATCTGCTTTCCCGATTGTCAAAAAAGCCCCGCTTCCTCTCCCAGGATGCATGAAGGGGCCGCAGCCCCTTCATATATAATTCGCAGTACCGGCTTTGCCGGTGCGAGGAGCAGCCGTCAGGCTGCTTCCTCTGTCATTTTCTGGCCGTGAGCCGCAGGCTCACAAGAAAATGACGTTCCCGCTGAAAGACTGCTTTAGCTGACTTTCAGCGGCACCAAAAATGCCCGCCGGCGTTCCGGCGGGCGGCTGATCGGGGGAGATCAGCAGGGTGCGCTTATTATTTCATGCCGTTATAGGCAAAGGCTTTGATAATCTTTTTGCTGGCGAACAGGAACACGATCAGCACCGGCACCACCAGGATCACGTTGGCGGCCATGATGTTGTTCCAGATCAGGCCGTACTCGGCGTCCTTGATCTTTTCAATATACATGGTCAGGGGGCGGTACTTATCGTTGTTGGTCATGACCAACGGCCAGAAGTAAGCGTTCCAGTGGCTGACGAAGGAGAACATGGCGATGGTGACCATGGAGGACTTGGCCATGGGCAGCATGATGCGCGTCATGATCTGCAGCTCGCTGGCGTTATCCAGGCGGGCGGATTCAACCAGCTCGTCGGGAATCTGCTTGAACGCCTGGCGCAGCATGAAGATGCCGAAGGAGTTGGTGGCGAAGGGCAGGATCTGCGGCCAGAGGGAGTTGATCATGCGGGCCTTGGCCATCATCAGGTAGATGGGGATGTAGGTCACCTGGCCAGGGATCATGAAGGCTACCAGCACGATGGACCAGCACAGGCCCTTGCCGAAGAACTTGCGCTTGGCGAAGGCATAGGCGGCGGGCACCATGATGAGCAGCTGCATCACGATGATGGACGCGGTGACGACCACGCTGTTGAAGGCGAACCTGCCGAAGCTGATTTCCATATTGACGATGTCAATAAAGCTCTGGAAGGTGAAATTGCGCGGCCACAGGGTGGGCGGGGTCAGGATGGCTTCATTATAGGTCTTAAAGGCGGTAATGAACATCCAGTAGAAGGGGAACACGAAGATGATCACGCAGATGAGCTTGAGAATATCGCTGACCAGGTTGGGCAGGTAATTCTTGAAGCGGCGCTTGATTTGAAGATCCTTCATTTTGTCCATAACCTCCTTTCCTTACTGATAATGTACTTTCTTTTCCAGACCCTTGAAGTCAAACAGCGTGATCAGGATCAGGATCAGCATCAGCATAACGCCGCCGGCAGCGCCCATGCCCAGGGAGTTGTTGCGGTTGAACGCAAACTCATAGATGAACATGCACAGCACCTGGGTGGAGGTGCCGGGGCCGCCGTTGGTCATGATGCGGATGGAATCGAACACCTTGAAGGAGCCCGTGGTGATGGTGATCAGCAGCATGAACAGCTGCGGGCTCAGCATGGGCAGGGTGATCTTGAAGAAGGTCTTGCAGGTGGAGGAGGAGTCCAGGCGCGCGGCCTCGTAAATCTCCGCCGGGATGGCCTTCAGGGCCGACAGGATGATCAGCGCGTAGTAGCCGATGCTCTTCCACGTATTCATCACGATGACGCAGTTCATGGCCGTGCTGGTGGAGCCCAGCCAGTTCCTGGCAGGCAGCCCGAATGCGCGCAGCACGGTGTTCATCAGGCCGCTGGTATCGGTGGAGAAGATCCAGCTCCAGATAAAGGCGCAGGATACGGAGGCCACCAGGTGGGGCACGAAGAAGGCCGTCTGGGCAAAGTTGTTGATCTTACGATCCTTCTGCAGCCACACGGCGAAGATCACCGACAGGGCAATCAGCAGGAACATGTGGATGAAGGTGTAGTAAGCGGTGTTTTTCAGGGCGATTAAAAACTCGCGGCGCACAAACAGCAGCTGACGGTAGTTTTCAAGGCCGATGTATTTTTTGTAGGCGTTGGCCGCGTTGCCCCTGTACATACTGATCTGAACCAGGTTGAACATGGGGTAGAGCGTGAACACGCACAGGAACAGAATAGCCGGGAACACCATGGCCCAGGAGCCCAGGGTGCTGCGGATCTTGTTCCTGCGCCGCAGATCGGTCTGCGCCTGCGCAAGCGTGGTTTTAGGCATTGTTGTTTCCTCCCGCGCGCTGGATATACTGGTCGTAATTGCTCACATCGCCGCGGCGGATGCGCTGGCCGTCCTTGTCAAAGAAGTACAGATCGTCCGCGCGCACGGAGAGCACCACGTCCTGATCGTACTGGAAGGTATCGTCCGGGGACTTGACCATGATGGCCTCGTCGCCCATCTGAATCTTATAGGTGGTTTCGCTGCCCAGCATTTCGCGGGTCAGGATATGGCCCTTGCGGGCAAAGGGAGCGCCCTCCAGGCGCTGGGTGCCCAGCTGCACGCGCTCGGGGCGGAAGCCCAGCTTATCCTCGCCCATGGGCAGGATGTTCATCGGCGGGGTGCCGATAAACTGCGCGGTGAAGGCGTTGTTGGGGTCGTGGTAGATCACCTCGGGAGAGGCCTCCTGCATGATCCTGCCTTTATCCATCAGCACAATCTGATCCGCCATAGCCATGGCCTCAGTCTGGTCATGGGTAACATAGATGAAGGTGGTCTTCAGGCGGTTGTGCATTTCAATCAATTCGGTACGCATGGCCACGCGCAGCTTGGCGTCCAGGTTGGACAGCGGTTCGTCCATCAGGAACACCTTGGGCTTCTTTACCATGGCGCGGGCCAGGGCGATGCGCTGGCGCTGGCCGCCGGACAGCGTGCCAGGCTTGCGATCCAGATAGTCGGTCAGGCCTACGACGGCCGCGTATTCTTTAATCAGCTTTTCGCGTTCTTCCTTGGGAACCTTGCGGTTTTTCAGGCCAAACTCGATGTTTTCCTTTACGGTCATGGTCGGGTAAATGGCGTAGTTCTGGAACACCATGGCGATATCGCGCTTGGCGGGGTCAAGGTCGGTAATGTCCTTGCCATCCATCAGCACATGGCCGCTGGTGGCCGGGCCGATACCGGCGATCATGCGCAGCAGCGTGGTTTTGCCGCAGCCGGACGCGCCGACCAATACGGTAAATTTGCCATCCTGGATGGTCAGATCCAGATCTTCGATAACCTTGTTGCTGCCAAATGCCTTGGTAACTTTAACAAATTGAATTTCAGCCACTGCTGTTTCCCCCTGACGTAGATAGTTAATATAATCGGAGGGCGGGGAGGCGTGTGCCTCCCCGCCTGTTTTTTAAGAGAATCTAAGGATTAGAACAGGTGAGAAGTGTTGGTCTTGATCTGCTCAACAGCCTGCTCGGGGGTGATGCTCTTTTCCTGGATCAGGTAGTCGCCCTGCTCCTGGATGTTCACGATGAACTCCTGCAGGTTGACGAAGGTGGGGTATTCCTGGCATACGCCGTAGTTCATCATCTGCTCGAAGGGAACCTTGTAGGTGGGGTTCTCAGCCCAGAAGGCCTGCATCTTGTCATAGTTAGCAACGGACTTGGTAACAGGCAGATAGCCGGTAGCCATGGAGTTGTTGTACACCTGCTCGTCGCTCATCAGGAACTGCAGGAACTCCCAGCCAGCAGCCAGGGTCTTCTCATCGTTGCCGGGGGCCATCAGGGTCAGCTGGCCGCCGCCCACTTCGCAGGTGCGCTTGGAGGGATCGAAGGAAGGCTGATACACAACGCCCAGCTCGTAGCCAGCTTCGGCCATGGTTCTGAGCAGGTTCTTCATGGAACCGGAGGAAGCGATGTAGCAGCCCAGCTTGCCCTGCACCAGCATTTCAGCGGCAACGGTGCCCGCCTGCGTGCTGTCGTAGGGACGGCAGATGCCTTCGTCAACCAGGTTGCGCCACCAGGTCAGGTGATTGAGCATGGAGGTGCCTTCCAGAGCGGGAGAGGTGCCTTCGGTGGACAGCATGGGCTCGCCCATTTCCCCCAGC
>SFVI01000020.1 GCA_004560305.1 bacterium | reverse complement strand
CGAAAAACCCTGTGATACCAAGCATTTGAGAAGAAATACAAGACTTATATGGAGTTATAAAAAGATGATAAAAGTACTATTTATATGCCACGGCAATATCTGCAGAAGTCCCATGGCGGAGTTTGTGATGAAGGATATGGTGCGGCGTGCAGGCTTGGACGGCGAATTTCAGATCGCCTCTGCCGCCACCAGCAGCGAGGAGCTGGGCAACCCGGTGTACCCCCCGGCCCGGCGGAAGCTGTGGGAGCACGGAATCCGCTGCGACGGAAAGACCGCCCGGCGGATCCGGGCGGCAGACTATGAGGACTACGACCTGCTGATCGGCATGGACGAGGCCAATATGCGCAATATGGCACGCTGCTTCGGCGGAGACCCGGAGGGAAAGCTGCGTCTGCTGCTGCGCTTCGCGGGGCGGGAGGACTCGGTGGCCGACCCCTGGTACACCGGGGATTTCGAGGCCACCTGGCAGGATGTGAACGAGGGCTGCCTGGCGCTGCTGAACCGGCTTTATCCGGAAGTGCGGCTGGACTTCTCCGGCTGTCGGAACCGGGAGGAGCTGTATGCCCTGATGTCGGAGCGGATGCTGTGGCAGGAGGACTATGGCCGGAACCTGGACGCGCTGTACGACATTCTCACCGGCCTGCCCCATTACGGGCGCAGCTTTGTCATCCGGCTTCCGGATGCTGACTCGCCGGTTTATGACTACGCCGTGCGCATTGCGGATGTGTTCCGGGCGGCGGGCGTGCCGGTAACAGCGGAATAAAAAAATGAAGGGAGAGCTCCCTTCATTTTTTTACTTATGAAACAGCTTCTTGGCCTGATATCTCGGCTCAAAGCTGATGTTGATGCCCAGCTTCTTAAACAGATCCGCGTCCACGTGGGACAGGATCACCGAGGAATGGGCCTCGCAGCCCTTGAGCTTGTCCAGCTGCTCAATGGCACAGCCGGCCATAGGGTTGGTGACCGAGCAGATGGCCAGGGCGATCAGCAGCTCGTCGGTGTGCAGCCGGGGATTATGGTTGCCCAGATGCTCCACCTTCAGGTGCTGGATCGGCTCAATGACCCCCGGCGCGATCAGGGGCAGCTTCTTGTCGATGCCCGCCAGCGCCTTCACCGCGTTGAGCAGGCAGGCGGAGGAAGCGCCCAGCAGGGAGGAGGTCTTTCCGGTGACGATACGGCCGTCATTCAGCTCCAGAGCTACCGCCGGCGCCCCGGTCTGTTCCGCCTTGCTCAGCGCCGCCGCCACCACCGGCCGGTCCTCCGGGGTCAGCCCCAGGGAGTTCATGATCAGCTCGATCTTCCGTACTTCGTTGGGGTCGGCGTCACCCCGGCGCACGCCGCAGGCCGCCGCGTAGTAGCGCCGCAGAATCTCCTGCCGGGAGGCTTCCACGCAGACCGCGTCGTCGCTGATGCAGAAGCCCAGCATATTTACGCCCATGTCCGTGGGGCTCTTGTAGGGGCTGTCCCCGTAGATCCGCTTGAAAATAGCCTCCAGCACCGGGAAGATCTCCACATCCCGGTTGTAGTTGACGGTGGTTTTGCCGTAGGCCTCCAGATGGAAGGGGTCGATCATGTTCACGTCGTCCAGATCCGCCGTGGCCGCCTCGTAGGCCAGGTTCACCGGGTGCTTCAAGGGCAGGTTCCACACCGGGAAGGTCTCAAACTTGGCGTAGCCGGCGCTGACGCCCCGCTTGTGCTCGTGGTAAAGCTGGCTCAGACAGGTGGCCATCTTGCCGCTGCCGGGGCCGGGGGCCGTCACCACCACCAGGCTCCGCTCCGTCTCGATATAGTCGTTCCTTCCGAAGCCCTCCTCCGACACGATCAGCGGCACGTTGGAGGGATAGTCCGGGATGATATAGTGCTTGTACACCCGGATGCCCAGCATCTCCAGCCGCTTCTTGAACTGGTCGGCCACGGCCTGACCCCGGTAGTGGGTGATCACCACGCTGCCGATGTACAGCCCAATGCCCCGGAAGGCGTCGATCAGCCGCAGGGTGTCCTCGTCATAGGTGATGCCCAGGTCCCCCCGGCGCTTGTTGCGCTCGATATCGTCGGCGGATATGGCGATGACGATCTCCGCCTCGTCCTTCATTTCCAGCAGCATGGTCACCTTGCTGTCCGGCTTGAAGCCGGGCACCACCCGGGACGCATGGAAGTCGTCAAACAGCTTGCCGCCGAATTCCAGGTACAGCTTTCCACCGAATTTGCCGATCCTGTCTCGGATGTTCTGAGATTGCAGCTTCAGGTATTTGTCGTTGTCAAAGCCTATTTTGTTCATGGCAGTCCGTGGCCTCCGTCTCTCTTTTTCCCGAAAAGAAAGTCTACCATAAAATCCTGCCAAAGGCAACGGCCAGATGCCCCTCCTTGCCAAAAAATTCCCCGGCTCACCGAAGAACCGGGGAAAACGCCTTATTTCAGTTCCTCCTGATACCGGGCCCGCTCGCCGCCGATGAACCGGGGCCGGGTCCGGGCGCAGACCAGATTGGCCTGGCCGATCTTCTTCACGCCCAGCCGCACCGGCACCGCCACCTCTTTCAGATGCATGCCGATCAGGGTGTCGCCGATGTCCATGCCGGCCTTGGCCCGGATGTGCTCCACGGCGCAGGGTGCCTCCAGATTCTCCCATACCGTGGTGGCGAAGGAGCCGCCGGCGTGGGCCCAGGGCCGCACATTCACCGGCTCATAGCCAAACTTCTCCGCCGCCGCCTGCTCCAGGATCAGCGCCCGGTTCAAATGCTCACAGCACTGGGCCGCCAGATAGATGCCCCGCTCCTTCAGCACCGGGTACACCCCGGCAAAGACCGCCTGAGCCGCCTCCATGCTGGAGCCCTTGCCGATCCGCTCTCCCACCACCTCACTGGAGGAACAGCCGATCACCAGCAGGTCTCCGGCCTTCAGCCCGGCCACCTCCAGCAGCTCCAGCAGGGCCTGACGGGCCTGCTGCTTGATTTCCTCAAACATGCCGCACCGTCCTTTTCACTCAGTAGGCCAGCTTCTTCACGGAAGGCACCGCGTACAGCGCGTGGTATACCAGCACGCTGACCACCAGGCCGCCCAGTCCCTGGATGCAGTTGGCGCCGATGCTGGCCGCCGCGGCCAGACCATAGCCCAGCAGCGTGCTCTCATAGGCAAAGTAGCCCAGCACCATGATCACCTCGCCCACAACGCCGGCCACCAGAGCCGCCGCCTTGGTCTTGGAGCGCAGGGCGCCGAACAGCAGCCCGGCGCAAAGGCCCATGGCCGCCTTGATGATCAGGGTGCCTGGCGCGTAGGACGCATAGCCCAGCAGAAGATCTGCCAGCATGGAGCCCAGCCCGCCTGCCGCCGCGCCGTAAACCGGCCCCAGCAGGAAAGCCCCCAGCAGCACCATGCCGTCGCCCAGGTTGATGTAGCCGTTGGTGGCCGGGATGGGAACGTGGATCACGCTGGTGGCCACGCAGGTCAGTGCAGCAAACAGCGCCGCCAGAACCAATTTGATCAATTTATCGTGTTTCATCATTCAAACTCTCCTTTCGTTTGGTGCTTCTGTAGTCTACGCCACAAACTGACCTTGCGCAAGTGCCAGTTTAAGATAAAAATAATAAGGTCAGTTACTGCTCCCGGGGAAAAAGCTGTCAGGATGCGGCCCAGGGAACAAGAAATACTTTTTTTGTTCATAACTTTGTGCTACAATATATTCTGTATTTCTATGGGCTGCCCTTCGGCCCGTAAAACTTTTGGAAAGGCGCGTTGTCATGGGCATATTTACAAAGATTTTCGGCTCCTATTCGGATCGGGAACTGAAAAGGATAACTCCCATTGCGGATAAAATAGAAGCGCTGAGCGGGGAATACGCCGCCCTCAGCGATGAAGAATTGAAGGCCAAAACCGCTCAGTTCAAGGAGCGGCTCTCCCAGGGGGAAACTCTGGATGACATCCTGCCCGAGGCCTTTGCCACCGCCCGGGAGGCGGCCTGGCGTGTGCTGGGCATGAAGCCCTTCCGGGTGCAGCTGATCGGCGGCATCGTCCTGCATCAGGGCCGCATCGCCGAGATGAAGACCGGCGAAGGCAAGACCCTGGTGGCCGTGCTGCCTGCCTACCTGAACGCTCTGGCCGGCAAGGGCGTGCACATCGTCACCGTTAACGACTACCTGGCCCGCCGCGACAGTGAGTGGATGGGCAAGGTGCACCGCTTCCTGGGCCTCAGCGTGGGCCTCATCGTCCACGGGCTCAGCAATGAGGAGCGCCGGGAAGCCTATAATTGCGACATTACCTACGGCACCAACAATGAGATGGGCTTTGACTACCTGCGGGATAACATGGCCCTGTACAAAGAGAGCATGGTCCAGCGGGGCCACGCCTTCGCCATCGTGGACGAGGTGGACTCCATCCTCATCGACGAGGCCCGGACACCCCTGATCATTTCCGGCCAGGGGGATGAGAGTACCGACCTCTACCGCCAGGCCGACGATTTTGTCAGCCGCCTGAAAAAGCAGGTCTATGCCTCCGTGGACGAGAAGGAGGAAGAGGCCGAGGATCTGGATGCCGACTATGTGGTGGACGAGAAGGCCCGCACCGCCACCCTCACCGCCCGGGGCGTGGCCAAGGCCGAGCGGGCCTTCGGCCTGGAGAACCTGGCGGACATCGAGAATGCCACCCTCTCCCACCATATCAATCAGGCCCTGAAGGCCCACGGCATCATGAAGCGGGACATTGACTACATCGTCAAAGACGGGGAGATCATCATCGTGGATGAGTTCACCGGCCGCCTGATGCTGGGCCGCCGCTATTCCGAGGGCCTCCACCAGGCCATCGAGGCCAAGGAGCATGTGGATGTCCAGAAGGAGAACAAGACCCTGGCTACCATCACCTTCCAGAACTACTTCCGTCTCTATGACAAGCTCTCCGGCATGACCGGCACCGCCGTCACCGAGGCGGAGGAGTTCGAGGCCATCTACCGCCTGGATATTATCGAGATCCCCACCAACAAGCCGGTCATCCGCCTGGACGACCCGGACGTGGTCTATAAGAACGAAACCGGCAAGAACCGGGCCATTATTGACCAGATCGTGGCCTGCCATGAGAAGGGCCAGCCCGTCCTGGTGGGCACCGTTTCCATCGAAAAGAGCGAGTACCTCTCCGGCCTGCTGAAAAAGCGGGGCATCCCCCACACCGTCCTCAACGCCAAGTACCATGAGAAGGAAGCGGAGATCGTGGCCCAGGCCGGCAAGCTGGGCGCTGTCACCATCGCCACCAATATGGCCGGCCGCGGCACCGACATCATGCTGGGCGGCAACGCGGAGTTTCTGGCCAAGACCGACCTGCGCAAGGCCGGCTTCACCGAGGAGGTCATCAGCGAGGCCACAGGCTATGGCGACACCGAGAATGAGGATGTGCTGCAGGCCCGTGCTCTTTTTGCACAGAAGCTGCAGGAGCATAAGGCAGTCACCGACGCCGAGGCGGAGAAGGTCCGTGCCGCCGGCGGTCTCTTCATTCTGGGCACCGAGCGGCATGAGTCCCGCCGTATCGACAACCAGCTCCGGGGCCGCGCCGGCCGCCAGGGGGACCCGGGCGAAAGCCGCTTCTTCCTGGCCCTCACCGACGATGTGATGCGCCTCTTCGGCTCCGAGCGGATCATGACCATGATGGACACCCTGAAGGTGGAAGAGGACATGCCCCTGGACCACAAGATGCTCTCCGGCGCCATTGAGCAGGCCCAGAAAACCGTGGAAAGCCGCAACTTCCAGACCCGCAAGAGCGTCCTGGAATATGACGACGTGATGAACCAGCAGCGCAACATCATCTATGGTGAGCGCCGCAAGGTGCTGGATGGGGAGGATATCCAGCCCCAGATCATGAGCATGGTGCGGGAGTTTGTCTCCTCCACTGTCACCGATGGCCTGGGCGGTGCTGCTGCCGAGAGCCAGCAGCAGCTGGACGCTGCCCTCCAGCCCTTTGAAAAGCTGTTTATGCGCCCCGGCACCTTCAGGATCGAGAGCTTCGGCGGCTTTGCCAAGTGCGATCAGGTCATTGAAAAAGTGGAAGACCTGGCGGAAAAGGTCTATGCCGCCCGGGAAGCCGCCTTCGGGGAAGGCCCCAACGGCCTGCCGCTGATGCGGGAGCTGGAGCGGGTCATCATGCTCCGGGTGGTGGACGAATACTGGATGGATCATATCGACGCCATGAGCGAACTGAAGCGGGGCATCGGCCTGCGGGGCTACGGCGCCGTCAAGCCCATCGACGCCTATAAGCAGGAGGGCTTCGATATGTTCGAGGCCATGGTCCACGGCATCCGGGAGGAGACGGTGCGCCGCCTGTTCACCGTCCAGGTCCGCCGGGAGCAGCCAATCGAGCGCAAGGCCGTGGCCAAAAACGCCGCCGCCAACGTGGGCGGCGCGCCGGTGAAGAAGCAGCCGGTGAAAAAGGCCCCCAAGCCCGGCCGGAACGACCCCTGCCCCTGCGGCAAAATGAAGGCCGACGGCAGCCGCCGCCTGAAATATAAGGAGTGCTGCGGTCGCAACGAGTAAGCGGCTCCTTGCCTATCCTTTATCATCATAACGGAGAACCCATGAGCTTTATAGAACACAACAAAGACGGGCTCATCTACATGAGCTCCGATCAGATCGCCGCCCGCCATGCCTTTACCACCCGCTATGGCGGCGTCAGCCAGGGGGACTTTGCCTCCCTGAACCTGGGCGCCAACCGGGGGGACGACCCGGCGGCGGTGCGGGAGAACTACCGCCGTCTCTGCGCCCTGATGGGCGTGGGCATCGACGGCATGGCCGTTACCAAACAGGTCCACGGCAATGTGGTCCGCATCGTCACGGAGGAGGACCGGCATGTATGCATGGGCCCCGTCCCTTACGAGGCTGACGGCATCGTCACCAAGGTGAAGGGCCTGCCCATCCTCTGCATGGTGGCCGACTGCGTGCCCGTGCTGCTGTGGGACGGGGAACACGGCGTGGCCGGGGCCATCCACTGCGGCTGGCGCAGCTCGGTGACGGACATCCTGAAAAACGCCCTGGAGCAGATGGGCACTTTGGGGGCGGAACCGGCCTGCACCCGCGCGGCCATCGGCCCCTCCATCGGCGCCTGCTGCTTCGAGACGGACGATGATGTGCCCCAGGCCATCCAGACCTATCTCTCCGGGGATACCGCCGGGCTTTTCACCCGCCGGCCCGACGGCAAGACCCTGGTGGACCTGCGCGCCGCCAACGCCCGCCGGCTCCTCCAGCTGGGCCTGAAGCCGGAGCATATTGACATTTCCCATGAGTGCACCATGTGCAGCCATGACAAATACTGGTCCCACCGATATACCAAAGGCCGCCGGGGCAGCCAGGGCGCTGTCATCGTGCTGGACTGAGGAGGCAATATGAAGAAAATCGCAAAATGGATCTCCCTGCTGCTGATCCTGGCCATGACCCTGTCCCTGGCCGCCTGCAGCAGCAAGAGCAAGGATCCCTATGATGAAATTCCCGAATCCACCCAGGGCAAGGATGTGACCCGCAACGCCGGCGCGGACAATGTGTTCTCCCTCAACTGCAACATGAACTATTCCTTCAACCCCCTCATCGCCACCAACCGCTCCAACCAGCTGGTCTGTTCCTTGGTGTATGAGAACATGGTGGAGGTGGACAACAATTTTGAAGCCATCCCCAACGTACTGACGGAGTGGAGCTGCACCGAGGATGCCAAGACCTGGTACTTCACCATCGAAGAGGGCCACACCTTCCATGACGGCACCCCCGTCACCGGCAAGGACATCCGCTATTCTCTGGAGCGGGCCATCAATTCCGACCGGTACCGGGGCCGCTTCGCCAGCTACCAGGGCTCCGGGTATGAGGGGAACAAGTTCACCGTCACCCTGGGCATAGGGGACAGCCAGTTTGTCAAGCTGCTGAACATCCCCATCATCAAGTCCGGCGAGATGGACGAGAAGCGCCCCCAGGGCAGCGGCCCCTATACCTATAATGAAGACTATACCGCCCTGGTGGCCTACGAGGGCTATCCCGATTATCAGAGTCTGCCCATCGACACCGTCTACCTCAAGGAGTATTCCTCTGCCGAGAGCATCATCAGCGCCTTTGACGACGGCATCGTCGACGTAGTCACCAACGACCCTTCCAGCTATACCAACCTGGGCTATGCCCGCACCAGCGAGATCCGCAGCTTCCCCACCACCAACCTCCACTATGTCCAGTTCAATATGGAAAGTCCCCTGGGCCGCTACGACACCATCCGCATGGCTATGATCTACGCCTTTGACCGGGAGTATTTCCAGGATACGCTGCTCCACGGCAACGGCGTGGGCACGCCTCTGCCCATGTACCCAACCTGCAAGGACTATCCCTCCTCCTATGCCGAGACCCTGAAGTACAATCTGGAGACCTGCCGTGTGATTCTGGAAAATTCCGGCCTGAAGGACTATGACGGCGACGGCTGGATGGAGTACATGAGCGCCGGGGAGGACGCGGTGCTGAACCTGATCGTCTGCAGCGACAGCAGCGCCAAAACCGGCATGTGCCGCCGCTTTGTGGAGGACATGGAGAGCATCGGCCTGAAGATCAATCTGCGGGAGCTGACCTGGGACGATTATAAGACCGCCCTGGAAGAGGGCGATTTCGACATGTATTACGGCGAGGTGAAGCTGCGCAACAACTTCGACCTGACCGAGCTTCTGGACCCGGACAGCAGCCTGAACTATACCCGCAGCACCAGTACCATGTATGAGCCCTATATGAACAACTACCTGGCCGCCGCCGACAGCGTGCGCAGCAGTCTTTACCAGTCCCTGTGCGAATACCTGGCCGGCTCCGGCGCCATCATCAGCATCGGCTTTGAGAAGCAGGAGATCATCGTCCACCGGGGCATGATCCGTGGACTTGACGCCAACCTGGGCAATCCTCTGTACAATTTCCAGAATTGGGAAATCATTCTGGATGATAATAACAATAATGAACAAGGAGAGGGAGAAAATGACTGACCGAGAACTGATGTCCATGGCAAAGAAAGCATCGCTGAATGCCTATGTGCCCTATTCCCGCTTCAGTGTGGGCGCCGCCATCGAGTGTACAGACGGCGCCGTCTACACCGGCTGCAATGTGGAGAACGCTGCCCTGGGCAGCACCATCTGCGCCGAACGCACCGCCTGCTGCAAGGCCGTCAGTGAAGGCCACCGGGAGTTTCGCCGTATCGCCATCTATGCCGACAGCGAAAATTGGTGCACCCCCTGCGGCGCCTGCCGCCAGTTTCTGGCGGAGTTTTCCCCGGATATGGAGGTGCTCTGCGCCAAGGCCGGGAACCGCTACGTGAGCTATAAGCTCTCGGAGCTGCTGCCCTATACCTTTAACTACTGACGCCGGAAAGGGAACCATGATTGAACTTACGCGGCTGCGGCTGTTCATCGCCGCAGCGGAGCACGGGGGCTATGCGGAGGCGGCCCGGGCCCTCTATACCAGCCATTCCACCGTCAGCCGGGCGGTGTCCGCTCTGGAGAAGGAGCTGGGCGTGGCGCTGCTTGTCCGCTCCAACCGCCTGCTGGGGCTTACTCCGGCGGGGGAGCTGCTGCTGCACGAGGGCAAGACCCTGCTGGCCGCGGCGGACAGCCTTTGTGAAAAAGTGAAGGAACAGACGTGAGAACCACTATATATAGTGGTAGAAAAGGGCGGGAAGGCCAAGCTTTCCCGCCCTTTCAAACTTCGTTAAGCCTGCACAAAAAACAGGCAAAACTTTTTTGCAAAAATACGAATTTTCTCTTGACATAGGACAGGTTCCTTGGTATATTAATTAAGCGCGTGTGCTGGCGCACAGGCGTATTATGCGATGAAGCGGGAGATTGCTCGGTTTCGAGGTAACTTCCGTGGAGTATGTCCGGTGTTGAACGCGTTTCAACACGCAATCGGGCGGCTGAAACCTATCCGGTACACGCGTATATCGCGCGGACGGGGGATCTGACCGGCTCAACAAGCCGGTTTGTTTTTCGGACGCGGCCTGATACGCACGGTTGTGTGTACAGGAAAAATGGGTTTCATCCGTACGCATAAGGAAAGGCGGAGCCAATGCCGCCGAACAAAAACGTACGAAAAGGAGAAAACACATGGCAGCAAGCAACAAGAACATGATCCGTATCCGCCTGAAGGCTTACGATCATCAGCTCATCGACAAGGCCGCCGAGACCATCGTTGAGGCAGCCAAGCGCACCGATGCAAAGGTGTCCGGCCCCATCCCCCTGCCCACCAAGACCGAGATCGTCACCATCCTGCGTGCCGTTCACAAGTACAAGGACAGCCGTGAGCAGTTTGAGCGCCGCACCCACAAGCGCCTGATCGACATCCTCAACCCCACCCAGAAGACTGTTGAGGCCCTGATGAATCTGGAAGTTCCCGCCGGCGTGGAGATCGAGATCAAGCTCTGATCCCCTGATCCCCTGCCTCTCGCGTGAGAGGACCCACACATTTCAATGACCCAAAGTCCGCAGCTTGCGAATGCGGACGGGTTAAGTTGCCAGCCTCTGAACGGCTTCCCAACGGAAGCGAGGCAACCAATAACCAATAGGAGGAAATAAAATGAAGAAAGCCATCATCGGCAAGAAGGTCGGCATGACGCAGATCTTCGACGAGACTGGTAAGGTCATTCCTGTCACCGTCATCGAAGCCGGCCCCTGCGTGGTCGTGCAGAAGATGACCAAGGAGAAGGAAGGCTACGAAGCAGTCCAGTTCGGTTACGAGGAAGTAACCGAGAAGAAGCTGAGCCAGCCTGAGCAGGGCCACCTGAAGAAGGCGGGCGTAGGCATGGTCAAGCACCTGAAGGAGTTCCGC
This sequence comes from bacterium, assembly GCA_004560305.1. Lineage (GTDB taxonomy): Bacteria > Bacillota > Clostridia > Oscillospirales > Oscillospiraceae > Limivicinus. Next base: position 28,947 of record SFVI01000020.1, on the reverse strand, counting down.
CTTGAGGATTCCAGCAAGCTGGAAGTGGGCGATGTGGTGAAGGCCGACGTTTTCGCTGAGGGCGAGAAGGTCGACGTCACCGGCACCAGCAAAGGTAAGGGCTACGCCGGCGTTGTGAAGCGCTTCGGCCAGGGCCGTACCCCCACCAGCCACGGCGGCGGCCCCGTTCACCGTCATGCCGGTTCCATGGGCTCCAGCACCGATCCTTCCCGTATTTTCCCGGGCAAGAAGCAGGCCGGCCACATGGGCGTTGACCAGGTCACCGTTCAGAATCTGGATGTGGTGAAGGTCGATGCAGAGCTGAATATGATCGCCATCCGCGGCGCCGTTCCCGGCCCCAAGGGCAGCATCGTTTACATCAAGTCCACCGCCAAGGCTCAGCCCGTCAAGAAGGGCGAAGGCGCCGGCATCAGCCTCAACCCGCAGAAGGCTTCCGCCCGTGTCAACCCGCAGAAGGCTTCCGCCCGCAACAAGTAAGGAAAGGAGAGCAGCATAAATGCCTAAAGCTAACGTATTCAACATGGCAGGCGAGAAGATCGGCGAGATCGAGCTCTCCGAGGCCATCTTCGGCATCGAGCCGAACAAGAGTGTCCTGCACGATTCCGTCAAGAATCACCTGGCCAACTGCCGTCAGGGCACCCAGAGCGCCCTCACCAAGGGTGAGGTTTCCTACACCACCAGAAAGCCCTGGCGTCAGAAGGGCACCGGCCGCGCCCGCGCCGGCTACGCAGGTTCCCCTGTGTGGTACCACGGCGGCGTAGCCTTTGCTCCCAAGCCCCGGGATTACAGCTACACCCTCAACAAGAAGGTGAAGCGCCTGGCTCTCAAGTCCGCCCTGTCCGCCAAGGCCGCCGAGGCCGAGATCGTTGTCGTTGACGGTCTGAAGCTGGACGAGGTCAAGACCAAGACCTTCAAGACCTTCCTCACCAAGATCGGCGTGGAGGGCAAGGCTCTCGTAGTTACTGAGAACGTGGACGAAGTGGTCGTCAAGTCCGCCCGCAACATCGCCGGCGTCACCACTACCATCGCTTCCATCCTCAGCCCCTACATGATTCTCACCAGCGGCAAGATGGTGGTCGACAAGGCTGCTCTTGCCAAGATCGAGGAGGTGTACGCTTGATGAAGACCGCATACGACGTTATCATCCGTCCCATCATCACCGAGCAGTCCATGGAAGACCTGGACATCAAGAAGTACGCATTCGAGGTTGCCAAGGATGCCAACAAGATCGAGATCAAGAAGGCCATCGAGGAGATCTTCGGTGTCACTGTGATCAAGGTCACCACCATTAACGTGCGCGGCAAGGCAAAGCGTACCGGCGCTTACCCCATGGGTAAGACCGCCTCCTGGAAAAAGGCAGTCGTGAAGCTCAGTGCAGACTCCAAGAACATTGAGCTGTTTGAAGGCATGGCATAAGGGAGGAATACAGAATGTCTATTAAAACTTACAGACCTACAACTCCTTCCAGACGTCAGATGACCGTTTCCGGCTTCGACGGGATTGAGAAGCATGTCAAGCCCGAGAAGTCCCTGGTAGAGGTTCTCAAGAAGAACGCCGGCCGCAACAGCTACGGCCGCATCACCGTCCGTCACCAGGGCGGCGGCAACCGCCAGAAGTACCGCGTGATCGACTTCAAGCGCAACAAGCTGGACGTCGCCGCGAAGGTCCTCCGTCTGGAGTACGACCCCAACCGCAGCGCATTCATCGCCCTGTGCGAGTATGAGGATGGCGAGCGCCGCTACATTCTGGCCCCAGTTGGCCTGGCCGCCGGTGACACCGTCGTTTCCTCCGCTGCTGCCGACATCAAGCCCGGCAACGCGCTGCCCCTGGCCAACATCCCTGTTGGTACCGTGATCCACAACATCGAGCTGTACCCCGGCAAGGGCGCCCAGCTGGTGCGCAGCGCCGGCGTGGCTGCTCAGCTGATGGCCAAGGAGAACGGCATGGCTACCATCCGCCTCCCCTCCGGTGAGTACCGCAAGGTCCGTCTGGAGTGCATGGCCACCATCGGCCAGGTCGGCAACATCGACCACGCCAACATCCACATCGGTAAGGCCGGCCGCAAGCGGCACATGGGCATCCGTCCCACCGTCCGCGGCTCCGTTATGAACCCCTGTGATCACCCCCACGGCGGTGGTGAAGGCAAGTCCCCCATCGGCCGTCCCGGCCCTGTTACTCCTTGGGGCAAGCCCGCACTTGGTTACAAGACCCGCAAGACGAAGAACCGCACCGATAAGTTCATCGTCAAGCGCCGCAACGCAAAGTAAGGAGGGAATAGTTAAATGAGCAGAAGCATTAAGAAAGGCCCCTTCGTTGCTCCTGAGCTGCTGAAGAGAGTCGAAGAGATGAACAAGACCGGCAACAAGCAGGTCGTAAAGACCTGGTCTCGTTCCTCCACTATTTTCCCGTCCTTCGTGGGACACACCATCGCTGTCCATGACGGCCGCCGTCATGTTCCCGTGTACGTCACCGAAGATATGGTTGGCCACAAGCTGGGCGAGTTTGCCCCCACCCGTACCTTCCGCGGCCACGCCGGCAGCAAGACCGGTAAGTAAGGAGGAGAAAAAATGGACGAGAAAAAGATTGCCCGTGCGGAGCACAAATACGCCCGTATTTCTCCCCGCAAGGTTGAGATTATCTGCAACATGATTCGCGGCAAGGACGCTGCTCTGGCTCTGGCCCTGATGGAGAACACCCCCAAGGCCGGCTGCGAGCTGATGATCAAGGTGCTCAAGAGCGCCATGGCCAATGCCGAGAACAATTTTGAAATGGATCCCGAGAAGCTCTACGTTGCCGAGACCTTCGCCAACGCCGGCCCCATCCTCAAGCGGGGCATGCCCAGAGCTCAGGGCCGTATGTACCGTATCAACAAGCGCACCAGCCACATCACCATCGGCGTGGCTGAGAGAGACTAAGGGAAGGAGGCAGAATTATGGGACAGAAAGTTAATCCTCATGGCCTGCGCGTCGGCGTCATCAAGGACTGGGACTCCAGATGGTATGCCAGAGAAGATAAGGTCGGCGATCTCATCGTCGAAGACTACAAGATCCGCGAGTTTCTGAAGAAGACCCTCTATTCCGCCGGTGTCCCCACCATCGAGATAGAGCGTGACAGCGCCAAGGTTCGCATCTATATCCACTGCAGCCGTCCCGGTGTCGTCATCGGCAAGGGCGGCGCTGAGATCGAGCGCCTGCGCCTCCAGGTAGAGAAGATGATCGGCAAGCCCGTCGCCCTCTCCATCGTTGAGGTCCGCACCCCCGATACCAATGCCCAGCCGCCGCGCCATGAAGAACGCCATGGGCCGCGCCATGAGAATGGGCGCCCGGGGCATCAAGGTCAAGTGCGGCGGCCGTCTGGGCGGCGCTGAGATCGCCCGCAGCGAGTGCTACCACGAGGGTACCATTCCTCTTCAGACCATCCGTGCAGACATTGACTACGGCTTTGCCGAGGCCAACACCACTTATGGCCGCATCGGCGTCAAGGTCTGGATCTACAAAGGCGAAGTCCTCTCCCAGACCCTGCGCACCACCCCCCGCACCATGGACCTGTCCAAGCCCGCCGGCGAGCGCCGTCGCAGAGACGACCGCCGTGGCGGTGACCGTCGTCAGGGCGGCTACAACCGTGACAACCGTGACAACCGTGGTCAGGGCGGCGATCGCCGTCAGCCTTATGGCAACAGACCTGCCGGCCAGGGCGGTTACAACCGTGGCCCTCGTCCTGCTGCCCCTGCTAAGGAAGGAGGCAACAACTAATGTTAATGCCCAAGAGAGTCAAGTACCGCAGAGTACAGCGCGGCCGCATGAAGGGCAAAGCCACCCGCGGCAACGTGGTGAATCAGGTCTGGATCAAGATCTTCCCCGACAAGCCCGTTACCGCAAAGCCCGCCGAGACCCGTATGGGTTCCGGTAAAGGCTCCCCCGAGTACTGGGTCGCTGTCGTCAAGCCCGGCAGAGTGATGTTTGAGATCGCCGGCGTCTCCGAAGAGGTCGCCCGCGAGGCTCTCCGCCTTGCCAGCCACAAACTGCCCATCAAGACCAAGATCGTCATGAAGGGCACCGAGACTGAGAATGGTGGTGAATAAGATGAAGGCAAGTGAAATCCGCTCCCTGTCCGTCGATGAGCTCCAGAGCAAGCTGGTCGACCTGAAGAAGGACCTTTTCATGCTCCGTATGCAGCACGCCACCAATCATCTTGACAACCCCACCAAGATCTCTGCCGTGCGCCGTGACATCGCTCGTGTCAAGACCGTGCTGAGCGAGAAGCAGAATTGAGGAGGTAAGGAACAATGAACGAAGAAAGAACTACTTCCCGCAAGACCCGCGTAGGCAAGGTCGTATCTGACAAGATGGACAAGACCGTGGTCGTCATCGTTGAGGACCGGGTCGCTCACAAGACCTACAAGAAGATCATCGGACGTACCTACCGTCTCAAGGCCCACGACGAGAATAACGAGTGCGGCGTTGGCGATATCGTCCGCGTGATGGAGACCCGCCCCCTGTCCAAGGACAAGAGATGGCGCGTGGTTGAAATCGTAGAGAAGGCTAAGTAAGGAGGCGCCAGAATGATACAGCAGGAATCCTATCTGAAGGTCGCCGACAATACCGGCGCCAAGGAACTCAAATGCATCCGCGTGCTTGGCGGCTCCAAGCGCAAGTACGCCAGCATCGGTGACGTTATCGTGTGCTCCGTCCGCAAGGCAGCACCCGGCGGTCAGGTGAAGAAGGGCGACGTTGTGAAGGCAGTTGTCGTCCGCACCGTGAAGCCCGTGCGCCGCGCTGACGGCACCTACGTCCGTTTCGACGAGAACGCAGCTGTTCTGATCAACACAGGTGATAAGAACCCCCGCGGCACTCGTATCTTTGGACCCGTCGCCCGCGAGCTGCGTGACAAGGAGTACATGAAGATCCTGTCCCTGGCTCCCGAAGTGATTTAATGGAGGGCACAGAGAAATGAACATTAAGAAAGACGATAAAGTCATCGTTCTGTCCGGCAAGGACAAGGGCAAGCAGGGCAAGGTCCTGATTGCCGACCCCAAGGCAATGAAGGTCGTTGTCGAGGGCGTCAATGTTGCCACCAAGCACCAGAAGCCCCAGAGACAGGGCCAGGACGGCGGCATCATCAAAGTCGAGACTCCCATCTACGCCTGCAAGGTGCAGGTCGTCTGCCCCAAGTGCGGCAAGGGCACTCGCGTCGCTCACAAGATCGTGGACGGCAAGAAGGTCCGCGTCTGCAAGAAGTGCGGCGCAGAACTCTGAGAAAGGAGATAACAACCTATGACAAGAATGAAGAAAAAGTATCTTGAGGAAGTTGCTCCTGCTCTGATGGAGAAGTTCCAGTACAAGTCCCCCATGCAGATCCCCAAGATCGACAAGATCGTTGTGTCTGTCGGCTGCGGCGACTGCAAGGATAACGCCAAGGCTCTGGAAGCCGTCATTAAGGACATCTCCGCCATCACCGGCCAGCATGCTGTCGCCACCGTGGCCAAGAAGTCCGTCGCTAACTTCAAGCTCCGTGAGGGCATGAAGGTCGGCGTGAAGGTCACCCTCCGTCAGGACCGCATGTGGGAGTTCCTGGACCGTCTGTTCAACGTGGCTCTGCCCCGTGTCCGTGACTTCCGCGGCATCTCTGCCGACGCTTTTGACGGCCGCGGCAACTACAGCCTGGGTCTGAAGGAGCAGATCATCTTCCCTGAGATCGAGTATGACAAGATCGAGAAGCTGCGTGGTATGAACATCGCCATCACCACCACCGCAAAGACCGATGAAGAGGCTCGCGAGCTGCTCAAGCTCATGGGCGCTCCCTTCGTGAGCTAAGGAGGACTTGAAATATGGCTAAGAAATCTATGATTCTGAAACAGCAGGCTCCTGCTAAGTTCTCCACCCGCAAGTACAACCGCTGCAAGATCTGCGGCCGCCCCCACGCTTACCTGCGCAACTACGGCATCTGCCGTATCTGCTTCCGTGAGCTGGCTTATAAGGGCCAGATCCCCGGCGTCCGCAAGGCCAGTTTCTAACGTCAGAATAACACCATAAGGTCATGCCGCACCGCAAGCGGCACGGCATCGACCGATGGTATTATTCTTCCTTCCAAATTTGAACCCGCTTCGCTGGGCTTCAAATTTGTTTAGGGGAGGAAAGACGTTGTCGAAATAACCACCAAAAAGGTCGATGCTGCGCCTGTGGCGCGGCATCGACCAAGGCCGTTATTTGTACTTTTCTGTCATGAGCCATAAAGTTGGCAGGGCAGGAAGAAATTACTCCCGTTTTCAGCAAAAAAGTGCGTGTTTTGCGTCATAAAAAGCTAGACAAATCAATGCCTTTGTGCTAAAATAAGGAGAATCGCCCGGTCTGCCGTGTTGTGCATGTAAACCGGTTTCGATTGGGCAAACAGTCTGTGGTCGCTGCCGCTTTTGAAAGAAGGCGGAACGGCCTTACAGTGCTGTCTGGCAATGTTTTGTCAGTCGGGCCGATCCCCCGGCTTACAAATAAATGGATGGCGAAAGGCCATGGTCAATCATGTATTGACATGGAACCTCGCCGCCGAAACTGCGCAAGCAGTAACTCTAAACTAGGAGGATAAAAACCAATGCAGATCACCGACCCCATCGCAGATATGCTGACCCGCATCCGCAACGCCGGTAGCGCGAAGCATGAATCCGTTGATGTCCCTGCTTCCAAGATGAAGAAGGCCATCGCCGAGATCCTTCTGAACGAAGGCTACATCAAGAACTATCAGGTAATTGATGACGGCACCCAGGGCATCATCCGCATCACCCTCAAGTACCTTCCCGGCAAGGAGAAGGCCATCCAGGGCCTCCGCCGCGTCAGCAAGCCCGGCCTGCGCGTTTACGCCGGCGCCGACGAGCTGCCCCGCGTCCTCAGAGGCCTGGGCATCGCTATCATCTCCACTTCCAAGGGCGTTATGACCGACAAGCAGGCTCGCAAAGAGCATGTTGGCGGCGAAGTCCTTGCGTTCGTATGGTAAGGAGGTAGCAGAATGTCTAGAATTGGTAGAGCACCCATCACCGTCCCCGCTGGCGTAGAAGTCAAGGTGGACGAGCACAACCACATCACCGTCAAGGGCCCCAAGGGCACGCTGGAGCGCGACCTGGTCTCCCAGATGAAGATCAATGTGGAAGCAGGCGTTATCACTGTCACCCGTCCCGACGATACCAAGGAGAACCGTTCTCTCCACGGCCTCACCCGCACCCTGGTTGACAACATGGTCATTGGCGTGACCCAGGGCTTCGAGAAGAAGCTGGAGATCAACGGCGTTGGTTACCGTGCAACCAAGGAAGGCAAGAACCTGGTCATGAACCTGGGTTACTCCCATCAGGTCATCATGTCCGAGAATGAGGACATCCAGATCGAGGTTCCCGATGCCAACCATGTGACCGTCAAGGGTATCGACAAGCAGAAGGTCGGCCAGTTTGCAGCAGAGCTTCGCGGCAAGCGTCCTCCCGAACCCTACAAGGGCAAGGGCATCAAGTACGATTACGAAGTCATCCGCCGCAAAGAAGGCAAGACCGGTGCTAAGTAAACGGAGGTGTGCCTGAATGATTAAAAGACCTGATACCAGAGCGCAGCGCATCAAGCGCCACAACCGCGTGCGCGGCAAGATCTCCGGCACTGCCGAGAGACCCCGCCTGAGCGTGTTCCGCAGCGAAAACAACATCTATGCCCAGATCATTGACGACGTGGCCGGCGTGACCCTGGTCTCCGCCTCCACCGTTGAGAAGGGCTTCGAAGGCAACGGCGGCAACGTGGAAGCCGCCAAGAAGGTCGGCGCCACCGTGGCCGAGCGTGCCCTGAAGAAGGGCATCGAGGACGTGGTGTTTGACCGCGGCGGTTATATCTATCACGGCCGTGTGAAGGCACTGGCCGAGGGCGCCCGCGAGGGCGGTCTGAAGTTCTAAGGAAGGGGGATAACTGAAATGGCATACAATAATGACAGAAGAGATCGTCGTAAGGACGAGGCTCCTTCCGAATTCGTCGAGAAGGTAGTTTCCCTCAACCGCGTCAGCAAGACCGTTAAGGGCGGCCGTGTGGCCAAGTTCTCCGCCCTGTGCGTAGTGGGCGACGGCAAGGGCCGCGTCGGCTTCGGCATGGGCAAGGCCAACGAAGTGTCCGAGGCCATCCGCAAGGGCCTGGAGGACGCGAAGAAGAACATCTGCACCATCACTCTCCAGGGTACCACCATTCCCCACGAGGTTATCGGTGAGTTCGGCGCAGGCCGTGTCCTGCTCAAGCCCGCTCCCGAAGGCACCGGCGTGATCGCCGGCGGCGCCGTTCGTGCCGTGGTTGAGGCAGCCGGCATCAAGAACATCCGTACCAAGTGCCTGCGCACCAACAACCCCGCAAACGTTGTTGCCGCCACCATGGAAGGCCTGAAGTCTCTGCGCAACGCTTCCCAGGTTGCTGCCGTCAGAGGCAAGACCCCTGAAGAGATCCAGGGTTAAGGAGGGCGAAACATGGCAAATCTTAAGATTAAGCTCGTTAAGAGCCTCAACGGCAGACTGGATAGTCATATCGCAACTGCCAACTCTCTCGGCCTGCACAAGATCGGTAACGAGACCGTACAGCCCGACAATCCCCAGACCCGCGGCAAGATCGCCAAGATCGGCTATCTGCTGAAGGTCACCGAAGAATAAGGAGGGCTAGAGAATGTATATCCATGAACTTTCTCCCGTACCCGGCTCCACCCATGTGGACAAGCGCAAGGGCAGAGGCCATGCCACCGGCAACGGCAAGACTGCCGGCCGCGGTCACAAGGGCCAGAAGGCCCGCAGCGGCGGCGGCACCCGCATCGGTTTCGAAGGCGGCCAGATGCCTCTGGCACGCCGCATCCCCAAGAGAGGCTTCAACAACATTTTTGCCAAGCCTCTGGACGCACTGAACGTATCTGTTCTCAACAAGTTTGAGGACGGCGCTGTTGTGGACAAGCAGGCTCTCCTGGACGCCGGTGTACTGTCCGACTGCAAATACGGCGTCAAATTCCTTGGCAACGGTGAAGTTACCAAGAAGCTGACCGTCAAAGCTGCTGCCTTCTCCGCAACCGCAAAAGAGAAGATCGAGGCGGCCGGCGGAAAGGCAGAGGTGGTATAAGTGCTCCAGACATTACGCAATGCATGGAGAATTGAAGAGATCCGCAGAAAGATCCTCTTCACCCTTCTCATCATTCTGCTTTATCGTCTTGGCAACGCCATCCCTGTTCCTTATGTCAATGTTGCAGCACTGCAGAGCTACTTTGCAATGCTCCAGAACACCGTTCTGGGCCTGCTGGATGTCATGTCCGGCGGCGCATTCTCCCAGGCGACCATCTTCGCCCTGTCCATCCAGCCCTACATTAACGCTTCCATTATCATTCAGCTGCTGTGCATCGCCATCCCCGCACTGGAGCGTATGAGCAAGGAAGAGGGCGAGGAAGGCCGGAAGAAGATCGCATCCATCACCCGCTATGTCACCGTTGCCATCGGTCTGCTGCAGGGCTTCGGCTTCTACATGCTGATCAAGAACAACGGTATCCTGACGCCCGAGGCACAGAGCAGCGTCTGGGCCGCAATCGTCATTGTGCTGACCTTCACCTCCGGCTCCGCTCTCATCATGTGGCTGGGTGAGCAGATCACCGAGCATGGCATCGGCAACGGTATCTCCATGATCCTGTTTGCCAGCATCATTGCCCGTCTGCCCGTCAGCATTGTCCAGAGCATCCGCAACATCGTCATCGGCTCCCTCCAGTGGTGGGTCCTGGTGCTGATGATCCTGGGCGCCCTGGCCATCATCGTGCTCATCGTCTTCGTCAACGACGCTGAGCGCCGCATTCCCGTCCAGTACGCGAAGCGGGTCGTGGGCCGCAAGATGTACGGCGGCCAGAGCACCCACCTGCCCATGAAGGTGAACATGTCCGGCGTTATGCCCATCATCTTCGCCCAGTCTATCGCCTCTGTTCCCGCCACCATCGCGGCGTTCACCGGCAAGACCGATGGTTGGGTGGCTACCTGGTTCGGCAACAACTCCATCCCCTACGCCATCATCTACTTCCTGCTGATCATCTTCTTCGCCTACTTCTACTCCACCATTCAGTTCAATCCCATTGAGGTTGCCAACAACCTGAAGAAGAACGGCGGCTACATCCCCGGCTTCCGTCCCGGCAAGCCCACCAGCGAGTTTATCCAGAAGGTGCTCAATAAGATCACCCTCTTCGGTGCCATCTACCTTGGCATCATCGCAGTGGTTCCCATTCTGGTTGCCCACTTCAGCCAGAGCGCTGCCCTCACCGGCATCTCTCTGGGCGGCACCTCCATCATCATCGTTGTGGGCGTTGCACTTGAGACCGTCCGTGCCCTGGAGGCCCAGATGCTCATGCGCAACTACAAGGGCTTCCTTGATTAAATGAGGAGATGAGCTTATGAGGCTTATACTTTTGGGCGCACCCGGCGCAGGCAAAGGTACTCAGGCAGAGATCCTAAGCCGCGAGCTCGGTATCCCCACCATATCCACCGGCAACATCCTGAGAGCCGCCATGAAGGCAGGCACCCCTGTGGGCATTCAGGCCAAAAGCTATGTGGAAGCAGGCAAGCTGGTTCCGGATGATGTCATTATCGGCATCATCCAGGAGCGGCTGGCCCAGGAAGACTGCAAGCAGGGCTACATCCTTGACGGCGTGCCCCGGACCATCCCCCAGGCCGAGACCATGGAAGCCATGGGCGTCCAGATCGACTGTGCCCTCTCCATCGAGGTGGAGGACCAGGTCATTGTGGATCGTATGGCCGGCCGCCGTACCTGCAAGGACTGCAGCCAGACTTTCCACATCGTCAACAATCCCCCCAAGACCAAAGGCAGCTGCGACTTCTGCGGCGGGGAGCTGACCATCCGCAAGGATGACGCTCCCGAGACCGTGAAGGCCCGCCTGGAGGTCTACCATCGGGATACCGAACCGCTGAAGGAGTTCTATGCCCGGCGGGGAAAGCTGAAGACGGTGGAAAATCAGAGCAGCATCGAAGCCACAACAAAAGAGATCAGGAAAGCTCTGGGGATCTGATATGTCCGATACGATCTATATCAAATCCAAGTCAGAGATCGAGATCATGCGTCAGGCCGGGCGAATCACCGCCGGCGCCCGCAGCATTGCGCGGCAGGCGGTGGCCGCCGGTGTGACCACCAGGCAGATAGACAAATATGTGCATGAGTTCATTGTGAAATCCGGGGCCAAGGCCACCTTTTTGGGGTATGCGGGCTTTCCCGCCAGCGCCTGTGTCTCGGTCAACGACGAAGTCATACACGGTATCCCTGGCAAGCGGGTCATCCGGGACGGCGATATTGTCTCCCTGGATGTGGGCGCTACCTTTAAAGGCATGGTGGGCGACTGTGCCGGAACCTTCCCCTGCGGAGAGATCAGCGAGGAGGCCAAAAACCTTATCGCCGTCACCCGGCAGAGCTTCTTTGAAGGTCTGCATTACGCCCGGGAGGGTTACCGCATTTCCGATATTGGCGGAGCCATTCAGGACTATGTGGAGAGCCACGGCTATTCCGTTGTCCGGGAGTATGTGGGTCATGGCGTAGGCCATCAGATGCACGAGGCTCCCGAGGTTCCCAATTATCGGGTGGACCGGGGCATCGGCCGCCGGGCCAACCCCCGCCTTGTAAAGGGCATGACCATCGCAGTAGAACCCATGGTCAATGTAGGCGGCTATGCCGTCAGGACGCTGGATAACGGTTGGACCGTTGTCACTGCCGACGGCTCCCTTTCCGCCCACTATGAAAACACCATCCTCATTACCGATGGTGAGCCGGAGATACTCACTATGGCAGAGGACCTGTGACGCAAGTCACCCACACCGACTTTGGAGGAATGTTACATTGGCAAAAGACGACGTAATCGAACTCGAGGGCACGGTAGTTGAATCCCTGCCCAACACCATGTTCCAGGTGGATATCGGCAATGGCCACATCATTCTGGCGCATATTTCCGGCAAACTCCGGATGAACTTTATCAGGATCCTTCCCGGCGACAAGGTCACGGTGCAGATGTCCCCCTATGACGTCACCCGGGGCCGCATCACCTGGAGAAGCAAGTAGGAGGTAAAACAAATGAAAGTAAGACCTTCCGTGAAGCCCATGTGCGAGAAGTGCAAGATCATCAAGCGCAAGGGTAAAGTCATGGTTATCTGCGAGAACCCCAAGCACAAGCAGCGTCAGGGTTAAGCAGACCGGGGCGGAAGCGCCCCGCAAACAGTAGAGACTAGGCAAACGCCTGTCCTTATAAAAACTCCCGCATGGGCGAGGGACTCCCTCCGGCGGGAATAAGTCCCCGTTCACAAAATGCGGAAAAATTATCGAAAGGATGATTGAAAAGTATGGCACGTATAGCCGGCGTTGACCTGCCCAAGGACAAGAGAATCGAGATCGGTCTCACCTATGTCTACGGTATCGGCAGAACCAGCGCAAAGAAGATCCTGGAGGCAACCGGGATCAACCCCGACACCAGAGTAAAAGACCTCACCGATGAGGAAGAAGCCAAGCTGCGTGAGTGCATCGACCACGGCTACATCGTGGAAGGCGACCTGCGCCGCCAGACCGCGCTTGACATCAAGCGCCTGACCGAGATCGGCTGCTACCGCGGCCTGCGGCATCGCCGCGGCCTGCCCGTGCGCGGCCAGCGGTCCAAGACCAACGCTCGTACCCGCAAGGGCCCGAAGCGGACCATCGCAAATAAGAAGAAGTAAGGAGGGATATGAATTATGGCAGCAGCAAACGCTAAGAAGAAAGTCAGAACTCGCAGAAGAGAGCGTAAAAACATTGAAAAGGGCCAGGTTCATATCAGCTCTTCCTTCAATAACACCATGGTCACCATCACCGATACCCAGGGCAATGCACTTTCCTGGGCCTCTGCCGGTGGCCTGGGCTTCCGCGGAAGCAAGAAGTCTACCCCCTTCGCCGCGCAGACCGCCGCTGAGACTGCCGCCAAGGCAGCCATGGAGCATGGTCTGAAGACCGTCGAAGTGTTCGTCAAGGGACCCGGTTCCGGCCGTGAAGCCGCCATTCGCGCGCTCCAGACCGCCGGTCTCGAAGTAACGATGATCAAGGACGTGACCCCCATTCCTCACAATGGCTGCCGTCCTCCGAAGCGTCGTCGTGTCTAATTGAAGGAGGTAAACTGAAATGGCAAGATATACTGAAGCCGTCTGCCGCCAGTGCCGCAGAGAGGGTCAGAAGCTCTTCCTGAAGGGCGACCGCTGCTACACCGACAAGTGCGCAATGAACAGCAGAGCTTTCGCTCCCGGCCAGCACGGCCAGGGCCGCAGCAAGAGCTCCGAGTACGGCCAGCAGCTCCGTGAGAAGCAGAAAGCCAAGCGTTTCTATGGCGTTCTGGAGAGCCAGTTCCGCGGTTACTTCGAGATGGCCGAGCGCCGTCCCGGCCAGACCGGCGAGAACCTTCTCTCCATCCTTGAGTGCCGCCTGGACAACGTTGTGTACCGTCTGGGCTTTGCCATGAGCCGTGCCGAGGCACGTCAGATGGTCAGCCACGGCCACATCACTGTCAACGGCCGCAAGGTCAACATCCCCAGCTACCAGGTCAAGCCCGGCATGGTAGTTTCCCTGAAGGAGAGCAGCCGCGGCATCGAGAAGATCAAGGCCAACATCGAGGCGAACGCTTTCCGTCCCGCCCCCAAGTGGCTTGAGTACGATGCAAACAACATGGTTGCAAAGGTTGTTGCAGTTCCTGCAAGAGAAGACATCGATCTGCCCATCGAGGAACGTCTCATCGTCGAGTTGTACTCCAAGTAATAAAGACACCCTCAAATTGGTAAGCTGAATCACCGCAAGCGATTACAAAGCGCAACACTTATAAGGAGGGTTATATAACTATATGATCGAAATTAAGAAGCCGCGCATCGAGTGCATCGAGACTCCTGCTGACAGCTCTTATGGTAAGTACATCATAGAGCCGTTGGAGCGTGGCTACGGCACAACACTTGGTAACTCTCTTCGCAGGGTACTTCTCTCTTCTCTCCCCGGCACTGCCTGCACCAGCATCAAGATTGCCGGCGTCCAGCATGAGTTTTCCACCATCCCCGGTGTGAAGGAAGACGTGACCGAGATCGTTCTCAACGTCAAGAGCATCATCGCCCGCCTTCACAGCGAGGGACCCAAGACCGTCTATATCGAAGCCTCCGGCGAGGGCCTTGTTACCGCCGGCGACATCAAGGCGGACGCAGAGGTGGAGATCCTCAATCCTGAGCAGCCCATCGCCACCCTTGGCCCTGACGGCGCCCTGAATATGGAGCTGGTTCTGGACCATGGCAGAGGCTATGTCTCCGCTGAGAAGAACAAAAATCCCCAGATGCCCATTGGCACCATTCCTGTGGACTCCATATATACCCCGGTCCTCAAGGTCAACTACACCGTCGAGAACACCCGTGTGGGCAACCAGACGGACTTTGACAAGCTGACCATCGAGGTATGGACCGACAAGACCATGACTGCCCGTGACGCGCTCTCCCTGGGCGCGAAGATACTCTGCGATCACTTCACGCTCTTCACGGACCTGTCCGACACCATCGGCAGCAACTCCACCGTGGTTGAAAAGGTGGAGAAGGAGCCGGATACCATGCTCAAGATGACCATCGAAGAGCTGGACCTGTCCGTAAGAAGCTTCAACTGCCTCAAGCGCGCAAACATCAACACCGTAGAGGATCTGGTCAGCAAGACTGAGGAAGAAATGATCAAGGTCCGTAACCTCGGCCGCAAGTCCCTGGAAGAAGTCGTCCACAAGCTGACGATGATGGGCTTGTCTCTGGCAAGCGAGGATAATCAGTAAGCTCTCAAGAAGGAGGAAACGCAATTATGCCCGGAACTAGAAAGCTCGGCAAGACTACCGCCCAGCGCATGGCAATGCTCCGTCAGCAGGTCACTGACCTTCTGGACAAGGGCCGCATGGAGACCACCGTCACCCGCGCCAAGGAGATCGCTCCCATGGCCGAGAAGATGATCACCCTTGGCAAGGCAAAGGACCTGAACGCCTACCGTCAGGCTCTGTCCTTCATCACCCGTGAGGACGTGGCCAAGAAGGTTTTCGATGAGCTGGCTCCCAAGTATGCCGACCGTAACGGCGGCTACACCCGCATCACCCGCATTGGCGTCCGCCGCGGCGATGCAGCCGAGGTCGCAGTCATCGAACTGGTCTGATTTTCATATCAAAAAAATCCTGATGCATTCGCATCAGGATTTTTTTGTTTATAAGCGGCTGCAAAGCGGCTGCAAAGGCAAGTCAGATCGCAATAAAAATGGAAGAATATTCAACGTTTATCCACTTCTTCATACCCGGTACGCACCAGCTCCGCTTCCTTGTTCCACAGATAGCTGAGCCGCAGCTCCTTCCCCTCAGGGATCCGCCGAAAGTTTTCTGCGTGCTTCAAAATGATGGGCAGCAGCGGAACCAATAAAATGGCAGTACCCAGCCAGCTTCCTGACCTGAACCCATAATAAACAGGCCAGATGGCTGCCATGGAGCTGGTGACAATGCAGACATAATTGGTGATCAGCCCGATCAGTATGGCAAGGCTGAGCATCAGCAGGAAGGATTTGAAGCTGTAGGCCAGCACAACCCCGCCCATGCAGGCCAGCCCCTTTCCGCCGTGAAAACCGAGAAAAACCGGATACATATGTCCGATAATGCAGGCTACGCCGCCCAGAATCCCGGCCAGCTCCAGCTCCGGGAACAGCCAGCAGCAAAGCCACCAGGAGCAGGCAGCCTTCAGAATGTCCATCAGCGCCACAAACACACCGGCGGCCTTGCCGGCCATCAGCATGGTGTTGGTGGCCCCGGCGTTGTGGGAGCCCTCTTGCCGGATGTCAAAGCCTTTGATTTTACCGATCATAAAGGAAGGACTGATCCCGCCGATAAAATAGCCCAGTGCCAGGCAAAGCAGCACTTCGAAAAGAATTGCGTAATCCATATTAACTCCTATCTATGCCCATAAATTTTCTGATCCCGGCGGCAACGCCGCTCTCTTCGTTGCTTGGGGCGATCCAATCCGCCGCCGCCTTCACTTCTTCCGCACCGTTGCCCATGGCAACGCCGATGCCGGCGGTGCGAATCAAATCCAGGTCGTTGGTGCCGTCTCCAAAGGCCAGCACATCCGCAAGATCAATGCCCAGGGCCAGACAGAGCGCCTTTAAAGCCTGCCCCTTGGTGGCTCCAGCGCTGTTGATCTCAATGTTCCAGGGCAGGGAATAGGAGACCGCCGTCTCCGGGAATCGCTCCGCAACCAGCTTCATCTGGCGGTCACGCTCAGCCAGATCCTGAAAATGCATCTGCATCTTCTGCACCGGCCGGCCCTTCTGCCGCAACGTTTCCGCCAGATCGTCCACCGGTGTGCGCAGCTCCCGCATCAGCTTCATGATGCCAGGGTCAGGAATAAAATCCCCAGCCCGCTGAAACATACTGCGGGTTATATAGCCCCAGTTGTCCTGATAACAGTCATAGAAAACGGGAAGCCTGTCCATATAATCAATTAGCCGCAAACAAGTATCCACACTCAGCTCAGAAGTATAGAGATTCCGGTCATCCACCGCGTCATAGGCATAGGCGCCGTTGATGGTAATAAAGAATCTGCTCCCCGGCAGTTGCCGTAAGGTCTCGGGAATGCCGGTGAAGATCCGCCCCGTGGCGGGCACCAGCAGCGTCCCGGCCTGTGCGGCAGCCAATAAAGCCTGCATATTTTCCTCGGGGATGTTTTTCCGCTCGTCCAGCAGAGTCCCATCCAGGTCAAAAGCAATCAATTTTACCGGCATGACCTTTCCATCACCTTCATAAAGCCCGGAAAGCCAGGGCGGAAACCGGTATCCGCCCGCCTTGACTTTGCTCCAGGCAACGACTATAATTGAACTGGAATTGATAAAGATAGCGTAAAATAAGCACAAAAGCGTATCTAAATAAAAACAATTCAAAAATTTATTATAATATTATATCTTACCGGCGGGAGAAAGTCAACCGGTCGGGAGGAGAAAGGGAAGCAAATGAAGCTGCGCTGCGTACTGTTTGACCTGGATGGAACATTATTACCCATGGATCAGGAGGAATTCACAAAGGCCTATTTCCACCAGTTGGCAAAGAAACTGGCACCTCGGGGATATGAACCCACGGCTTTGATTGATGCGGTCTGGTCCGGGACAGCCGCCATGGTGAAAAATGATGGACAGCGCAGCAACGAGGAAGCTTTCTGGCAACGTTTCGAACAGATTTATGGCCCGAAGGTCCGGGAGGACAAGCCGGTTTTCGAGGATTTTTATGCCAACGAGTTCCAGCTTGCCCAGTCCGTCTGCGGCTTTACTCCCCGAGCGGCAGAGACCGTTGCTGCAATCCGCTCAATGGGATACCAGGTGGCGCTGGCGACCAACCCCATTTTTCCCTCCGTGGCTACGGAGAGCCGTATTCGCTGGGCAGGCCTGGAACCAGAGAATTTCGCCCTGGTCACCACCTATGAAAACAGCACCCATTGCAAACCAAACCCCGCCTACTTTAGCGATGTTGCCGAAAGCCTGGGTCTGGCGCCGGAAAGCTGCCTCATGGTAGGCAACGACGCCCGGGAGGACACCGCTGCGGAACAGGTGGGGATGAAGGTCTTTCTGCTGACGGACTGCCTGATTAACAAAGACGGAAAAGATATCTCGGCTTATCCGCAGGGAAGTTTTGAACAGCTTATGGATTATGTGAAAAAGGAGAGTGCAAAGTAAAATGGAAGGAAAGGAGAAAGCCAGGCATATGTCGGAAGAGGAAAACCTGGGCCTATCCCTTCTGGAGAAGGGCCGACAGGGACTTGCCCATATGGTGTTCAGCCGCCTAGGCATCATTGTGCTTTTGCTTCTGTTCCAACTGTTTCTGGTTTTTGCCGCTTTCTATCGGCTCAATGCCTACTTGCCCCACTTTGTGATTTTCACCACGGTATTCTCTGCTTTTCTGGGCCTGTACCTGCTGAATACGGACGCAGACCCCAGTGCAAAGATCACCTGGCTGCTGGTGATCCTGCTGATGCCCGCCGTGGGCGCGCTCCTCTATTGCTATACTCGCAGCAACCTGGGAATGCGCATGCTGAAAAAACGGCTGAACTACCTGGTGGAGACCACAGAGAACAGCATCCCCCAGAATCGGGATGTGCTGAACCGGCTCCGGAAGGAAAATCCAGGCGCAGCCGCCCTGGCCCATTACCTGCACCGCACCGGCTGCTACCCGGTGTATGACCACACAGAGGTGAAGTATTATCCCCTGGGGGAGGACAAGTGGGCCGACCTGCTGGAAGCCTTGCAGCAGGCGGAGCACTTCATTTTTCTGGAGTATTTCATAATTGATGAGGGCCTGATGTGGGGCCGTGTCCTGGAAATCCTGGCGGAGAAGGCCAAGGCCGGCGTGGATGTGCGGGTGATGTATGACGGCACCTGCGAGTTTTCCACCCTGCCCCATGACTATCCCAAACGACTCCAGGCCCTGGGCATCCGGTGCAAGATGTTTGCCCCCATGACACCCTTTGTATCCACCCACTATAACTACCGGGATCACCGGAAGATCGCGGTCATTGACGGCCATACCGCCTTCACCGGCGGAGTAAATCTGGCCGATGAATACATCAACCGCCGCCCCCGCTTTGGCCATTGGAAGGATACCGCCATCCGCCTCCGGGGCGAGGCGGTGCCCAGCTTTACGCTGATGTTCCTGCAAATGTGGGGCGTGGACGAGAAGGAGCTGGAGATCGACCGCTTCCTGGCCTATCCCACCCAGGCGCCGGCGGAGGCCAGGGGCTACGTGCTGCCCTATGGGGATTGCCCTCTGGACAACGACAAGGTGGGGGAGCGGGTGTATATGGACATTCTCAACCGTGCGGAGCGCTATGTCTATATCATGTCCCCCTACCTGATCCTGGACGGCGAGATGGAGACCGCTTTGAAGTTCGCGGCCGAGCGGGGCGTGGATGTGCGCCTGGTGCTGCCGGGCATCCCGGATAAAAAGATGCCCTGGGCCCTGGCCAAGACCCATTACAGCACGCTGCTTGCCTCCGGCGTGAAGATCTATGAGTACAGCCCCGGCTTCGTCCATGCCAAGGTCTTTGTGGCAGACGATAAGGAGGCGGTGGTGGGCACCATCAATCTGGATTACCGCAGCCTTTACCACCATTTTGAGTGTGCCGCCTTCCTGTATGATACGCCCTGCATTCCCGATATCCGAGCCGACGTGGAGGCCACCATGGCCCGCTCCGCCCTGGTAGAAAAGGATTTCATGGAACACGAGAAACTGGGCGTCAAGCTCATGGGTTTTTTGATGAAAGCCATCGCACCCCTGCTGTAAAAGCGTTCCTTGCCCCGCCATCATGCAGAACCTCTGGAAAGGAGCGTGGCTATGCCCGCCGCCTATGCCCATTACCGCTTCGGTCAGGCTGTGTTTTCCCGCCTGCCGGCGGAAAAACAGAAAATAATCCAGGCCCACAGCGCCCTTTATGACCTGGGCCTCCAGGGGCCGGACCTGCTGTTTCATTACCGCCCTCTGAGCCATGACCCGCTGAAAGGCCAGGGCTCACGGATGCATGAAGCCCCGGCGGGAGCTTTCTTCCGCCCGGCGGGGGAGCAGCTGTGCCGCGGCCGGGACAGCGACGCCCTGCTGGCCTATCTCTGGGGCTTCCTCTGCCACTTTGCCCTGGATCTCCACTGTCACCCATATATAGATGCCGTCGAGGCAGAGGGCGGACCGGGCCATCTGGCCATGGAGACGGACTTTGACCGCTCCCTGCTGGCGGAGGCCGGCCTGCCCATTGACCCTGCCAGTACTGCCGGCCACATCAGGCTCTCCCGGAAAAATGCCCGGCTGATCTGCATCCTGTTCCCCGGCATCTCCGCCCGGCAGCTCTGCTGGGCCGCGGCCACTATGAGCCTGAACCAACGCCTTCTCAGCAGCCAGCGCTCCCTTGTCCGCGGCATGGTGACAGCGGTCCTGAAGCTTTTTGGCCGCTACGAAAAGCTGGGCCCCATGATGCTCCATCCCCAGCCGGATCCCCGCTGTGCGGAAAGCAGCCGCCAGCTGGCGGTCTGCTTTGCCCAGGCCCAGGATACGGCGCTGCGGCTTATTGACGCCTTCCAGGCCAGTGCCCAGGGCCTTCAGAACTACGACCCCCTGTATCAATATAATTATGACGCGCAAAGGAAGTGACGCCATGAGATACAAGCTCACTGCCCAGGAAAGAAAATGGGTGCTCTACGACGTGGGCAACTCCGCTTTTATCCTCCTGGTCACCACCATCGTCCCCATCTATTTCAACGCCCTGGCCAAAAGCGGCGGGTTGGACTCGGTGCAGTATCTGGCTTATTGGGGCTATGCCGCCTCTGCCGCCACCCTTCTGGTGGCGCTCACCGGCCCTGTTCTGGGCGCTGTGTCCGACTGGCGCGGCAGGAAAAAACCCATGTTCCTTTGCGCGGCGCTGCTGGGGATCCTCGGCTGTGTGCTGCTGGGCTTCATGGGCGGCTGGCTCAGCTTCCTTTGTATGTTCGTTCTGGCCAAGCTGGGCTATTCCCTCAGCTTGATTTTTTATGACTCCATGCTGTCCGACGTGACGGAGCCGGCGCGCATGGACAACGTCTCCTCCCAGGGCTACGCCTGGGGCTACATTGGCAGCTGCGTGCCCTTCCTGCTCTGCCTGGGCCTGGTTCTGGGGTCCGGCACCCTGGGCCTGTCCATGTCCACAGCCATGACCCTGGCCTTCCTCATTACTGCCCTCTGGTGGCTGCTTTGCACCCTGCCCCTGCTCCGCTGCTACCGGCAAAGCAATTTTGTGACCGGGCAGGTGCACCCCTTTTCCCAGCTGTGGCACACCCTGCAGGAGATCGCCCGTGACAGAAAGGTGTTCCTTTTCATCCTGGCCTTCTTCTTCTATATTGACGGCGTCTACACCATTATTGATATGGCCACTGCCTACGGCACTGCCCTGGGCTTTGATACCACCGGTCTGCTGCTGGCCCTGTTGGTCACCCAGATCGTGGCCTTCCCCTCGTCCCTGTTCATCGGTCGCCTTTCCCGCACTGTGGACACCGGCCGCCTGATCAGCATCTGCGTGCTGGCCTACTGCGGCATCGCCATTTTTGCCATGTTCATGAGTACCCAGGCCCATTTCTGGGTGCTGGCCGTGGTAGTGGGTATGTTCCAGGGCGGCGTGCAGGCCCTGTCCCGCTCCCACTTCGCCAAGCTCATCCCCCCGGAAAAATCCGGCGAATATTTCGGCCTGCTGGATATCTGCGGAAAAGGCGCCTCCATGCTGGGCACCTTCACCGTCAGCCTGGTCTCCCAGCTCAGCGGCAGCACCAGCCTGGGCGTGGGCGCCATTGCTCTGTTCTTCCTGGTGGGCCTTGTCCTCTTCCGCTCCTCCCTGCGGGCCAGGGCCTGAGAAAAGCGAAAAACTCCCTCTTTCAATCAAAAAGAGGGAGTTTTTACGTCAGTCTATCCGGCAGCGTTGGGCCAGCAGGGCCGCTGTGTATTCCAGGCCGTATGCCAAGGCATCCTCATCCAGCCGATAGCGGGCATTGTGATGGGGCGCGTCGCTGCCCTTGGCCGGGTTGGCGGCGCCCAGCTCCAGGAAGAAGCCGGGGCAGACCTGGTCGTAATAGCAGAAATCATCGCCGGGAGCAATGGGGGAAAGCTCCTGCACTGCCTCCGGGCCGAACTGCCGGGCGATCAGCTCTCTGGCCTAGCGGGTCAGCGCCGGGTCATTATAAATGGAGTCATAGCCCCGGATGTAGTCCACAACAGCACTGGCGCCGGCGGCCTGGGCGATCCCCTGGCTGATGGCCCGGATACGCCTTTCCGCCGTCTGACGCACCGCCTCGTCATAACTGCGCACGGAGCCGGTCAGATGCATGGCGCCGGGGATGATGTTGTAGGCCGAGCCGGCGTTGGCCTGGCATACGGAAAGCACCGCCATATCGCTGGGCTTGATGGAGCGGGACAGCACCGTCTGCAGCCCCATGATGATCTGGGCGCCCACCACAATGGGGTCCACGCACTCCTGAGGCATGCTGGAGTGGCCGCCCTTGCCGGTGATCTCGATTTCAAAACGGTCCGTGGCGGAGGTGAGCACGCCGCTGCAAACGCCGAATTTCCCTGTGGGCAGGGTGCTGGTCAGGTGCAGGCCGAACACCTCGTCCACGCCCTCCAGAACCCCTGCCCGGATGACCTCCACCGCGCCGCCGGGCGGGGTTTCCTCCGCGTGCTGGAAGATGAAGCGCAGCTCGCCCGCCAGTTCCTCCCGCCTTGCCGCCAGTAGCCGCACCGCATTAAGCAGGATAGCGGCGTGGCCGTCATGGCCGCAGGCGTGCATAGCGCCCTGCCTGCAGGAGCGGTAGGGCAGCTCATTTGCCTCGTCAATGGGCAGCGCGTCAATATCCGCCCGGATGGCCAGGCAGCGCCCCGGCCTGCCGGTCTTTAATACCGCCATCACACTGGTGGCCGTGGGACGGCTCAGCACAAGGCCGGGGATCTCCTCCAGCGCTTTTTCAATGTATGCAGCCGTCTCAAACTCCTGAAAGGAGAGCTCCGCGTGTTGGTGAAACCAGCGCCTGTCCTCAATGCAGCGGGGCAGCAGCGCCTGGGCCTGGCTGTGAATATCTGTCATCATCTTATGCCTCAACTCCTGTCTTGATCATAAACCGGGACGTACCGCGTCCGGACTTATTTTATCCCACTTGGTCAAAACGGTCAAGCCGTTTGGGTAATGATGGCAGAATGCAGCTTTACTGCGCAGTAAAGCCCGATGAAAACGCAAAGAAATAATGCGGATTTTTGAAAATTAGGGCTTGCATTTATTGATAGATTGTGCTAATATAATTTGGCAACAGAGATCCGGGTGTAGCGCAGATGGTAGCGCGCTTGAATGGGGTTCAAGAGGCCGCTAGTTCGAATCTAGTCACTCGGACCAGCAAAACGCAGAGTGTTCGTTAGAGCACCCTGCGTTTCTGTTTTATGAGCAGAGAACTAGCGGCCTCTTGCAATATAATAATGGCCGCAAGCGGCCAAAGCGGCGTAAGCGCCGCTGCCGGCCGTTCGTTCGAATCTAGTCACTCGGACCACGTGGTCGCAAAGTACGCTTTGCGACCGCGTTCTTTTTTTGTAAAAAAGAACGCCATCCACCCGCTCCCTTGCTCCTCCTTTCCAAATTGAACCCGCTACGCTGGGCTTCAATTTGGGTTAGACGAAAGGAACAAACGCAGAGTGTTCGTTAGAGCACCCTGCGTTTCTGTTTTTACCCGGTCATCGGAAAGAATAAAACGCAGAGCATCATTAAGACGCTCTGCGTTTTTGCTTGCAGATAGGATGAAGCCCCGGAACGGAACGATTAATATGCAAAGTCAAATTTGCGATAGGCGGCGGGCATCTCCTCATCCGTCAGTTCCTTCGCGGTGACCTGACCATCCACAAACTCCTTGTACAGATGCCCATCCAGGGTGTAGCGGCCATGGGCGGGTTTCATGGAGAACATCTCCTGATGGATGAAGGGCGAATCCGGGTGCTTCTCGCAGCAGAAGGTGGGGGCGATATCGTCCACCATCAGCTGGGGCTCCTCGGTAAAGGAGTAGAACTGCCGCCACTGACCATGGTGCAGGTCCATCAGCACCCAACCCAGGAACGGGTCCTTGTCCAGCCGGCAGTACCGGCGGCACAGAAAGCAGCAGCGCGGTGCTTTACCACGCATATTCCTCCCAGCCCTATGTGACCCTTGACCCGAGAAGTGAGAACTCCAACGGCATTATGGTTCTCCACAATGTTTACGAGACCCTCACCCATTACAACGACGCTACCGGCGAGGTGGAAGCCCTCCTGGCAAAGGACCGGCCCGTGAATGAGACCGGTGATGTCTGGGTGTTCAATCTCCGTGACGACGTTACCTTCCACGACGGCACGCCCATGACGGCGGCCAATGTTGTCAAGTCCATCAACAAGACCATCGAGATGGGCATGGGCGCCGCCTACATCTGGGATGCGGTTGAATCCATTGAGCAGACCAGCGATTACCAGGTGACCTTCACCTGCAGCTACTCTGCACCTGTGGATCTGATCGCCTCCGCCGCCTCCGCCAGCTACATCATCAGCGATGCGGCAGTGGATCAGGATACCGAGTGGTTCAACGCCGGCAATGACGGCGGCACCGGCCCTTACACCATCGCCCAGGCCAATGACCCCGAGGCACGCCAGGATCTGTTTGCCTTTGTCTGGTGGCCGGACTACGCAACCCCCGAGAGCTGGTTTGCCAGCCTGGTTCTCTCCGAGGAGGAGATTTGCTACAACCTGGGCTACATCAAAGATGAGCACTACGACGAACTGATTACGGAGGCCATTGAAAAGACCTCTACCGACCGTGACCTTGCCATCAAAAACTACGCCGAGGTGCAGCAGGGCATCATCGACAATGCGGATATCATTTCTCTCAATGACATCGTGAATACCTTTGTTACTTCCAAGAGCATCAGCGGCGTTTACGAGAATCCCGCATACCCGGCCAGCATTTATTACTACAACGTCACTATGAACTGAAACGTTCCGCATGGTCCCCACAGGCGGCTGCAAAAGCCGCCTGTGATTTTTAGGAGAGATTATCATGCTTAAATACATTTTCAAGCGCATTCTCAGCAGCATTGTTGTTCTTCAGGGCGTTGTCACGATCACCTTTCTGATCTCCCGCGTTCTGCCCTCCGCGCCGGAGGTGAAATGGGCGGGCGCCAGAGCCACGGCGGAGCAGCTGGAACAAGCGAGGATCGAGCTTGGGCTGGACCAGCCGCTTATGGTGCAGTACGGCAAGTATCTGGGCCAGCTGGTCAAGGGCGATCTGGGTACCTCGCTGAACAGCAAACAGCCTGTCATGACCGAGCTGAAGCAGTACGTCCCCGCAACGCTGGAGCTGGTTCTTTTTGCTTTCATCCTTGCCATCATCATCGGGATTCCGCTGGGTATCTACTCGGCGAAAAAGAAAGACAAGCTCTTTGACCATGCCAGCCGGCTGTTTTCCATCGGCGCCGTGTCTCTGCCTACCTTCTGGGTGGCCCTGTTTTTCCAGCTGATCTTCTATAAGCTCCTGAACTGGCTGCCCATCGGCGGCGAGATCAGCATTATGGCCACGGTTTTCGGCGATAAGCCCCACATCACCGGCATGCTGCTCATCGACTGCATGCTGACAGGGAACTGGGCCATGTTTGCCGACGCCTTCAGGCATATTCTCCTGCCGGGGATCACTGTTGCGCTTTATCCCATCGGCCTGGTGTCAAGAATGACTCGCTCCGCTCTGCTGGAGATCCTCAACGAGGACTACATCACCGCCGGCCGCTCTTACGGCATCAGGGAAGTGCGGATGCTGTGGAAGTACGCGCTGAAAAACGCGCTGGGCACCACCGCCACAGACGTTGCCCTCTCCATGGGCTATACCCTGACGGACACCTTCCTGGTGGAAGCCATCTTCAGCTGGCCTGGCATCGGCAGCTATATCTCCAACTCCATCACCACCATGGACTACCCCGCCATCATCGGCTCAACGCTCTTCGGCGCGATCAGTTATATCATCCTGAACCTTCTGGCCGATATCATCATCGCTTCCGACCCGAGAGTCAGATTGTAAGGAGGCGCGCAATGAATCCTTTTATTGAAACCTTAAAGCCGAAGCTGCACAGCTTCAAGGAAAGTCTCTATCTGCTGGCTCAGAATAAGCTCTCTTTGCTGGCGGCCATCACCCTTGTGCTGATCATTCTCGTGGCCGCTTTTTCCCCCTACATCGTACCTTATCCCCAGCGCCATTGACCCGCCCTCCGGCTGCGCATTCCACACCCGCTGCCCCTATGCCGCGGAGGAATGCGGCAAAACCCAGCCGGCGGAGACCCACATCAACCCGGAGCACTATGTGTGCTGCCACAAAATTGGAATATTGGAGTAAAAATATATGAGAAAGCTGAACAGAACCGAGATTGAGAACATCCTTCTGGGCTGCACCATTCTGGGTACAGGGGGCGGCGGCCCGCTGGAAAACGGCATGGCCCTGATCGACGAGGCGCTTGCCGCCGGAAAGGAATTTGTTCTGGCCTCCTTTGATGAGGTCAGCCCGGACACCTATATTGGCACCCCCTATGGCTGCGGCGCCATTTCCCCCCTCACAGAGGAGGACATCAAAAAATATGAAAGGCTGCCTCTGCCGGAGAAAAGCCCCTACCTCATTGCCATGGAGAATGTGGAACGGGTGATCGGCAGACCGCTGGACGCCGTGATCAGCACGGAGCTGGGCGGGGAGAACACCGCCTGTGCCTTTTATACCGCCGCCATGACCGGTCGGATCATCATGGACGGCGACCCGGCGGGCCGCTCGGTGCCCTGCCTGCAGCACTCCACCTACTATCTTGACGGCATCCCCATGTGCCCCATGGCAGTTACCAACGACTTCGGGGAGAGCGCCGTGTTTACTCATGTGGCCGATGATACCCGGGGCGAGGATCTGGTTCGTGCCCTGGCGGCGGTGAGCCGGAATGAGATCATGGTGGTTGACCATGTGAACACGGCGGCGGTGCTGGAAAAGTCCGTGATTCTGGGCGCCATTTCCGATGCGGAAAAGCTGGGCGTCGCCTACCGGGAAGCCCTGGCAAAGGGGGAGGACTGTGTTGAAGCCATCCTCCGCACCAGAAAGGGCAGACGGGTGTTTGACGGCAGCGTCGTTGCCGCCGAATATGAAACCGTTGACGGCTATACCTACGGCCCCATGCAGGTCAAGGCCGCCGAAACCATCGGCAGCGTGATGGGGAAGGAGCTGGGAGCAACGCTCCTTTTCCTTTGCATTTTTCGCTCAGTGTGGTATACTGCTGCTAAGAAAATCCACAGGGAGGGATCCGCCATGCGTGCTGAGGAACGCCGTCAGGCCATTTTGAATACGCTCAACAGCGCCGGCCATCCTGTCAGCGCCTCAGCTCTGGCCCGGCAGTTCTCCGTCAGCCGGCAGATCGTGGTGGGAGATGTGGCGCTGCTGCGGGCGGCAGGAGCCAACATCTCCGCCACCCCCAGAGGCTATGTGGTTCTGCGGGAATCCGGCGGCCTGATCCGCCAGGTGGCCTGCCAGCATGACGCTGCCGGCATGGAGGCAGAACTGAACGCCATGGTGGACCATGGCTGCACGGTGCTGGATGTCATCGTGGACCATCCCATTTACGGCCAGCTGACCGGGCCTTTGCAGCTGGCCAGCCGGTACGATGTGAGCCAGTTTATCGCCCGCTGCGCCCGGGCGGAGGCTCGCCCCTTGTCAGACCTGACAGGCGGAATTCATCTTCATACCCTCTCCTGCCCCGATGAGGCTGCTTTTCAGCGGGTGGAAGATGCCCTGCGGGATATGAGCGTCCTGCTGGAATAAGGGAATATGCTCTCCCTGAAAAAATACCGTTGACAAGCGATTGCATTGCGTGTATAGTGTGGTAGACAGGTG
Source organism: bacterium (assembly GCA_004560305.1). Taxonomy (GTDB): domain Bacteria; phylum Bacillota; class Clostridia; order Oscillospirales; family Oscillospiraceae; genus Limivicinus. Next base: position 1,469 of record SFVI01000020.1, on the reverse strand, counting down.
TCAAGACACATGTCTACCACTTTTTATACAAAGGAAACAGGTGCTCCCTATGGAAAACGTAAAAGCCTTTCTCCAGCGGAAAAACATTGTGATTTCTGCCAGGCGGTATGGCATTGATGCGCTGGGCGCTATGGCGCAGGGCTTGTTCTGCTCCCTGCTCATTGGCACCATCATCAAAACGCTGGGTCTCCAGCTGGGGATTCCGTATCTCACCGACATCGGCGTTTACGCCATGAGTGTTTCCGGCCCCGCCATGGCCGTTGCCATCGGCTATGCCCTGAAAGCGGACCCCATGGTGCTGTTCTCCCTGGCCGCTGTAGGCTGGGCCGCCAATGCCGAAGGCGGCGCCGGCGGGCCTCTGGCCGTGCTCATCATTGCGATCGTGGCGGCCGAGTGCGGCAAAGCCGTCAGCAAGGAAACGAAAGTCGACATTCTGGTGACGCCTGCTGTCACCATCGTGATCGGCGTGGCCCTGGCAAAGCTCATTGCGCCTCCCATTGGAGCCGCCGCCAGCGCCTTTGGTATCATCATTGACAACGCCACCAAGCTCCAGCCCTTCTGGATGGGCATCGCCGTCAGCGTGCTGGTGGGTGTGGCTCTGACCCTGCCCATCTCCTCCGCTGCCATCTGCTCCGTACTGGGGCTGACAGGCCTGGCCGGCGGCGCCGCTGTGGCGGGCTGCTGCGCCCAGATGGTGGGCTTCGCCGTTATGAGCTTCAGGGAGAACCGCTGGGGCGGCCTGGTGAGTCAGGGCCTTGGCACCTCCATGCTGCAAATGCCCAATATCGTGAAAAACCCCCGCATCTGGATTGCCCCCACTCTGGCTTCTGCCATCACCGGCCCCATTGCCACCTGCGTTTTTCGACTGGAGATGAACGGCGCTCCCATCAACTCCGGCATGGGCACCTGCGGCCTGTGCGGCCAGATCGGCGTGTGGACCGGCTGGCTGGCCCCCAGTGAGGAAGCCATTGCCAAGGGTGCCGCCGCCATCACGCCCACCGGTTTTGACTGGCTGGGCCTGATCCTCATCTGCTTTGTCCTCCCCGCCATTTTGGCCCCCGCCATCAACCAGGTGTGCCGGAAGCTGGGCTGGGTGAAGGATGGCGACCTGACGCTGGACTGATCCGCCCCCGGCTGCGTAAGTGGCGCCCCTTGTTCATAGCGCAATGATACAAAACATCCCGGACATTTATGTGTCCGGGATGTTTCAGTCTGTCAAAGAAGCAGCCAAAGCCTCCCCTGTGTAAGGGGAGGTGGCAAAAATCTTTGATTTTTGACGGAGGGGTTGTAAAAGCAAAGTTCAATATTTGCAAGAAGCAACCGAGAATCTAGAACAATTCATAAAACAATCCCTCAGTCAGCTTCGCTGACAGGGCAGAAAGTCAAGGAAGTGCAACACAGGAGGAAAAGACCTCAGAAGGAGAAAGCCAATTGAGGCATTTTCTGGGACGGCTATTGATGAGATGCTC
>SFVI01000019.1 GCA_004560305.1 bacterium | reverse complement strand
TGAACCCGCACGCCCGGAGTGAGCACTAGAACCTGAATCTAGCGAGTCTGCCAATTCCACCACTCGCGCATCTCTGGAACGCTTGATTATAATAGCACCGGACCGTCAAATTGTCAAGGGGATTTTTATTCTTTTTTACATATTCTTTCTTTCCTTCTTTACTTCCTGCCGGTGTGGTGATATATTGGCCCTAAGGACAAATACTCTATATCAAGGAGGCAACCATGAATCTGAAACGTTCTGATCTGAAGCAGCGCGCTGTTGCCCTGATCCGCAGTGCCAGGCCCAGTGTGATCCTGGTGGCCCTGGCTTACACCGCCCTTTCCTTTTTGATGTATCTGCTCTCCAACCGCCTGATGGGCATCAACTTCACCCAGGCGGATATGGATCGCTATATGCAGCTTCTCTCCGAGGGGAATCTGGACTATGCCATGGTTCTTCTGGAGGACATGACTCCCCCTGCCTCCTCTGCGGCGATTAACATCCTGATGCAAATCCTCCTCGCCATTGTGGACGCCGGCTTCATCCTGTTTCTGCTCAACACCATCCGCAGCACCGGAGCCTGTCTGGGGAACCTGCTGGATGGCTTTGGTTTCTTCCTCAAGATCATTCTTCTCTCCATTGTGCAGTATATTTTCGTTGCTCTCTGGTCCCTGCTTCTGGTGTTTCCCGGCATCATCGCCGCCTATCGTTACCGCATGGCCATCTACCTGCTGGTGGATGACCCCGGACGCGGCGTTATGGAGTGCATCCGCCTTTCCAAGGAAATGATGAAGGGCCATAAGTGGGAGCTTTTTGTGCTGGATCTCAGCTTTATCGGCTGGGGCTTCCTGGCTATGCTGCCGGTAATTGGTTACGCCGTGCAGGTCTGGACTGTTCCCTATATGAGCATGACCAAGGCCCTCTATTACGAGAATCTTTCCGGCCGGGATATCTACGCCGCCCAAAGCGGCGGCGCCGTTCCTCCCCCCTGGGAGTTTCAGTAAACCGTAAAATACGAAAACCCAGCATAGCGCAACAAGAGGCGCTATGCTGGGTTTTTCAGTTCCCGGCAGTTTCGTCTGACAGATTCCAGAAGCTCTCCAGCCGGTTCCGTTTGTCCAGCAGGAAATTGTATTGCAGCTTGGCGTAATCGGTCAGGGCGGGGTATTGCTGGTAGTCATAGATGGAGCTGATCTCCCCTGCCCCATCCATAACGCACTGGGAACTGATCACCGGGTACTCCTGCATCAGTTCCAGCTGATACTTCTGAGCCGCCGTCTTTTCCAGGCCGCAGACGTCCATCAGCATGGCAGCCAGATAGTTCAGGCTGATGTTCTCCGGCGCGTCATAATCGATGTCATAATTGGCCCAGAGCACATAGGGCGTCATATAACGGCGGGACTTCTGGGCCGGATCATTGGGGTCGATGGTGACGCCGGCCTTCTCCAGCAGGGGCTGAGCCACGCTGTCATTGGGCTGATGGTCGCCGAACATGAGGATGACGGTCTTTTCCTCCGCCTCAGAGAAATAGGTCACCAGCTGCTCAAAGGCCTTGTCCGTCTCCCGCATCAGGGTCATGTATTCCCGGACGGAGCCGTTGTCCTCCAGTCCCTTTATGTACATATAGTCCCCTTCCATATTGCCGTGATAACCGCCGTGGTTCATCATGGTAATGCCGAAGAGGAACAGCGGCTCCCGGCTGCTCTCATAGAGCTTCTCCACCTCCCGGTACATCTCCCCGTCGGTGATCCAGAGCCGCAGCCGTTCCGGGTTCTCCGGGAAGCTCTCCTGGAAATGTAGCTGCTGGAAGCCCAGTCTCGGATAGATCTTGTCCCGGTTCCAGGAGGGGGACCAGAACGCGTGGGAGCCGATGGTTCGATAGCCCAGAGCATTGAATTGGGTGGCCAGACTGGGGATCGCCTCGTTCACATACTGCTGGTAGGCAATGACGCCCTGGGGCAGAAAACCCATGGTAAGCCCTGTGAGAAACTCAAATTCCGAGTTGGGGGTGTTGCCGCCCAGCACCGAAACATGGGCCCAGCCCTTCAGGGTGTTTTCTTGCAAACTTTCGATGAAGGGGAACAGCGGCTCACTGGGCTCATAGTCGCAAAGTACAGACAGGTCGGCCCAGGATTCATTCATAATCACGATCACATTGGGCCGCTCCTGGCTGTCCCCCACCGCGTCGGACTGATAGGGCGCCGTGATTTCCTTGATGTTCTTCAAGCTGTAACCCTCCGGTTCCTCGGCATACCGGGTGCCCAGCAGGAAGGCGGGCAAAAAGCCGTTGTGCAGGTACATGGCACCGGGATCGGCCATGTTGTCCACCAGGTCAAAGCGCCGGATGGCACTGTCGGTTCTGGCATAGCGGCAGGCCCCCACCAGCAGGAGGCAGCACAGCGCTGCCAGTGCCGGCCCCAGGAACTTTTTGGGCAGGCGCAGCTTCTCGTTGCATCGGAAACCAAGCAGGATCTGGAACAGCGCCACCGCGAAAACAAACATTCCCCGGGGTGTTGGGATAATCTCATAATTGCCCAGCACGGCCATGGCCGTACCGGCAGAGGCAATGTCCCAGGGCAGCAGGGGCATCCCCCGGAATACATCGGCATAATAGCTGATATAGCCCACGCAGACAGCAGCGATTGTGATGCCTGCCACGGCGATGTCCGTCCTGCCAAAGAGGAAGAACAGCACCAGCGCCGCCAGGTAGTACAGCACCAGATTCAGCCCAATGGCCGGCAGCGGCACATCATTGGTGACCAGATGGGTCACATATTCCAGCAGTGCGAAGGCCAGCGCCGGCGCCGCGACCGCCGAGGCCCGGCGGATCAGCTTCGGCAGGCGGCCTTTGTACAGCAGCAGCACCACCGACAGCAGAGCGATCCCGTGAATCAGCAGCAGAAGCTTTTTCTCCCCGCCCTGGATTTCCTCCGTCATGGAGACAGTGATGGCGCAGAGAATCTCAATCAGCAGCGCCGGCAGCAGGGACAGGGCCACCCGCACCAGGGTTTTGCCGCCAAGTCTGGTCGTTTCTTTCCTTTCGATATTCAAAGCTATATTACTTCCTTATCAATAAATCAACGAGAAATGCTCCGGTTTCAGCTTATATTTAATCCCTGACACCAGCCCCATAGCCGCAAACATGGTGACCATGGAGGAACCCCCGTAGCTGAAAAAGGGCAGCGTGATGCCGATGACCGGGGTGATGCCAATATTCATGCCGATGTTGATGAAGGTCTGGAAGGTGACAGCGGCGGCAACGCCGATGCACACCAGCATATCAAAGGTGCGGCCGGATTTCAGCCCTATCCGAACGCAATGGATAATGAGGATCAGCAGCAGGAGAATGACCACAATGCAGCCGATCATGCCCAGGTTTTCTCCCACGCAGGAGAAGATAAAGTCCGTGTGCTTGCCGGTGAACACCGAGGGGGTGTGTCCCTCCTCCACGCCGGTGAGCCGGCCAGAGGCCAGGGTCATCTTGCTCTGGGTGGTCTGCCAGGTGATGCCCCAGCCGTCCGGGTCAATGCTGGGGTCATAAGGGGCGATCAGGCGCTGCTTTTGATAGTCCTTCAAAAAGTAGTTCCACAGCAGGGGGATGGCCGCCGCCACCGCCGCGCCGCCGGCGGCGAACCAGTACAGCCGCACTCCCAGGGCAAAGAACATCACGATGAAAATACCAAGGATGATACTGGCGCTGCCCAGGTCGGAGGAGACCACCACGATGGAGCCGAACACCAGCATGAAGTGGGCCGCCATCTGCACCACGGAGAAGAAGGAATTGATATCCTTATATTCCTTCAGATAGGTCATTTGCCTGGCCGCCACGATGATATAAATAACCTTGATGATCTCCGACGGCTGCACGCCAATACCGGCGAAACGGATCCAGGCGCTGTTGCCGGTGCCGTCGTCCTCGCCGAAAAGCACCAGGGCCACCAGCAACACCAGATCCACCAGCATCAGCAGCTTCCACTGCCGGGCCACCAGGTCCACATCGATCACCGTGAACAGCACGAAGGCAATGATACCCAGGATCATGGACCCGATCTGCACCGCCAGGTATTTGGCCGGGACGGACATATTCCATCCGCCCTCGTACATGCCGGTGACCGCCTTTTCGATCATGGTGATGCCGAAGATGGAACACAGGATGCAGATCACCAGCAGGAAGATATCCGCCCGCTGGAAGAATTCCTTTATGTATGGTCTCAGTCTGACGATTGCAGGCACCGCCTTTCCATGGATGATTTGGGAACTATATAGACAAAATAACTTGGCGCATCTTTGGGCATTTTATCACATAATTGCTCTTTACGCAACCGGGCACACGGTGTTATAATAGTCCAGACCTGTGCAAAATTAATTGACAAATTGTGAAAAATATTCTTACTGGAGAAAAAAATGGCCGAGTTTATCAGTCACAGCCAGCTTGAAACCGAGGAAGTGGGGCGGAAGCTGGCTGAAAAGCTGCCGGGCGGCTCCGTGGTCGCCATGTACGGGGACCTGGGCGCCGGCAAGACCGCCTTTGTCCGGGGCATGGCAAAGGGTATGGGCCTCAGCTGCCGGGTGTCCAGCCCCACCTTCACCATCGTGAATGAATATCTGGGTGAGCGGGAGCTGATCCATTTCGATATGTACCGCCTCTCCTCCGCCGATGAGCTGTTTGACATTGGCTGGGAGGACTATCTCAGCCGGGGTGCGGTCTGCGCCGTGGAGTGGAGCGAAAACGTGCAGGACGCTTTCTTTGGGGACGAAGTGGTCGTCCGCATAGAAAAGCTGAATGACACGGACAGAAAAATCACCATCGAGGGGGCGGAGCTATGCTGATCCTTGCTTTTGAATCCTCGGCCCGGGCGGCATCCGTGGCTTTGGTGGAGGATGGCCGCCTGATCTCCCAGTACAGCCAGTGCAGCGGCCTGACCCACAGCCGTACCCTGCTGCCCATGGCGGAGGATATGCTGAAAAACGCGGAGCTGTCGCTGGACAAGGTGGACCTCTTTGCCGTGGCCCACGGCCCCGGCTCCTTCACCGGCATCCGCATCGGTGTGTCCACCGTGAAGGGTCTGGCCTGGGCGGCGGATAAGCCCTGTGTGGGTGTGTCCACCCTGGAGGCCATGGCCTGGCATGGGCTTGCCGCCGGCGGCCTTGTGTGCCCGGTGATGGACGCCCGGCGCAGCCAGGTGTATAACGCCCTGTTCCAGGTGGAAAACGGCAGGCCCGTCCGCCTGTGTGAGGACAGGCCCATCGCCCTTTCCCAATTGGCAGAGGAGCTTCAGGCCCTGAATGCCCCGGTCTTTCTGGTTGGCGACGGGGCGGAGCTTGCGGAAAAGTACCTGCGTGAGCAGGCCATCCCCTGCACCGTGGCGCCGGAGAATCTCCGTTGGCAAAGCGCCTGGGGCGTGGCCATGGCCGCCATGGACAAGACCCCCGGCAATGCGGACGCTCTGCTGCCGGTGTATCTGCGCCTGTCCCAGGCGGAGCGGGAGCGGCAGGAGCGCCTTGCCAAAGAGGCAGAGCAATAACAGCGGCAGCCGCCGTTTTATTGATAGAAGTCATTTCCCTTTTACCGGCTGTTTCGGGCTCTGTCTTTTTTGGGGCCGGCGGCCGGAGAAAAACAAAATAAAGGAGACGAAAACATGAGCAAAGTATGCGTATTCGACCATCCCCTGATCCAGCACAAGCTGTCCGTCCTGCGGGATAAGGACACCAGCGTCAAAGTCTTTCGTGAGCTGATCTCTGAGATCGCCATGCTGATGTGCTATGAGGCCACCCGTGACCTGCCTCTGGAGGAGGTAGAAGTGGAGACCCCTGTTGCCGTGGCCAAGTGCCGCCGCATTGCCGGCAAGAAGCTGGCCGTGGTTCCCATCCTCCGGGCCGGCCTGGGTATGGTGGACGGCATGGTCAGCATGATGCCCAACGTGAAGGTGGGCCATGTGGGTCTGTTCCGTGACCCGGTGACCCTGGAGCCGGTGAAGTACTACTTCAAGATGCCCCCCGATATTCAGGAGCGGGACATCATCGTGGTGGACCCCATGCTGGCTACCGGCGGCTCCGCCTCTGCCGCCATCACCTTCCTGAAGGAGACCGGTGCCAAGCATATCAAGCTCATGTGCGTCATCGGCGCGCCGGAGGGCGTGGAGCGGATGCAGAAGGATCACCCCGATGTGGACATCTATGTGGCCGCCCTGGACGAAAAGCTGAACGACCACGGTTACATCGTCCCCGGCCTGGGCGACGCCGGCGACCGCATCTTCGGCACCAAGTGATCTGGCTGCACAATAAAAAAAGGAACCGTCACGAGACGGTTCCTTTTTTGTTTTCTGTTGATTACTATTCCTCTTCCTCCGGCACGTCAATGAGCACCCAGGAGCTGTTGTCCGAGGGGATGTAGTTCTCCACCACCGGCATCAGCCGGTCATACACGCTGCCGATGGTCACATTGGACTGAATATCCTCCACATTATAGGGGTAGGCGGATTTATCGGTTTTCAGATAGACCCGGTCATAGAGCTTCATAAACAGCCGGGCGTCCTGCCCGGTGGTCAGGTCCGGCTTCACCAGGCCGGGCCGGGTGTCGCAATAGATGGAGAGGGCCCCGCTCTCCCGGTCCTGCAGCTGACGGGCCACGCTGACCGCAAAGCCGCAGACTGCCAGCATGGTGCTGCGCTGGGTGGAAATGTCGTTGGTGTACAGCAGCGTCACCGGCTCGGTCAGGGTAGGGTGCGCTACGTCCGCCAGCACCACCTCGTCAAAGCCCATGTCAAAAAGCTCCTGGGCCATCTGGGCTGCATATTTACGCACGGCCTCGTTATAGGCGTCCAGCCAGAGGCCCTTCTCGTCCTGGTAGTTCATGCCCACTTCGTTCTTGATGGTGTAGGCGCTTGTCCGGGTGGGCAGCAGGTTATCGATGCAGCAGCTGATCTGGGCCGCCAGATAAATGTCCTTCTCCTCCATTTCCGCCAGGAAATCCCTGACGGCGGCAGTGGTCTCCGAAGGCACGGAAATGCCGTAATTCACCGCCATCTCCGCCTGGGACTCCCACATCAGCTGGCCGCTGCGGGGTTTCATCTCCAGCAGCAGGGCATTGCCCTGGTTCAGGCGGCCCACATATTCCTGCAGCTTGTCATGGTTCAGGTCCGTGTAAGGCACGAAGATGGCACGCATGGGCTTCACTTTTTCCCCGGCCACAGCCTCAATGCCGGAATAGTCCGGCTCTTCCAGCACCACGCTCACATTCACCGGGTCAAAGCTTTTGATCTCATGGCCCTGGCTGTCAAAAACCGCGTTCTTATCCGCCAGAATGGGCAGCTCGATGCTGACGCTGTCTTTGTTGATGACCGCGTATTTCTGCAGGCCGTAAAAGGTGACCATGCCCAGGGATATGATGGCCAGCAGGATCACGAAGGGAATAAAGAGATAGTTGCGCCGTTTGCGCCGGCCTTTATAGAATACCTGTACTCTTGCCAAGCTTTTCTTACTCCTCTATCATGGAAATGCGGCGGATATGCCGCTCATCATTGGAAAAGGGCGTGTCCAGGAAGGTGTCCACAATTTTGAGGGCCAGGCCTTCCCCCAGCACCCGGGCGCCCAGGGCCAGGATATTTGCATTGTTATGCAGCCGTGTGGCCTCGGCGGAGAAGCAGTCCGAGCAGAGGGCAGCCCGCACGCCGGGGACCTTGTTGGCGGTGATGGAGATGCCGATGCCGGTGCCGCAGATCAGGATGCCCAGCTGGCACTCCCCTGCCGCCACGGCCTTTGCCACGGCCCGGCCATAGACCGGATAGTCGCAGGAAGCGTCAGAATAGGTTCCATAATCCTTATATTCCAGGCCTCTCTCCTCCAGATGCTTCTTGATCGCCTCTTTCAGGGCGAAGCCGCCATGGTCACTGCCGATGCCAATCATTTTCCATTCCTCCATAAAAGCACAAAAATCTGATGGTATTCTACCACCAAGGGGCAGAAGGCGCAAGTGGTATTCCTTTCCGTTTTGTAAACAATAGGACAAAGCCCTTGACTTTGTTCCTTAAGATTCTTAAAATATTTTCAGCAAAAGGGGTGCTTCGTATGCGTAATATCCGTAATTGGTTCAACAATCTGTTTATCGGCAGGCAGGGCATGGACGAGCTTTCCAAGGCCATGTTCTGGTGGGGGCTGGCGGGGCTGCTGCTGTCGGGGCTGACGGTTTCCCTGCTCAACGGGGTGCTGGCCTCGCTGCTGAGCTGGCTGGGCCTGCTGCTGATTATTCTGTGCTTTGTGCGGGCCTTCTCCCGGCAACTGCCGCGCCGTGAGCTGGAAAACACCGCGTATCTGGCCTGGGTGGACAAAAAGCGCCGCCAGTGGGAGGGGAAAAAGGACCGCTTCCGCCAGCGGAAGGACTTCAAGTTCTTCAAATGCCCCGGCTGCGGCACCATACTGCGGGTGCCCAGAGGCAAGGGAAAAATCCACATCAACTGCCCCTGCGGCTACGTTTTATACCGAAAGACCTGAGGGGCCGCAACTGAATATAAACAAGAAAAGAGCTGCCGTATGTGAATAAACATACAGCAGCTCTGTTGCTTTTGCAGCAGCTTTTAGTGGTATTAATCAGATCATGATGCCCCGCTTTTTGGCCTCAAAGCGCAGCTCATCCCGGAAGTCCGGGTGGGCAATGGCAATCAGCTGGCGGGCCCGCTCACCCAGGCTTTCGCCCCGCAGGTGGGCAATGCCGTATTCGGTGACGATATAGTCCACGTCATTCTTGCTGGTGGTGCAGACGGCGCCGGGGGTGAGGATGGGCTTGATCTTGCTGATGGTGCCCCCCTTGGCGGTGGAAGTAAAGGCGATGAAGCTCTTGCCGCCCTTGCTCTGGCAGGCGCCCCGCACATAGTCGATCTGGCCGCCGGAGCCGGACATATGCTTGGTGCCCACGCTTTCGGCGCAGACCTGGCCCCAAAGGTCCACCTCCAGGGCGGCGTTGATGGAGATCATGTTGTCGTTCTTGCAGATGACCTCCGGGTTGTTCACATACTCCACCGGCAGCAGCTCAATGGCCGGGTTGTCATCGATATAGTCATAGATCCGCTGGGAGCCGTAGGCAAAGGTGGTGACGCTCTTGCCCCGGTGGATCTGCTTTTTGCTGTTGTTGACCGCGCCGCACTGGATCAGCTCCACCATGGAGTCGGTAAACATCTCGGTATGGATGCCCAGGTCGTGCTTGGATTTGAGGGCCATGCCGGTGGCATCGGGGATGGCGCCGATGCCCAGCTGGATGCAGGCCCCGTCGGGGATCTGCTCGGCGATCAGGCTGCCGATGGCAATGCTGACCTCATCCAGAGTCACCGGGGGCAGCACGGGCAGGGGGAAGCTGTTTTCCACAATGGCGTCCACCTGGCTGATATGGAGCTGGGCGCCGCAGACAGCCCGGGGCTGCTTGTCATTGACCTCCACATAGATGCGTTTGGCCTTATCGATCATGGCCTGGGCATAGGAAGCGTTGTTCCCCAGGCTGAAATAGCCGTGCTTATCCATGGGGGACACGGCCACGCAGAAGGCATCATAGCTGTAGCCGCTGCGGATATGGCCGGGAATATCCCGGTAATAGGCGGGAATAAAGTCCGCCCAGCCGCCGTTGACCGCCTTTCTGGCCCCGCCGCTGGAGAACCAGGAGTAGCCGGTCATCTTCCCGGCCAGGCTGTCATCGGCGTAAAAGGCATAGGGATACACATCCAGCATGGTGTGTACCTTAACATCCCGCAGGTCACTGCCCCGCACCCGGGCGGCAAAGGCATCCATCAATGCGGGGGTCTGGGAGGGGCCGCTGTCCATGCCAAGGGTCCAGCCGCTCTGCAGGGCTTCCGCCAGTTTTTCCGGCGTAGTCAGCTTCGCCTGGTACATCTCGTTATAATTCATGGTTTTCTCCTTCCTCTTTGGTGAAAAGAGCATACGCCAGGTTCAGACGGTCCGCGGCAAGTAAACGATGATTCAATCGGCAAGAGTGGATCGGGAGAAAATTTGTGTTCTGATAAAGGCACTTTTTTGCAGGAATACTTTGTGTATTTCAAGAAAAAGTGACGAAATCAGGGCGCAAATTTTCCGCCAGACGCCGCGGGCGATTGATTCAGCGTTTACGAAAGGAGAAAGGGTCAACGTCTCCTGCTGCGCTGCTTTCTTTCCGAATACATCCTGTTGTCGGCAATGCGGCTGTCAGACTCCTGCATGAAGCGCTTGAGCCTGTCCTCAAAGTCCTGATCCCCTGTGGGCGCCGCCACCTGGCCCTGGGCCGGGGCGCTCTGCTGGGCGGGCCGGGGCGCGCTCTGATAGCCGCCGGAATTGGGACGGCGGGGCGGCTGGTTCTGGCGGGGAGCCTCCGCCGCGCGCTTGATGGACAGGTTGATCTTTCCGGCCTCGCCGAGACTCAAGACCTTGACCTTCACCTTCTGCCCGATCTGCACATGGTCGTGCACGTCGTTGACAAAGGTGTTTGCCACTTCGGAAATATGTACCAATCCGCTTCTGCCGCCCTCCAGGCTGACAAAAGCGCCAAATTTGGTGATGCCTGTAACGGTGCCCTCCAGCACCTGTCCAACCGCCAGTTCCATGCTGATACCTCTCTGTCTCTAGAAAAAATAGAACAATTTTTCGCCCGGCAGCACCAGGCCCAGACGCTCTCTGGCCAGCTGCTGCAATTCTTCCGGGCTTTGCCCCTGGGCGAGCTTGTGCTCCAGGTCCTGCTGCAGGGCCTGCTGGCTCTCCGTCTGCTGCAGGAGCTGCTGCCGTAACAGCTCCGCCTGTCTCAGTTCCCGCCCCACGGACAAAAGGCTTGCCAGAGAATAGAGCAGCAGCACCACAAGGACGATGCGCGTCAGGGTCTCACGAAGGTTCACAGGCGCACCCCCTGCCGGCGGAAAATGAAGAAACGGTCACATTGATTCTTTCGCACAGCAGCAAAAAATTACTCCTTTATTCTAAAACATTCTCGGATTTTTGGGAAGAGGTTTTTTAATTTATTTTGAACTTTTTTTATCCGTTTTATTGTGCACTCCCAAAATTTTCCCATGGCACGGAAAATTCTCTCCATGGGCGGCAGCAGCAGGGGGCTGAGCAGGTGCATATACAGCAAGAAGCCCAACAGGGCTGCCGCCAGCTCCCAGGTGCCCAGACGGCCGTTGCCGGAGGCCATGGCGAAAAAGAACAAAGCCGCGGCCGCGGTCACGGCAAATAGCGCATCCAGCAGCCGGGCCAGGGCGGCGCCGCTGTGCCTTCGAACCGGGCGCAGGATGTCATACAAAAGGCCGATGCCGGCGCCCATGGTCAGCGACAGCAGCAGCGCCCAGCCCTGATGGGAAAGGCTGAGGCTCATCCGCCGAAGAGCCGGGACCAGAGAGAGCCGGAGCGGACAGGCTCGTCATAGCTCAGCTCCTGCACATGACCCCGGACCTCCAGCTGGCCGGCGTCCAGATCGATGCGGTCAATGTGCAGGCCCTCCCCCCGTATGGCCAACTGGCCCTGGGACGTGGTGAGGACGATCAGGTTTTCATCGAAGCCGGACACATCCTCCACGCCGCCCAGGCTCAGCTTTTCCCGGTTTTCCATGCTGAGGCTGTGGGCACGCTGCGCCGCCTTCTGTATCTGCTCATATGCCATGGTATCACCTCCCATGGGAACTATATGCGCTTGTCCGGAAGAATATGATGATTTTTTGCTGCTTCGGTGTGGGAATAACAAGGCCGCCCGGTTGGATTCATTCCAACCGGGCGGCTACGTTTATCAAAGGGCCAGCCAAAGCCTCCCCTGTGTAAGGGGAGGTGGCAAAAGTCTATGATTTTTAACGGAGGGGTTGAAAATGAAACGTCCCGGATTTGCAAGATATGCCCGAAAATCCAGAATTTTTTATGAAACAATCCCTCAGTCAGCTTCGCTGACAGCTCCCTTTACACAAGGGAGCCTGTGAAACCAGCTTGTCCAAAAAGTCGGTTTTACATGCTGCACCCGTACATACTGCCGGTCAAAGGCCTTCCCTTGAGGGGAAGGCTCGGATAAGGTAAGCGTGAAGAAGCAAGGAACTTCTCAGTCAGCTTCGCTGACAGCTCCCCTTGGGAAGGGGAGCCTATGGGCGTGGCATGGATGAGGCTGCTGCCGCAGGGACGAGCATCGTCCGCGAAACACAGCCGGGTGAAACAGACGGACGTGCAATGCACGCCCCTACGGGTGCGTTGTCTCCACTCCAGGCAAGAAAACAGGATTTCCACCTCATCCGCCCAGTGTGCGCACTGGGTACCTTCCCCTCAAGGGGAAGGCTTGAGAAAGCGTTCTTCGGCAGGATCAGCCAAAGACAGAGAGCAGGAAGCCGGCGGCGATGGCGGAGCCGATAACGCCGGCCACGTTGGGACCCATGGCGTGCATCAGCAGGAAGTTGGTCTTGTTATAGCGGCGGCCCACATCCTGGGCAACCCGGGCGGCCATAGGCACGGCGGAGACGCCGGCAGAGCCGATGAGGGGGTTGATCCTGCCGCCGGAGGTCTTGTACATCACCAGGCCGCCAACCAGGCCGCCCACGGTGGAGATGGCGAAGGCGCACAGGCCCAGGACGATGATCTTGATGGTGCTCACATTCAGGAAGTTCTGGGCCACCATGGTGGCACCCACGGAGGTGGCCAGGAAGATGGTGACGATGTTCATCAAGGCGTTCTGGGACGTATCGGAAAGCCGGTCGGTAACGCCGCACTCCCGGAACAGATTCCCCAGCATCAGGCAGCCCACCAGGGGTGCCGTGGAGGGCAGCAGCAGAATGACGAAGGTGCAGACCACGATTGGGAAGACAATCTTCTCCGTCTTGCTGACCTCTCTTGCCTGCTCCATCTTCACCTGGCGCATTTTATCCGTGGTGAAGAGCTTCATGATAGGCGGCTGGATCAGGGGGATGAGGGCCATATAGGAATAGGCCGCGATGGCGATGGGCCCCAGCAGCTGGGGGGCCAGCTTCGTCGTCAGATAGATGGCCGTGGGGCCATCTGCACCGCCGATGATGCCGATGGAAGCGGCCTCCGGCCCGGTGAAGCCCAGCAGCACCGCGCCAAAGAAGGCGATGAACACGCCCAGCTGAGCGGCGGCGCCCAGCAGCAGGCTCTTGGGATTGGCAAGCAGGGGGCCAAAGTCCGTCATGGCGCCCACCCCCAGGAAGATCAGGGAGGGGTAGATGCCGGCTTTCACGCCGATGTAGAAAAAGTCCAGCAGGCCGGCGTTGCTCATGATGTGGCCATAGCTGTGGTAATAGGGGCTGGCCTCATCCAGAAAAGCCTCCCACAGCTCCGGGTGGTACAGGGCGTTGTCGCCCATGCCCACAAAGTAGCTGAGATTGGACAGCAGGCAGCCGAAGGCGATGCCGCACAGCAGCAGCGGCTCAAACTTCTTCACGATGCCCAGATACAGCAGCACAAAGGAGATGAGAATCATGATGATGTTCTTCCAGCCGCCGGCAGTGACGAAGAAGGCGGCAAAGCCCGACTCCAGCGCCAGATCCCGCAGGGTACCCAGTATATCCATATGCTACCTCCTCACGCGATGACGGCGAGGACAGCCCCGGTCTCCACCACGGCACCCTTGCTGACGGCGATCTGGGCGATGGTGCCGCTGCGGGTGGCAACGATCTCGTTCTCCATCTTCATGGCTTCCAGGATCATGATCACATCCCCCTCATTGACCTTCTGGCCCTGGGTGACGTTGATCTTCAGAATATTGCCGGGCATGGGGCTCTTCACCGCTTCGCCGGCAGCAACGGCCATGGGAGCGGCAGCGGCGGAAGGGGCAGCGGCAGCCACAGGAGCGGCGGCAGCGGCCGCAGGAGTCGGGGCGGCGGGAGCCGCCAGCTCGTACTCGTCCACCAGCATGGCCTCGCCCTGCTCTACCTCCACCTCATACACACGGTTATTGAGGGTTACTTTATACTTCATCGTCCTTGACCTCCTTGATGGAAATAAAACGCAGCTGGTTCAGGGGCTTGCCCAAAGTATCGGCAACGATGGCCATAATCATGGCGGCATCCCGGGGATCGGTATCATAGAGCTTCAGCTCGCCGGCGGTGCCGGGGGCTTCGGCCACAGGGGCGGCCTCCACCGGCGCGGCTTCGGCAACAGCAGCGGCCTGCGCTTTCCTGGCCCGGGCAACCATAATCCTGCCCATGACCATCACCACCACCATCAGCATCACCAGACCCAGGAACACCACCAGGTAGCCCAGCAGGGCGATGATGCCGGCGTTGGGGATGGAAATATTGATCAAATCGTTCATTCAGCTTACCTCTCAGATCTCCTGAATGGAGTAGCGCACTTTCTTCTCCTCGGCCTCCCGGCGCTTCTCAAAGAAGCTCTCGGCCACCTGGGGGAAGGCGATGTAGCTGAGCACATCCTCCTCGCAGCGGGCGTCGGCCCCCAGCTGGGCCTGGGCCTTTTCAAAGGTATCGGCAGGCAGAGTGGCAGCGTAGCGGCCCTGGATGGGCTGCTCGTCCCCCAGGATCTTGGCCTTGACCTCCGGGTCAATGGGGGCAGGAGTCTTGCCGTACTCGCCACGGCAATAGGCCTTCATCTCGGCGCCCACGTTTTTATACCGCTCCCCGGCCAGCACGTTCTGCACGGCCTGGGTGCCCACCAGCTGGCTGGTGGGGGTCACCAGGGGAGGATAGCCCATGTCCTTGCGGACCCGGGGGGTCTCCAGCAGGGCCTCGTCAAACTTGTCCAGGGCGTTCATCATCTTCAGCTGGCTCAGCAGGTTGGAGAGCATACCGCCGGGAATCTGGTAGTTGAGGCACTGGGTATCGGTAGCCATGGAGATGGGGTTCAGGGTACCGTCTGCCAGGTATTCGGCCCGGATGGGCTTGAAGTAATCTGCCATCTGGTAGAGCACCGCCTCGTCCAGGCCGGTGTCATAGCCCAGCTCCCGCAGGGAGTAGTTCAAAGTCTCGGTGGCAGGCTGGGAGGTGCCGCCGGAGAAGGGGGAGATGGCGGTGTCGATCACGTCGGCCCCGGCCTCGATGGCCTTCAGGTAGGTCATGAAGGCAAGGCCGGTGGTGCAGTGGGTGTGCATCACCAGGGGCAGGTCCACCGCGTCCTTGATGGCGGAAACCAGGTCATAGGCCGCCTGGGGGGAGAGGATGCCGGCCATATCCTTGATGCAGATGGAGCCTACGCCCATCTGCTTCATCTCCTTCACCATGGCCACATACTTATCCAGGGTGTGCACCGGGCTGGTGGTATAGGAGATGGCGCCGGAGGCCATGGCCCCGGAGGCCACCGTCTCCTCAATGGCAACCTTCAGGTTATCCAGGTCGTTGAGGGCGTCGAAGATGCGGATGATGTCAATGCCGTTTTTCACCGCGGCACGGACGAAGCGGCGCACCACATCGTCGCTGTAATGCTTATAGCCCAGGATGTTCTGGCCCCGCAGCAGCATCTGCAGCTTTGTGTTGGGCATCCTGGCGCGGATCTTCCGCAGCCGCTCCCAGGGGTCCTCATTCAAAAACCGCAGGCACACGTCAAAGGTGGCCCCGCCCCAGCACTCCACCGAGTAGAAGCCGGCCTTGTCCATGGTCTCCAGAATCCCCTCAAACTTCTCGTAGGGCAGCCTGGTTGCCACCAGGGACTGGTTCGCGTCCCGCAGTATCGTCTCTGTAAATCCTACTTTCTTCATAGTCCCTCCTGTGTATATCCAATAAAGTATTTGTAATTTCTAAATTCGGTCATGTTATTATAACATAGGATTTTTTGCAATTCCATAGGGAAAAATAACAGTAATCAAGTTTTTAACGATTCCTTGACATCCGGCTTTTTGTGATATTAGTCCATAGGGTTTTGGCAGCGACGCGCCCTATCACATATAATGCTCCGAGGGGGACCTCAATATAAGCAGGAGGGAAACCATGAACGAAAGTGACCTCTATTCCACCAAGATATACACCCATGACCACCACGACAACTGCGGCTGTTGCTGCCGGGGCTGCCCGGGGCCGCAGGGCCCCACTGGGCCTCAGGGACCTGCCGGGCCGCAGGGACCCCAGGGGAGCACCGGGCCTCAGGGGCCCCAGGGCGATACCGGCCCTCAGGGGCCTGCCGGGGCGCAGGGACCTGCCGGGCCTCAGGGGCCTCAGGGCGACACCGGCCTCCAGGGACCTGCCGGGGCGCAGGGGCCGCAGGGTGACACCGGGCCCCAGGGGCCTGCCGGGGCGCAGGGACCCCAGGGCGAAACCGGGCCTCAGGGACCTGCCGGGGCGCAGGGGCCCCAGGGCATCCCGGGCACAGCGGCCACCAATGAGAACGCCATGCTGTACAACACTGCCTCTCAAAGCGTTGCGGCCGGGGCGGCGCTGAACTTTGCCGCAAATCAGATCAACTCCGCCTCCGGCAGCATAACGCTCAGCGGCACCACCGGGCTGAGTCTGAGCGCAGGCCAGTATCTGGTGGTGTTTGAGACGGACGCCCTTGTCGACAACACCGGCACCATCGCCGTGGCCCTGGCGCTGGGCGGCAACGCCCTGCCCTATGCCGCATCCTCCCTGGCCAAGACCGGCTCCAACAACAACGAGCGGATCGGTCTGGCCGCCATCCTGGATCTGGCAGGCACCCAGACCCTGACCGTGAAGAACACCAGCACCGACGCCAACACCCACACCAACAGTACCCTGAACGTGGTGAAGCTGGCCTGAAAAGAGAAGGGATGCTCCGCAGGGTCGTACCTTGCGGAGCATCTTTTCTTCATTTCTCCCTTGTCATATCCGGGAAGATTGGATATAATACATCTATTCTGACAAATAACGACTGAGGTACTTTTTATGGAGCTTACAGCGGCAGCCCAGGGGCTGAATGCGTTTTTCTTTGGATATGACAGTGCGCTGCTGGGCGCGCTGCACAGTGTGGCGGAGGGCATCGGCGTGGTGATGACGCCGCTGATGAAGCTCGTCACCCTGCTGGGGGAGAAGGGGCTGATCTTCTTCCTGCTGGCGCTGGTGTTTCTCTGCTTTGCCCGCAGCCGGGATCTGGGGGTGTGCATCTTCGGGGCGGTGTGCTGCGGCGCGCTGATCACCAACATTATCCTGAAGGACAGCATCGCCCGGCCACGGCCCTTTGAAACAGTGGAGCAGTTTCACCAGTGGTGGGTCTTTGTGGGGGCGCCCGTGGAGGACGGCTTCTCCTTCCCCTCCGGCCATGTGACGGCCTGCGCGGCGGGCATGACGGCTATCAGCCTGATGAAGGGGAAAAAGTGGATCGCCCCGTCGGTGATCATCGTGATCCTGATGGGCATTTCCCGCAACTATCTGATGGCCCACTATCCTTCCGATGTGCTGGCTGCCATGGTCATCGGGGTTTTCTCCGGCTTTGTGGCCTGGGTGATCACCCGGCTGATCTTCCGCTTTTTGGAGGAGCATGACCATGTGCCCCTTTTCGCTCTGGCGCTGGACTTTGATCTGGGAGAGCTTCTGCCCTTCCCTGTCCCCTTCCTCAGCGGCGGGAGCAATGACCGGGAGGAAGATTGGGAGGAGCCTGTCCCCCGGCGGCAGAGCGGCGGCCACGCCAAGGCCCCGGCGGCGAAGAAGGCCGGCGTGAAGTTCAGCCTGCCCGGCAGCTACAAGGGCAAGCACGAAAAGTAAAGATCAGAGAAATTTGCGCCCTGCCGTATGGCAGGGCGTTTTTGCGGAGGGAAAAATTTTTCAAAAGCCGCAACCGGGGACGAGATTTGTCGTATATAAGGGTGAAGGAGGCGAAGCCATGGAAGATAAAGAGATCATTGACCTGTATTGGCAGCGGTCGGACAGGGCCATTGCGGAGACGGACCGAAAATACGGCAGGTACTGCGGTACCATCGCCTACAACATCTGCCGCAGCCGGGAGGACGCGGAGGAATGCGTGGGCGACACCTGGTTCCGGGCCTGGGGGCTGATGCCGGACAAGCGGCCGGGCATCTTGTCCAGCTTTCTGGGCGGGATCACCCGGAGTCTGGCTCTGGATCGGTACAGAAGCCAGCACCGGCAGAAGCGGGGCGGCGGCGAGACCGCTCTGGCCCTGGAGGAGCTGGCAGAGTGCGTCCCCGGCGGGGCGGAGCCGGCAAGGGTCTATGAACAAAAGGAGCTGGCGGAGGCCATCGGCCGCTTTGTGGAGGCCCTGCCCCGGGAGGAGCAGCAGGCCTTTGTGTGCCGGTACTGGTACATGGCCTCCATTGAGGAGATCGGGCGGGCCACGGGCTTTGGCAAGAGCAAGGTAAAAAGCCTGCTTTTCCGCAGCCGGAAGCGGCTGGCGGCCCGGCTGAGAGAGGAGGGCTTATGTTGAACGAATTCGCGCTGCTGCAGGCTATGGAGGGCATCGGGGCGGAGCCGGTGCGGGAGGCCGGGGCGCTGCTGGGCTACACCGGGCAGAAGGCCCGGAAAAGGCGCCGGAAGCTGTGGCGGACGCTGCTACTGGCGGCGGTGATCGCTAGCCTGCTGGGCGTGACGGCCTATGCCGCGGGCTGGTTGGGCCTGTCCAGCCGGGTGCAGCCGGCGCCGCCGCTGATGAGCGCCATGCCGGACCCCAGTGATCCTGCCGCAACGCCTTTTGAGCGGGAACCCGGCGGTTTTATCTCTTCCAACGGCTATGCCAACAGCCCGGCAGCTCTGGCCCACAAGGAATGGCATGAATTCTGGTTCAACTACACCCACAGTCACCCGGAAATGTTTGAGGGGGAGGACTGGCTCCCGGAGGATGAGGCAATAAAGCCCTATGCCGTTCTTTACGCCGCCTTTGACCAGGCGATGCTGGACAAGCTGCTGGAAATCCGGGACAGCTACGGCATTGCCCTGCACAGTCAGAAAAAGCTGATGCCCAGCAGCAGCATGTTTTACCGGGTCACCGGCACCGGGGATTTTGTGCTGTCCGATGACATTGATATGAAAGGCGCGGCCCACTATGTCTATGAGGATGGCTCCTTCTACGTTCAGGCCAGAGCCGTGATCGACGGGCAGGAGTGCTTTGTGGACCTGAGCCGGGGAACAAAGAATGTGCTGGACCCCATGCTGAGCTACGTATACGATCTGGAGCAATTTCAGGAGAGCCTGTACACCACCGGCAAGGGGGTGGAGGTGAACCTTGCCAGCAATGGGAAATCCTCCTTTGTTTTCTACGACAGCGGGGCTTACATCGTCACCGTCCACGCCGACTGTAGCAGCCCACAGGCCCTGGCCCAGCTGTTCGACTTTGCCGCCATGTGCCGGGGGGAGACGAACCTGGGGCTTCTGAACACGGAGCCGGTGATCGCCCGGAAGAAGGAAGGGCTGCTGACCATGGAGGAATTCATGGAGACGCCGGAATATCTGGCCTCCACCCGCTTCCAGGCAGTTACCACAGAGGTTGCCTATGAGGAAAGGGAGGCCCAATGGCCCGGTACCTTTGGGCAGCTCCCCAGCTTTTACTATGGGTACTTCCCCACGGGCAAGGAAGCCCTTGACCGGACCCTGGAGGAGCTTCTGGCAACCTATCCCCTGATCCTGCCCCATGAGGATGTGTCCATCCAGTTTGACAAATATATGCCTGTGGAGTACATCGACAGCATTGGCTGCTACTACGGCGATCTTCGCCAGTTGGATCTGCCGGAGGCCACCCAGGAGGATTACTGCAGGCTGATGGGCACCGGGCAGTTCCTCACCGACGAGGACGCCTACTTTATCGCTGCCACCAGCTGGGACAATGGCTGCTGGCAGGCCGGCATTTTTATGGGCCACGCCTCTTTTGAGCTGGCCTACATTCCCAAGGGCTGCTTCTATCCCCTGTTGATGGCCCCCAGGGCGGCGGGCAGCGGCTACGCCTATGACAGCGCCTGCGGGGAGCAGGTATACATCTACAGCTATGTTTCCAGCGGCTACCCCACCTATGACGCTTACATCATCTATGAGACGGACAGCGCCTATGTGGTGGCCACAAGCCTCACCGGAATGCCGGACTTGAGTTTTATCCAGAACGCTGCCGACATTATCGATTTTGGTATGTTTGAATAGCCTGCATTCCAGGCCCTGCGCCCCTGCCAAACGGCAGGGGCGTTGTTTTTGAGGGGGACGAACCGCTCAGTCGGCTTCGCCGACAGCTCCCCTTGGCAAGGGGAGCCAAGGGGGTAAAGGCTTGAAGCAGTTTTATTGGATCGCCCCTACGGTTCTGACGGCGTGTAGTGAGGGCGAAGCGCTCAGCCGGCGGCGGGGATATTCACGGTTATTTCACGAATTAAGAGGACGGGGATGTTGAAATTGCGGAGAATTGTGCTATACTATATATTTATGAAAACATCTCTACAGATAAGGAGTCTGAATGTAAACCATGGCAAAGAAACAATTCAAGGCCGAGTCCAAGCGTCTGCTGGACCTGATGATCAATTCCATTTACACCAACAAGGAGATCTTCCTGCGGGAGATCATCTCCAACGCCTCTGACGCCATCGACAAGCTGTGCTACCTGTCCCTCACCGACGACCAGGTGGGGCTGAACCGGGATGACTTCAAGATCGAGATCATCCCCAACAAGGAGGCGCGCACCATCACCGTGCGGGACAACGGCATCGGCATGACCGCGGAGGAGTGTGAGAACAACCTGGGCGTCATCGCCAGGAGCGGTTCCTTCAAGTTCAAGGACGAGATGGACGGCGAGAAGGCCCAGGGAGAGGACATCTCCATCATCGGCCAGTTCGGCGTGGGCTTCTACTCCGCCTTCATGGTGGCCGATGAGGTGACGGTGGTCACCAAAAAATACGGCCAGGAGCAGGGCGTCCAGTGGCAGAGCCGGGGCGCCGACGGCTACACCGTCACCCCCTGCGAGAAGGAGGCGGTGGGCACCGATGTGATCATGCACATCAAGGAGGACACCGAGGAGGAAATCTACGGCAGCTATCTGGAGGTCTGGAAGATCAAGGCCCTGGTGAAGAAGTATTCCGACTATGTGCGCTGGCCCATCAAGATGGACGTGGAGCATCAGGAGCGCTTCGAGACCGGGGAGACCGACGACGAGGGCAATCCCAAATACGACTACCGGATGGTGACCGAGAACGAGACCATCAACAGCATGGTGCCCATCTGGCAGCGCTCCAAGAGCGAGGTCACGGATGATGACTGCATCGCCTTCTACAAAGAGAAGAACCACGGCCGGAAGGACCCCTGCGCCCTGGTGCGCATCAACGCCGAGGGCGCGGTGAGCTACAAGGCCATGCTGTTCGTCCCCGGGGAGGAGAACGAATCCGCTTTTGTGGGTGACAACAAAGGCGGCATCACCCTGTATTCCAACGGCGTGATGATCATGGAAAAGTGCGACAAGCTGGTGCACGACTACTTTGAGTTTGTCAAGGGCGTGGTGGATTCCCCCGACCTGTCCCTGAACATTTCCCGTGAGATTTTGCAGCACGACCGGCAGCTGCGGATCATTGGGCAGAATCTGGAAAAGCGCATCAAGGGCGAGCTGGAGAAGCTGATGCGGGACGACAAGCCCAAGTACGAGGAGTTTTACAAGAACTTCGGCGTCCACCTCAAGTGCGGCGTCTGCGACGAGTACGGCCGGTACAAGGACTTTCTGCGGGACCTTCTGATCTTCTACACCTCTGAGGAGCGGCAGATCACTCTGAAGGAATATGTGGAGAACATGCCGGAGAGCCAGAAGGTGATCTACTACGCCAGCGCCGACTCCGTCAAGCACGCCATGAGCCTGCCCCAGTGCGAGCAGGTGCGCAGCCGGGGCTATGAGCTGATCTATCTGACCAGCCCCCTGGACGAGATGGTGCTGGAGAGTCTGCGGGAGCAGGACGGCAAGACCTTCTGCAACGTGGTCACCGACGACCTGGGCTTTGACACCGAGGAGGACAAGAAGGCCGTTGAGGAGCAGAACCTGGAGAACAAGGACTTCCTGGACTTTGTGAAGGAAGCCGTGGGCGAGGACATCGTGAAGGTGCGCCTGTCCAACAAGCTGGCCTCTCAGCCCTGCTGCCTGACCACCGAGGGCGGCATCACCCTGGAGATGGAGAAATACTTCCGCCGTGGTCCCAGCGAGGAGATGCGGAAGATCAAGGCCAACCGGGTGCTGGAGCTGAACCCGGAGCACCACGCCTTCGCGGTGCTGAAGGAGGCCTATGAAAACGACAGGGAAAAGGCCAAAAAGCTGTCCCAGGTACTGGCACGGCTGGCAGAGCTGATGGCTGGGGTGGAGGTGGAAGACCCGGCCGCCTTTGTGGCCCTGGTGGCAGAGCTGTTCTGAGGTCTGTCCCCTTCCCCGTTTCCTTCTTATAGAAAATACACACCGTTTGGAGAAAGCTGAATGAAACCAAGGCTGGGAATTTACATCCATATCCCCTTCTGCGCCAGCAAGTGCAGCTACTGCGACTTTTACTCGCTGCAAAACTGCGACTACCTGATGCCGGAGTATCAGGAGGCGCTGCTGGAGCATATCAAGGAGTCCTCCGACTCCATCCGAAACTACGAGGTGGACAGCATCTACTTCGGCGGCGGCACCCCCAGCTTCTACGGGGCGGACCGGATCGCCGATATTCTGGACGAGCTGAAGCTCAACGGCAATGTGCGGCTGGATGCGGAGATCACAGTGGAGTGCAACCCGGACAGCATCAGCCCCACCGCCCTGAAGCTGCTGCGGCAGGAGGGGGTCAACCGCCTGTCCATCGGCGTGCAGGCCACGGACAACAGCCTGCTGAAGCTGATCGGCCGGAGACACAATTTCCAGCAGGCCCAGAAGGCATTTCAGGACGCCAGAAACGCCGGCTTTGACAACATCAGCCTGGATCTGATGTACGGGCTGCCCAGCCAGACCAAGAACGACTGGGCAGATACCCTGGCCAAGATCGTGGAGATGCACCCGGAGCATCTGTCCTGCTACGGGCTGAAGCTGGAGCCGGGCACCCCCATGTACAAAAACTACCACGGCTCTGCCATCCTGCCCTCCGACGACGAGCAGGCGGATATGTATTCCTACGCCGCCGAAATGCTGGAGCGCTATGGCTACCGGCAGTACGAGATCTCCAACTTCGCGGCGCCGGGCTATGAATCCCGGCACAACCTGAAATACTGGAACATGGACGACTACATGAGCTTTGGCCCCGGCGCTCACAGCTGCATCGGCAGTGTGCGCTACAGCTATGTGAAGGACCTGAAGGACTATATCCAGGGGGTCAATCGGGGCGGCCGCATTGTGGACGAATACCAGGTGATCGACTCCATGGAGAAAGCGGTGGAGTATCTGATGCTGGGGATGCGCACCGCCAGGGGCATTTCCAAATATGACTACAATGTGCGCTGCCAGAGCGACTGGCGGCCCATTGAACAGGTGCTGCATGCCTTCCGGGAAAAGGGCTGGGCCGAGCTGACGGAGGATCGCTGGCACTTCACGGTGCCGGGCTTTCTCATATCCAACACCCTGATCGGCATCCTGCTGGAAACCCAGGCCAAGGGCCGGGCAGAAGGTGTGCCCTGGGCCAGGCGGGCGGAAACCGCGGCCAACAAGGTCATTCTTCCCAAGGGTGAGGAAGAGCTATTCACCGAGCTTTACAGGCAGAAGATGAACAGTGCAGGAGACGAAACGTGATAGACAACAACGAGTTTAAGGATTTGGGCAATTTCTGGGACGATGACAGCAGTTCCTGGGGAACGGAGGATCTGAACGATCTGCACCGGCTGCTGGACGACGAGGGAGAGCAGCCCTTCCCTGACGAGCAGGCGGTGGAGAGCCGCAGCGCCCGCCGGGAAGCCCAGGAGCCCCAGGCCAGGAGCCACAGGGCGGCCAAAGCCGCCAAGGCCCCCAGGGAGCCGTCGAAAAAGGCCAAGGCAAGCAAGGCCAAGCCCGATAAAGAAAAGCCCCCAAAAAAGGAAAAGAGCAGAAAGAAGCAGGCCCCGGCGGAGCCGGAGGACCCCTTTGCCGGACTGCCGGCCATGAAGGGCGGCAAGGAGAAGCAGGTCCAGCCTGACGGCGATCAGGACAGGAAGGCCGGAAAAAAAGCCAAAAAGGAAAAGCCTCCCAAGCCCCCCAAGGACCCGGAAAAGGCCAGGCGGGCCAAGCTGACCTTCACCGTTTTTGCGGTAATTCTGTCGCTGATTTTTATCGGCGCCACAGTGGGCGGATACATGGTGACGGCCAATCCCAACAGCTTCCCCAATATGTATATCGGGGGGTATTTTGCCGGCAATATGAGCCGGGAGCAGATCGACGCGGTTCTGGTGGAAAACAACTGGGACGAACAGGTGGACACCAGCTTGCAGGTGAAGCTGCCGGCAGAGGTCAGCTTTGAAGTGGACTCCTGCCAGTCGGGAGCCAAGCTGACGAGAGAGCAGGCCGTGGAAGCGGCGCTGCGCTACGGCCACGACAGCAACTGGTACGAGAATCTGTTCCGCTACCTGCTGAACTATATCGGACCGGTGGACGTGGATCTGGCGGAGCGGCCCCTGAATGAGGAGTACATCCGTCAGTGCATGGAAAAGGGCGCGGCAAAGCTGGAGAAAGTCACGGCGGACGAAGGCTACACCGTGGATGAGAAGGAGAAGCTGCTGCGGCTGCGCAAGGGCGCGGGGCAGATCCGGCTGGATGAGGATGCCCTGTATGAGCGGATCACCCAGGCCCTGAAGGCCGACAGCCGGGAGATGGAATTCACTCAGCTGACCGGCACCATCACCATGCCGGATTTCCAGAAGATCCATGACGAACTGGCGGTGGAGCCGGCGGACGCCTATTTCAACGAGGATTTCTCCATTGTGCCGGAGGTGAACGGCTGCTGGTTTGAAGTGGCGGAAGCGGAGGACCTTTGGAAAGCGGCCCAGCCCGGCGACGTGGTGGAGGTTCCGCTGGATCTGACCTACCCGGAGAACACGGAGGAAAGTCTCAGCGCGATGCTGTACCGGGATAAGCTGGGCAGCCAGACCACCTACTACACCTGGAGCAACGACAACCGCATCAGCAACATCAACCTGGTGGCGGAAAAGCTGAACGGCCACATCATGCTGCCGGGAGAGGTGTTCTCCTACAACGAGTTTGTGGGGCAGCGCACCAAGGAAGCGGGCTTTCTGGAGGCCGGCGCCTATGACAACGGCGAAGTGGTGCAGGAGGTTGGCGGCGGCATCTGCCAGGTTTCCTCCACGCTGTACTGCGCCACCATGTACGCCCAGTTGGAGACGGTGGAGCGGACCAACCACTACTTCAAGGTGGACTATCTGGACTACGGTCTGGACGCCACGGTGAGCTGGCCCAAGCCGGACTTCAAGTTCAAAAACTGCCGGGATTACCCCATCAAAATCGTGGCCTATTGCGACAACGAGGAGAAGGCCCTGACCATTGAGATCTGGGGCACCGATGTGGACGGCACCTATGTCACCCTGCGCAGCAGCAAGCTGGTGGTGTACGACAGCGTATATGTCAACACCGCGGTGGGCTACGGCGTCAGCGCCTACCGAACGGTATACGACGCGGAGGGCAACTTCCTCTACGAAATTGAGGAGCCCTACGGCATCTATTACCGTCACGATGAGGACATCCAGTGGCCGGCGGAGAAATACGCCGCCGACGCCGGAGGGGGCGGCTGAGTCCTGAGACCATACGGTATGCCAGAGGCATTTACACCCTTCAGATAGAAACAGGAGAAAAGAACAGGAGACGATACCATGGAGAAAAAGACATTTTATATCACCACCCCCATCTACTACCCCTCGGACAAGCTGCACATCGGCCATACCTACTGCACCGTGGCCACCGACGCCATCGCCCGGTACAAGCGGCTCTGCGGCTATGACGTGATGTTCCTCACCGGCACTGACGAGCACGGCCAGAAGATTGAGGAGAAGGCCAAGGCCGCCGGCGTCAGCCCCCAGGAATTTGTGGATAAGATCGTCACCGGGGAGAACGGCATCCTGGACCTGTGGAAGCTGATGAACATCTCCAACGACCGCTTCATCCGCACCACCGACGACTACCATGTGGAGGCCGTGCAGCGCATCTTCAAGAAGATGTACGACAAGGGCGACATCTACAAGGGCGCTTACAAGGGCAAGTACTGCACTCCCTGCGAGAGCTTCTGGACCGAAAGCCAGCTGAAGGACGGCAAGTGCCCCGACTGCGGCCGGGAAGTCCACGACGCGGAGGAGGAGGCCTACTTCTTCAAGCTGTCCAAGTACGCGAAGCCGGTGCAGGAGCTGCTGGAGACCGGTACCTTCCTGGAGCCTGCCTCCCGGGTCAACGAGATGATCAACAACTTCATCAAGCCCGGTCTGGAGGACCTGTGCGTCTCCCGCACCAGCTTCAGCTGGGGCATCCCCGTGGACTTTGACCCGGGCCACGTGGTCTATGTGTGGGTGGACGCCCTGTTCAACTACTGCACCGCCCTGGGTCTGCTGAACGACCGCTACGACGATTTTGACAAGTACTGGCCTGCCGACGTGCACATCGTGGGCAAGGAGATCGTCCGTTTCCACTCCATCATCTGGCCCGCCATGCTGATGAGCATGGAGCTGCCCCTGCCCAAGAAGGTCTACGCTTCGGGGTGGACGCCCTGCGCTTCTTCCTGCTGCGCACCTTCCCCTTCGGCTCCGACGGCAACTTCTCCAATGAGCTGCTGATCAGCACCATCAACACGGACCTTGCCAACGACCTGGGCAACCTGGTGTCCCGCACCACCGCCATGGTGGAGAAGTACTTCGGCGGCAGCCTGCCCGTTGACCGGGAAGCTGACCCCATGGACGACGAACTGGTGGAAATGATCAGGACCGCCCGGGCCAAGTACGAAAAGCAGATGGACGCCTTCCAGCTGCACCTGGCCCTGGAAGATATCTTCAAGCTGATCCAGCGGGCCAACAAGTACATCGACGAGACCGCCCCCTGGGTGCTGGC
Organism: bacterium; assembly: GCA_004560305.1. Lineage (GTDB taxonomy): Bacteria > Bacillota > Clostridia > Oscillospirales > Oscillospiraceae > Limivicinus. The sequence continues at coordinate 25,651 of SFVI01000019.1, read as the reverse complement.
CAAGGACGAGAGCAGGAAGGCACGGCTGGCTTCCGTGATGTACAACCTGTTGGAGGCCCTGCGGGTGTCCCTGATCCTGCTGACCCCCTTCATGCCGGACAGCTGTGAGAAGGCCTTCCGGCAGATCGGCGCCTTTGATAGCTGCCAGAGCTGGGAGAGCGCCGGCGAATACGGCGTGCTGCCGGCCGATGTGAAGGTCTGCAAGGGCGAGACCCTGTTCCCCCGGCTGGACATGGCCAAGGAGTTGGAAGCCCTGGAAAAGCTGAACCACAAGGCCCCCACCGCACCCCCGGTGCTGCCCAATGTGACCATTGACGAGTTTGCCAAGTGCGATATGCGGGTGTGCAAGATCCTCAGCTGCGAGGCGGTAAAGAAGTCCGAGAAGCTGCTGAAGTTCATGCTGGATGACGGCAGCGGCACCCCCCGGCAGATCCTCTCCGGCATCCACAAGTACTACGAGCCGGAGGACCTGGTGGGCAAGACCGTGGTGGCTATCCTGAACCTGCCGCCCCGGAAGATGATGGGCCAGGAGTCCAACGGCATGCTGCTTTCCGCCGTGCGGGAAGTGGAAGGCAAGGAGGAGCTGCACCTGGTGATGCTGGACGACAGCGTCCCCGCCGGCAGCCAGCTCTGCTGAGAAATTGTAAACAAACGATGAAAGCGCCTTTTACAGGCGCTTTCAAATGTTGTAAGTACTTATAAAAAGTGCTATAATAATATTTTGGAAAAATTATACATGGAGGAATAAACCATGACCAGGATAGACATTTTTTCCGGCTTTCTGGGCGCCGGTAAGACCACGCTGATCCGCAAGCTGATCGCAGAGGCCTATCAGGGCGAGAAGCTGGTGCTGATCGAGAATGAGTTCGGCGAGATCGCCATTGACGGCGGCTTTCTGAAGGACGCCGGGGTGGAGATCACGGAGATGAACTCCGGCTGCATCTGCTGCACCCTGGTGGGCGACTTTACCAAGGCGCTGAAAAAGGTGATGGAGGATTACGCTCCCGACCGGATCATCATTGAGCCCTCCGGCGTGGGCAAGCTCAGCGACGTGGCCAAAGCTGTCTCCGGCGTGGAGGGTGCGGAGATCGGCGCCAAGGTAACCGTGGTGGACGCCGGCAAGTGCCGGATGTATATGCGCAACTTCGGCGAGTTCTTCAACGACCAGGTGGAGAATGCGGATCTGATCGTCATGAGCCGCACTGATACCGCTTCTGCCGAAAAGATTCTGGCAGCTACCGAGCTTCTGAAGGGGCTGAACGACCATGCCGGCCTGATCACCACCCCCTGGAGTCAGATTTCCGGAGTGCAGATCAGGGAGGCCATGGACAAGAACGGCCTGCAGGCCGAGATGGAGCGGCTGACCCATGAACATGAGCATCATCATGACCACGAGCATGAGCATGACGAGCACTGCACCTGCGGCTGCCACGACCACGACCACGACCACGAGCATGACCATGAGGAGCACGAGCACCACCACGAGCATCATCACGACCACGAGCATGACGAGCACTGCACCTGCGGCTGCCATGATCACGACCATGACCATGAGGAGCATGAGCACCACCATGATCATCATCACGAGCACGAGCATGACGAGCACTGCACCTGCGGCTGCCACGACCACGACCACGAGCATCATCACCATGCCGACGAGGTGTTCACCAGCTGGGGCATGGAGACGCCCCGGAAGTTCAGCCAGGCGGAGATTCAGGCTCTGCTGGACGCCCTGGAGGACGAGGCAAAGTACGGCGCGGTGCTGCGGGCCAAGGGCATTGTGGACGCCAGCGACGGGGAGTGGATCTACTTCGACTATGTGCCCGGGGAGAGCGACATCCGCCGGGGCAGCCCGGCAGTCACCGGCCGGTTCTGCGTGATCGGGTCCGGGCTGAAGGAAGATGCACTGAAGGAGCTGTTTCATATTGAGTAATCAGGCAAAGGAAGTACCCGTATTCCTCTTTACCGGCTTTCTGGAAAGCGGCAAGACCAAGTTCATCCAGGAGACATTGGAGGACAAGCGCTTCTGCAGCGGGGAGAGAACCCTGCTGCTGGTCTGCGAGGAGGGGGAAGAGGAATACGCCCCGGAGCAGTTCGCCACGGACTCGGTGAAGATCCGCATTGTGGAGGCGCCGGAGCAGCTGACCCGTGAAAATCTGGAGCAGTGGCTTCGGGAGACCCGGGCAGAGCGGGTGGTCATTGAGTACAACGGCATGTGGATGCTGGATCAGCTCTATGCCGCCATGCCCGAGGGCTGGATGGTGTATCAGGAGTTCCTGTTTGCCGACGCTGCCACCTTCCTCAGCTACAACAGCAACATGCGCCAGCTGGTCTATGACAAGCTGAAGAGCGCGGAGCTGGTGGTGTTCAACCGCTTTGACAGAGCAAAGATGGACAAGATGGCCTTCCACAAGATCGTCCGGGGCGCCTCCCGCCGGGCGGACATCGCCTATGAGGACAAAAACGGCAAGGTGGAGTATGACGACATTGAGGACCCCCTGCCCTTCGACCTGAACGCCCCCATTGTGGAGATCGGCGACGAGGACTATGCCCTGTTTTACCGGGACATGGCCGACGAGCCCAAGAAGTACCAGGGCAAGACGGTGCGCTTCAAGTGCCGGGCCCTGGTGCGCAAGAAGCTGCCGGCAGGCTGCTTCGTGGTGGGGCGCCATGTGATGACCTGCTGCGTGGAGGACATTCAGTTCGCCGCGCTGGTGTGCCAGTGGGACAAGGCGGACACCGTGCAGGACGACACCTGGATGGTTCTCACCGCCAAAATCGACTTCAAGTTCCACAGGGCCTATGGCCGCAAGGGGCCGGTGCTCAGCTATCTGTCCGCCGAACCCTGCCCGGCGCCGGAGCAGCCGGTGGCCACATTCTACTAAGAAACAGGAGCCAAAGCATTTTATTTTGCTGCGGCTCCCTTTTTTCTTGGCCTGGATGCGTTTTTTACGCTTCGGGTCGCAGGAGCATACTGCGCCACGCTAAACAGGCGGACGTGCAATGCACGCCCCTACGGTCTGAAAGCGAGGAGAGCAGTAAGATAGGACTTTCTAAAGCGGGCAGCTTATGGTATGATGAAGAAAAACAGAAAGACGAGAGACAGAATGAGATATAAATGCCTGGTATTCGACCATGACGACACGGTGGTAAACAGCACAGCCACCATCCATCACCCCTGCTTTCAGCAGTATCTGGCCCTGCATTATCCGGGACGGAGCTGCACCCTGGAGCACTATTTCCTCAAGAACTTTGACCCCGGCTTCATCCCCATGTGCCGGGAGGAATACGGCATGAGCGATGAGGACCTGGAGGAGGAGGGCTGCTTCTGGGGCGAGTATGTGAAGGGCCATATCCCGGTGGCCTATGAGGGCATCCGGGCAATCATGGAGCGGCACAGGGCAGAAGGGGGTCTGCTTTGCGTGGTGTCCCACTCCTTTGAGGAGAATATCCTGCGGGACTACGCCGCCAACGGCCTGCCGGAGCCGGACGCGGTCTACGGCTGGAGCCGGCCCATCCATGAGCGCAAGCCTGCCCCCTTCCCCCTGGAGGACATTATGCGGCGCTTCCAGCTGGCCCCCGGGGACTTGCTGATGATCGACGATCTGAAGCCGGGCTATGACATGGCCAGAAGCTGCGGCGTGGATTTCGCCGCTGTGGGCTGGGCCAACGACATCCCGGAGATTGAGGGCTTTATGCGGGAAAACTGCCGGTATTATTTCAAGACGGTAGAGGAACTGGATCGGTTTCTGGCAGAATAAAAAAGAGAGCCTTGCGGCTCTCTTTTTTATTCTTTTCAGTCTCTACTCCCTGTAGAAACAGTCATCCATCCACTTTGCCGGATTGTTCTCAATGTATTCCCATATCATTGCATAGTCCTTGTCTCCGCGGACAATGTGGTCGTGAAACAGCTTCTGCCAAACAGAATGCCCGATCTGTTTTGTAACTGCGCCTTTTAACTGCTGAACCACGGTAGAAATCGTAGGGGCGTGCATCGCACGTCCGCTTTCCAGTGTGTTGATTTGCAGTAACAAGTGCACATGATTCGGCATCACTACATAATGATCCAAGGATACAGCGGCATAGTGTTTGGGAATCTCCTTGATGGCGGAATCAACGACTTGACCACAGGCAGATAAGTTCACTTTTTGCGGACGAGCAATGCTCGCCCCTACGGTTTCCCAAAAGAGGTTTTCTCTCTCATGGGTACAAATGGTGATAAAATATGCTCCCGGCAAGCTGTAATCGTAGTTTCTCAGTCTGTTTTGTTTCCTTTGTGGTTGATTCATAACACTTTCAGCTTCTCGTTCAGCTTTTTGTAGATCCGCTCCACAAACCAGGGCTCGGTGGAGGCGGAGAGGGCATCGGCCAGGGAGAACCAGGCCACGCCGCTGTTCTCCGCTTCACAGACCCGCAGGGGCTGATCCTCCTCCGCTTCCAGCAGATAGGTCACATTCAGATGCAAATGGCTGGGCACATACTGCCCATGCTTCTCGTGGCCGTCCACCGTGAGGACTTCCAGAGAATAAATCTTCTCCGTCACCGGGCGGAGGCACTGAACGCCGGTCTCCTCCCGGACTTCCCGCAGGGCCACGGCCAGCAGGTCCTCCTCCCCATCGGCATGGCCCCCGGTCCAGGACCAGGAATCGTACAGCCGGTGATAGACCATCAACACTTTGCTGCGCTGGGGGTTCACCACCCAGGCGGAAGCCGTCATGTGGGCAAGCAGGTTCGTGCGGTAAAAAGCGTCCGGGTTCCGCTCCAGAAAGGCCAGAATAACGGCCTGATCCTGCCGCTCCTGCTCATTCCAGGGGCGGTAGGCTTTGATCTGCTCGTAAATCTCCATGGCTCAGTCTGCAACGGTGTACACATCCCGGCGCAGGCAGTTGAAGGTGGGCAGACTGGCGCGCACCTCTTCTACCCGGTCCAGGTCGATGTCCGCATAGAGGATCTGCTCCTTCTCGTCGCACTGGGCGATCAGTTCCCCAAAGGGGTCCGCCACGGCGGAATGGCCCCAGCATTCATAGGAAAAGCCATCGTACCGGGCGGCGGAAGCTCCGGCCACAAAGACCTCGTTATCCACGGCCCGCATCCGCAGGCTCATGTCCCAATGGGCGGGGCCGGTCTTCATATTGAACTGGGCGGGCAGGAAGATCAGCTTGGCGCCCCGGACGGCCATGGCCCGGAACAGCTCCGGGAAGCGCACATCAAAGCAGACGGCGCAGCCCATTTTGCCGTACTCGGTGTCAAAAACGGTGATGTCCTCCCCGGGGGTGAAGGTGTTGGACTCCTTAAAACGCATCCCCGGCAGGTCCACATCGAACAGGTGCACCTTCCGGTGGCGGGCGATCTGATGCCCCTGCTTATCGAAAACGAAGCAGGTGTTATAGAACTTACCGTCCTCCGTCTCGGGCACGGAGCCGCCCACCAGCAGGACGCCCAGTTCTCTGGCCCAGGCGGACATGGCGCTGACCGCCTCCTGGTGGCCCAGGGCGGCGAACTTTTTAAAATAGGCCCGGTCATAGGGGCAATTGAACATCTCCGGCAGCACCACGATCTCCGCCCCGTTTTGGGCGGCCTCACGCACCATGCGGTGGGCCTTGGTCATGGTCTCCGCCTGGTCAAGCTCCGTTCGCAGCTGGCACAGGGCAAGTCTGATCATTGTAATCCCTCCAGATATTGTTCCACATCAAATTCCACGGTTTTTTCGTCCTTGCGCAAGTACAGGGGATGGTGAGGGTGCCCCTTGGCGGAGCGTTTGCCGGCGCAGAGCCAACGGGCGTCATAGCGGCGGCCCAGGGCCACCATGTCCCGGACGCAGCCGGGCAGGTAGGGGCGCTTTTCAATGATGGTGCCCCAGGCAGCCCAGACCGCGGGCCGCAGGCCCTTGGCCACGTTCTGCAATATGTATTCAAAGGCGGCCATGTTGGCCCGGTGCAGCACCTGGTTCAGCTCCCGGTCCATGTCCTCCGGCCGGGTGGCCCGCTGGGCATAGACATTGAACATGATCCAGCTGTCAAAGCCGTTGCCCTCCGCGATGCGGGAGACGGATTTCAGGGTATTGTCCAGGTCGTCCGGGGCGGCAGTGGAGGGGTTGACGCCGATGCAGATCAGCGGGTTTTGACCCCGGGTGCCCAGGATATAACGGTACTCGGTGTAAAAATCCGGCACATACAGCCATTTTTGGCTGTCATAGCCGCCGCTCCGGCCGGAGAGGGCCAGGGCATCCGCAAAGGGGAGGATATCGATGGTCTGGCTGGCGCCCTGGGGGATATGCATGGCAGATCACCTTTTCTTTACAGAATAACAGAAACGATAAGGGGAATGGTCAGCATGGAGAAAACGGTGGAGAGCAGGACGCCCTCGGAGGTGAACACCGCGTCCCGGTCATACTGGATGGCGAGGACGGAGACCACCACCCCGCTGGGGGCGGCGGCAATGATGGTGGCGGTAACCCGGAGCATCAGGTCGTCCGTTATCAGGCCGGCCAGCAGCCACACCAGCAGCGGGCACAGCAGCAGGCGGAGGACACACATCAGGTACAGCTTCCCCTTTTTAAAGGCGTCCAGCAGGCTGACAGAGCCCAGGGAGGAGCCGATAACGATCATGGACAGGGGCATGGTGGCGGCAGACATGGTGGAAGCCAGCTCCTTCAACACCGGGGGCACCGGCGGCTGCAGCAGGAAGATGACCAGGGCCGCCAGGGTGGCCAGCAGCGGAACGCTGAAAATATCCCTGAGCCGAACGCTGCCTTTGCCCTCTCCGCCCTGGAGGCGGTAGATCCCGAAGGTATAGAGCAGGATATTAAAGGGTATGCAGGACAGGGAGCAGTAAAACACCGCCTGGCTGCCAAAAAGGGTCTCCACCACGGGAAGGGCAATGAACATATTGTTCATGACAGCAATGAGAAGCTCAAACAGGGGCGCCTTATCCCCCAAGCCCACCAGGCGGCAGCTGATGGCGGCCAGGACCCAGCAGACACCCACGGACATACACAGCACCAGCATCACCTGCAGCAGTTCCCCGCCGCTGAGGCGGGCATCGGACACCAGAACAGAGTTGATGATGGTGGCGCTCATAAACACGTTGATCACCATTTTGCTGGCGTCCTTGGTGAACTCCCGGCCGGCAAAGTTGGTCTTGGCGCAGAGGTAGCCGATCACCATCAGCACCACAAATACAATCATTTTGGGGATAAGCACGGACACATCCATTACAAGGGTCTCCTTATTTTATATATGCAGGATCAGTTTTGCAACATAGATATAGATCAGCAGCGAGACGGCGTCGGTAACGGTGGAGATCAGGGGGTTTGCCATCACTGCCGGGTCCACACCGATCTTTTCAGCCAGGATGGGCAGGGTGGAACCCACCACCTTGGCGAACATGACGATGAACACGATGGACAGGCTGACCGTGGCGGCCACCAGAACGGTGACGCTGTCGTTGTGCAGGATAAAGCCGTCCAGCAGCAGCATCTTGCCGAAGTTGACCACCGCCAGGGTGACGCCGCACAGCAGCGCCACACGCCACTCCTTCCACATGACCCGCAGCACGTCCTTCGGCTCCGTATCGCCCAGGGACAGGCTGCGGATGACGGCGGTGGAGGACTGAGCCCCGGAGTTGCCGCCGGTACCCATCAGCATGGGGATGAAGGCTACCAGCCCCGCCTGCACCGCCAGCATATCCTCAAAGGTGGTGAGGATCATGCTGGTGAAGGTGGCGGAGAGCATCAGAAACATCAGCCAGGGGATACGGTTTTTCCACATATCGAAGGGCCCGGTGCGGGAATAGGGCTTGTCGGAGGGCAGAATACCGGCCATGATCTCGAAGTCTTCCGTGGTCTCCTGCTCCATGACATCCAGCACGTCGTCAACGGTGACGATGCCCACCAGGCGGCCCTCGGTGTCCACCACGGGCAGGGCCATCAGGTCGTAGTCGGAGAACATCTCGGATACGGTCTCCTGGTCGTCGGTGGTGGTGGCGAAGATCACGTTCCGATCCATCAGATCCTCGATGATGGTGTCGTCATCGGCCAGCAGCAGGTCCTTGACGGTAACGATGCCCTCCAGCTTCCGGTCGGCAGAGATGACGAAGCAGACGTAGATGGTCTCCTTATCCTCACCGATGCGGCGGATGCGGGCAAAGGACTCCTTCACGTTCATGTACTTTTTCAGATCCACGAACTCGGAGGTCATGATGCTGCCGGCGGAATTTTCCGGGTAGCGGAGGTATTGGTTGATCAGGCTGCGGGTGGCGGGGGTGGCGGCCCGCATGACACGGCGCACCACGTTGGCAGGCATTTCTTCCATCATGTCCACCGCGTCGTCCACATACAGCTCTTCAATGATGCCAGCCAGCTCCGAGTCGGTAATGGAGTTGATGATCCGCTCCTGCTCCGGCGCTTCGAAGTTGGCGAAAACATCCGCCGCCGTCTCCTTGGACAGCAGCCGGAACACCATGGGCATTCGGTTGTCCTCGATCTCGGTGAGGAATTCCGCCACGTCAAATTCGTTCATTTCCTCCATGCGGCGCTGAAGCTGCTTCATGTCCCGCTTATCCAGCAGCTCCGTCAGCTCATCGCTGCGCTTTTCATGGATGGTCTCAAAATCCATTAATTCCCGGTTTTCCATTTCATCCAAGTTGATCACCCCCGGTATTGGTATTGGGTCTTACTTCCCCAGATATTCTTCCTGTTCCCGGCTCAGCGCGTCGATCTCCACGCCCATGGCGCTGAGCTTGCGGCGGGCCACGGCCTCATCCAGCTCTCTGGGCACAGGGATGACCCCGGGCTGGAGCCTGCCCCGGTTTTTGGCCAGATATTCCGCGCTGAGGGCCTGGACGGCGAAGCTCATATCCATGATCTCCGCCGGATGCCCGTCGCCGGCGGCCAGGTTCACCAGGCGGCCCTCGGCAATGGTGAAGAGGGTCTTGCCGCTGGGCAGCACATAGCCCTGGATATTGTGGCGGGCCTCATACTTCTCCACAGCCAGCTTCTCCAGACCGGCCATGTCCACCTCCACATCAAAGTGGCCGGCGTTGGTGAGGATGGCCCCGTCCTTCATGGTTTCAAAGTGCTCCGCGGTAATGACGCCGCTGCAGCCGGTGACGGTGATGAACAGGTCGCCCAGTCTGGCGGCGGCGGCCATGGGCATCACCTCGTAGCCATCCATCACCGCCTCCAGGGCACGGACCGGGTCCGTCTCGGTGACGATGACCTTGGCGCCCAGGCCCTTGGCCCGCAAAGAAACCCCCTTGCCGCACCAGCCGTAGCCGGAGACCACCACATACTTGCCGGCCACAATCAGGTTGGTGGTACGGTTGATGCCGTCCCACACGGACTGGCCGGTGCCGTAGCGGTTATCGAACATATGCTTGCAGTCGGCCTCGTTGACCATGACCATGGGGAAGCGAAGGCTCCCCTCCCGGGCCATGGCCCGCAGCCGGTGGATGCCGGTGGTGGTTTCCTCACAGCCGCCCAGCACATGGGGGATCAGATGGGTATACCTGGTGTGCATCAGGTGCACCAGATCGCCCCCGTCATCGATGATGATGTGAGGCCCGGCCTCCAGCACCCGGCAGAGGCATTCTTCATATTCTTCCATGGAGCAGCCATAGCGGGCAAAGACCTGCATCCCGCCCTGGGCCAGGGCGGCGGCCACATCGTCCTGGGTGGAGAGGGGGTTGGAGCCGGTAACATACATCTCTGCCCCGCCCATTTCCAGCACACGGCAGAGATAGGCGGTCTTGGCCTCCAGATGGACGGAGAGGGCAATTTTCAGGCCGGCAAAGGGTTTTTCGGCGGCAAAGTCCTTCCCGATGCCCCGGAGCACCGGCATATTCCGCTCCACCCATTTGATCTTCATTTCCCCGGAGGGGGCCAGCGCGATATCTCGAATCATGCTCATAGCTGCTTCTCCCTTTCAATTTCTAGACAAAGTATTTTACCACGCAAAACTTTTTATTACAAGGACAACATATTTGGAATTCCATACCGCCTGCGTGTTTTCCGATTATTTTTCCCGCTTATAAATACTGATTCAACAGCGGGGTGTGACTGCCTTCTTGGTATTACATAACTATAATAAATTTATCTTATGTAAACTCAGGAGGCAAGAGAATGGCATTTGGAGGACAGAATAAGCTGAGCCTGCTGAAAGGCGGGGCCGCCGCGCCCCGGCTGGACAGCCGGTTTCTGCTGGCGGGGCGCTGCGGCGCTTACATGGGGCTGGGGCTGGTGATGGCCTGCGCCCGGGTATTGGAAAGCGGCGCCCCCTTTGGCATGGCCATGGTGGCCTGCGCCGGGGCAGGGGTCAGCGGGGTGTTCGCCTTGACCGGGGCGGCCCTGGGCTATCTGGTCAGCGGCGGGATCGAATGGGGCATCCGCTACATTGCGGCGGCGGTGCTGGTATACACCATCGCCTTTGTGTTCCACGAGCTGGAAATTTACAAAAACCCCTATTTCATGCCCACGGCGGCGGCACTGGTCATGGGCTTCACCGGCTTTCTGGGCAGCTTTTCCACCGCTTCCGGCCAGGTGCCTCTGGCGGCGGAGCTGTTCCTGGAGATCGCCCTGGCCTTCGGCGGCAGCTATTTCTTCCGGGAGGCCCTGGACAGCCGGCCATGCACCACAGAGACGGCGGAGCTGCGCCACAGTGTTTCGGTGATGATTCTGGCGGCCTGCCTGCTGATGGCGGTGTCCCGGCTGGTGCTGTTCGGCACGGTGTCCATCGGGCGGGTGCTGGCGCTGGTGCTGGTGATGACCTCGGCCATGAAGGGCGGGATGCTCACCGGGGCGGCGGTGGGCACGGTGCTGGGGCTGGCCATGGATGTGACCAACCAGGGTGCCCCCTTTTACACCATGGCCTACGCCCTGTCCGGGCTGTTATCCGGGGTGTTCGGCAAGCACGGGCGGGTGCTGTTCGTGCTGAGCTTCATCCTCTCCGGGGCGCTGGCGGTGGTCTGCGCCTGGAACACGGAGATCTACATCAGCGCCCTGTTTGAAACCTTCTGCGCGTCGGTGATCTTCATGCTGCTGCCCGCTTCCCTGCTGATGCGCATCGGGCTGATGCTCCAGGCCATGGAGCGGGGCAAGGGGGAGACCGGCCTGCGCCGCTTTGTGGCCGGACGGGTGAAAAACCTCAGCGAGGCCTACGCCACCCTGTTCGACACGGTGCGGCGGAACATTCAGGAGCCTTACAACGACGAGAACATCGCCCGCATCTATGACCGGGCGGCGGACGAGGTCTGCATCCAGTGCAGGCACAAGAACCGCTGCTGGAACGCGGAATATGTGGACACCCTGACCGCCATGAACGACGCCACCAAGGCCATGGTGGAGCACGGCAGTCTGGAGGTGAAGGATCTGCCGGAATTTTTCCGGGAGAAATGCGAAAGCCTGCCCGCCTTCGTGGCGGCGGTGAACGGGGAGCTGCGGGGCCTGTCCTACCGGCGGCAGCTGCGCGCCTACCTGGCGGAGAACCGGAGCGTGGCCTGGGGGCAGTACATGGACATTGCGGACATTCTCTCCACAGTGGCCAAAGAGCTGGGCGGCACCGGCGGGGCGGAGCCGCTGATGGAGCGGCGGCTGCTGCGCTATCTGCGGAGCCTGGATATGGACGCGGACACGGCGGTGTACCGGGACGGCAGCGGGCGGCTGCGCATCAGCATTGAGTGTGCCCGGCTCGCCCCCCTGACCCACGAGGAGGACTACTTAGAGCGGCTGTCCCAGGTGGTGGGGGTGCGGCTGTGCCAGCAGGGAGAGCTGGGCGAGGACAGCTCCCGCCTGCTGCTGCTGGAGGCGGAGCCCCTGGCGGTGTCGGTGGGCATCGCGGCACTGAAAAAGCGGGGCGAACGGGTCAGCGGGGACAAGGGCACCTATTTCAAGACCGACGGCGGCGTGCTCTGCGTGATCCTGGCCGACGGCATGGGCTGCGGAGACGACGCGGCCCGGGACAGCGCCCAGGTGGTGGCTATCCTGGAAAAGTTCCTCCGCTCCGGGGTGGACCCGGCGGTGGCCATGAAAATTCTTAACTCCGTGCTGCTGCTGCGGGGCGGGGACAGCTGGGGCTATGCCACGGTGGACCTGATGTGCGTGGACCTGTTCTCCGGCGAGACCTGCTTCTACAAATACGGAGCGGCCCCCTCCTATGTGAAAAGCGGGCGGAACATCAAGCGCATCAAGGGCGAGACCCTGGCCGCAGGGCTTACTATGGGGGACGGCATTGCCCCGGACATCGTGCGCATGCGGCTGCGGCCCGGCTCCACAGCCATCATCGCCACCGACGGGGTGATTGCCGGCAGTGAGGACGAGTGGCTGAAGACTCTGCTGCTGCGGGGCTTTGAGGACATGAAGGCCCTGGCCCGGGCCACCCTGAAGGAGTCGGAAAAGCTGTACGGCGTCAACGACGATATGACGGTGATTACCGTCCGGGTGGAGGAACGGCTATGATTTACCGGCTCAGGCACCGGGTGCGGGATCTGCTGGCGGCCCTGCGCTTTTCCCTCAGCGCCCGGCGGCGGGAACGGCTCTCCCGGCGGGAGACGCTGCCGGTGGTGCGGGGCAATATGCGCCGGGTGATCGTGGTGGAGCCGCCGGACCCCATGTTTTCCGAGGCCATGTTCATCCTGCGGGACGATTACTTTCAGACTCCGGGGCTCAGCCGCCAGGAGCTGCTGCGGCAGGCTCAGAACGCCGCCCGGGACTTTGTGGGCACGGCAGCGCCCAGGGAGCCGGGGCGGCCCATTTTCCCCACGGCTATGTCCATCTTCGCCCTGGGCGCGGCGGCAGCCATTCTGGCCCTGTGGGTCGGAGGGGTGATCTGAGGGGAGAAGGAAAAGGGAAGAGTGAAGAAGTGGGGTGAGAAAGTTTTTTCAAGCCTTCTCCTGGCGGGGAAGGTACTGAGCGAAGCGGATGAGGTGGAAAGCCTGCGTTTTTGACGGAAGCCGCAAGCTTGCACCCGTAGGGGCGGCCATTGGCCGTCCGCCTGTTGGAACCGGCTGTTTTTTGCGGACGAGCGATGCTCGCCCCTACGGTTCTGATGGAGTGCGGGAGTGTGACGAAGCTCTCAGACTTTTACCAGCAGAACCCAATGGTGCTACATCTAAAACGGCCTTTTTGACAGTCTCAAAAGGAATATCCCCCGGCGCTGCCGGGGGATATTCCTTTTGCTTATTCTGTTTTTATCTTTATTCCTCGATAATGTATGCTGTTATCTGGGCCTCATAGCCGCCGGCTTTGCAGGTGAGGGTGACGCCCTCGGGCTTGGCTTTCAGAATCTTCACGGTGCAGCTGCTTCCGTTGGGAATGACTTCCAGGCAGTCCGGGTCGCCGGAAGTCCAGGTGAAGCTGCTGCCGTCCGGGATTTGCGTCTTGTCAGTCTGGGCATTCAATTCAATTTGCGCGTTCAGCTCAATGGGGGCGTCTCCCTTTCGGACGGTAAACTCCGTCAGCTCCTTCTCATAGAAGCAGATACGCAGAGGCGCTGCAGCGCCGGTGCTCTCCGTCAGATGCACGGTGATCTGGGCCTTCTGGCCCTGGCATTCTGCCGTCAGGGTCACTTCCCCGCTCTTGCCGCTGATATTTTCCAGCGTGCACTTGCCGTGCTTGCGTTCCGTCAGCTTCACGGCAGAACTGCCGCTGCCGCTGAGGCTCCATTTCACATCCAGGTCAGCCTCCGGGTCGGCATCGCCGCCCCAGAAGCGGCCGTTCAGCTCAATGGGCGTGTTCATGGGCAGGGTCAGCGCTGATACCGGATTATAATAGTAGTTGATGTAGAACCTGGGCTCCGGCAGCTCCCAGGGGTTCAGATCAATGGCCTGGGCGTTCAGCGTCTCCGGGTCGGGCTGAGAAAAGCTGCTGATAGCTACACCATCCAAAGTCACGTTCTGGCAGTCGGAGATGACCCGCTCCAGGCCGTTGTCATGGAAATTGCAGTTCTCCAGGCGGATGTTCTTGCTGGAGGCAAAGTTCAGATCGCCGTAGCTGCAATCGTAGATCTCGGTGTTCTTCACCGTCATGTTCTCGCAGCCGCTGAGGGTGATGCCCCAGACGCCGCAGCCGTAGAGGGAGCAGCCCTCCACGCTCAGGTCAGAAGAATTGGCGAAGTACACCACGCCGCCGGTGCAGCTGCCGGGGGCCTGGGTGTGGCCAGCGGTGAAATCCTTCAGGGTGATGTTCTCACAGTTTTCAAAGGCCAGCACCTCCGCGTAACGGGGGACGGCCTGAATGCTGGCCTTGTCCGCCCCGCCGCCGGTGATGCTGAGGTTCTTCACGCCGCTGATCACCAGCTGGGGCCCATCCACATAGGTGTCATACCAGACATAGTTGTCCCCGCCGAAGCCGCCGTAATTGCTGGCGGTGCTCAGGTCAAAGACCCCATCCTCCAGATAAATCTCCGTATCCGAGGCAATGGCCGCCAGAAATTCGTCCACGGTGGAAACGTGAACCATGCCGTCGGCACCCTTGCTGACCGAAACGGTCTCCGGGATGCTGGCCTCCCAGTGCTCCACGCTTTGCAGGGTCATGGCCGCAAAGTCACTGTCCTGCAGCTCGTTCCCGGCGGCGTCCACGGCGGGGACGGTCACGGCGCCGGTGTACAGGGGTTCGGCATACCAGGGGCCCTGGTTGTCGGTGAACAGGCAGCCCTCCATGGTGACGGCATTGCCCTCAAGACAGAACATCCCTTGAGCGCCAAAGTCGTTGCCGCTGACCTCATTGCCGGCGAAGTACACATCGGTGCTGTAGCTGTTGCTCAGCAGCATGGGGCTGCGGTTGCCGGTGATCCGGCTGTTGATGATGGCGCAGGCGTCGCTGGTGTTGAGCTTGAACAGCTCGCAATAGCCGGTGTTGTCATAGATCTGGCAGTTATTGAACAGCACGTTCTGACAGGAGGAGAGCTGGGCGGCGGAATAGCTGCAGTCATAGATCTCACTCTCCACCACCTGCAGGGCGGTGCAGGAAGCGGCATCCACACCCACGGTGCCGCAGCCGAAGAGCTTGCACTGGCTGATGATGGCCTTGTCCACGCCGCTCAGCTTCACCACGCCGCCGACGCACTGCCCCGGCTCCTCGGTGTGGCCGATGGTCAGGCCCGCCAGGCAGATGTCCTCGCAGTTGTCCAGCACCAGCACGTTGGCATAGCGGGGCACGGCAGAGAGGGTGACCTCCCCTTCCGCCAGCAGGGTCAGGCAGTCCACGCCGCTGATGACCAGCTCAAAGGCGGCTTCCTCCCCGGTGCTGAAAACCTCCTGCCAGGCATAGGGCTTTCCGTCGGTGGGCTGGCCGTAGTCGCCGGCCTGGGCCAGGTTGTATTCCCCTGCCAGCAGGGTGATATTGGTATGGGAGCCGATGGCCGACAGCAGTTCATCCACATTGGCCACGGTGACGTTTTTGACTTCCGGCGTGGACACCGGGGATTCCTGCGCCGGCGCTGCCGTTTCTACCGGGCTTTCCGCCGGCTCCGGCGAGGTCTGGGGCCCCACCGCCGCGGCACAGCCGCCCAGCAGCAATGCCGCCGCCAGCAGCAGCGCCAGGGTGGCCCGGCTCATTTTTCTGTATGTCATGATCTGTTCCAACCTTTCTTTCAGATTCCGTTTCTCTGTGGCGAAGGAGGTGGCCACCAGGGGCCGGGGCAGAGCGTCTGCCGCCATAGAGAGCAGGGTCTCCCCATAGCTCCGTTTCCCGGCGGCGTCCATCTGCCGCAGCAGCCGTTCGTCACAGCTCATTTCGCAGGCCCGATCCAGCTCCCGCCGGGCGATATGTACCACAGGATTGAACCAGTGCACCGCCGACACCAGCACCGCGAACCACTTGAACACCAGGTCGCCCCGGCGGTAATGGGTCAGCTCATGGCGGAAGATGTTCTTCAGCATCTCCTCGGAATACGCCCGCTCCGGCAGCACCAGCACCGGCCGCCACAGCCCCAGCAGCATGGGGGTGCCCACGGCGGCACTGCGGCAGAGCTGCAGCCGCTTCGGGCCGCCCAGCTGCCGGAACAGCCGGCGCTCCACAGGTGTCGCCCGGCAGAGACTGCGGCGCAGGGCCCGGCCAAAGCGCCGGTAGCCCACGATGTACCACAACAGCGTCAGCGCCGCGCCGGCGGCCCAGAGCCACAGCCAGAGGTCCCCGCTGTGCGCCAGGGCCTTGACCCGGCTCCACCCCATGCCGAAGGCGGCAAGGAGCCGGGTGCTCAGGTCTGGATGGGCGGGGGCAGGGGCTTCATTCTCCTGCACCGGCTGGGCAGGAGCCGTTTCCGCTGCGGCTGTATTCTCCGCAGTGCTGACGGGAGAATTCCCGGCAGCCTCCGGGCCAAGGCCCACGGCGAGAGGCAGGTCCCCTACCCGGGGGATGCCGCTGCTCTGACTGCTGGTGTATGCCGCCGGGGCGGCCTCTTCCCTGCCGCCCTCCAGGCTCATGAAGCCGGGCAGGGGCAGCACCAGCCGCAGCAGCACCGCAAGCCAGGCGCAGTAATAAAAGGCGCTGGGCAGTTTCCCCCGCAGGGTCCATTTCAGCCCAAGCACCAGCAGCGCCATCAGGCTGCCGCCCAGGGAGAGAGAAAGCACAAGACGCAGCACCGGGTTCATGACTCATCCTCCACTTTGAAAAAGTCTCTCAGCTCCTGCATATCGTCATTGCTGAGCTTGTCCGAATGCACCAGGGCCGCCACCAGGTTCCGGGCGCTGCCCCGGTACAGCCGGCGGATCAGGTCGTTGGTGGCCCAGGCCTGATACTCCTCCTGGCTGATCAGGGGGCGGTAATAGAACACGTTCCGCTTTTCCTGGGCCAGGGCCTGCTTGCTGCACAGCCGCTGCACCAGGGTCTTGGTGGTGGTGGGCTCCCAGCCCTTGCGCTGCTGCAGCGCCAGGCGGATCTCACTGATGGGCAGCGGCGCATCCGCCTCCCACAGCACCCGCATGACCTCCAGCTCGGCGTCACTGATTTTTTCTGCAAGTTTTTCCATGGTTGGCCAGCCTTTCTTCTTATTATTCCCTTTCCGGGGCGGGGCGCGCATCCCGCTCCGGCAGACTACGCGTGTCATCTGCGTATAAAATAGCACATAGGGTCTACAGGTGTCAACCGCTGTTTCGTAAATTTAAGGCTTCTTAATAATTGTTTTCACATTGTTCATGACGTTGGTTTGACAAATTTTGTGCCATCGTTTATTATGAAATCGACAACTTAACGATAAAGAGGTTTTTTATATGAATAAGACTGTAAAGTATATTGTAACGGCCCTGGTGCTGCTGCTTGCGGCGGTCATGCTGCTGTCCCTGGCCGCCTGCGGCAAGGAGGAGGCCCCTGCCCCCACCGAAGCGCCCGCCGCCCCGGCGGCCACGGAGGCCCCTGCCGCCCAGACGGCAGCGCCTGCGGAGGAGCCCGCCGCCCAGCCTTCCGCCCAGCCGGAAAAGGTGGAAGGGCTGTTCGTCAGCGCCAGCAAGGGCTTCCGCTTTGAATATGACCCCAATTATATCGCTGTGGCAAACCCGGCAGATAACGCCATGATCTATCCCACCGGCGATGTGGAGCTGCCCTTCTGCTCCGTGTCCCTGATTTCCGGCAGCAGCGCTGTGGACTATCTGAAGGAGATGTCTGCCGCCGCCCAGGAGGAGCTGGGAGACGCAATCAAGTCCCAGCCCGGTGAGCCTGCGGATGCCGGTGTGGAAGGCCGGCAGATCTACTTCATCAGCTTCAGCTATGACAGCTTTGAGGCCGAGGGCACCGTGGTGTGCAGCTACTACGCCGAGGACCTGCCCGGCGGCGACATCGTGGTCTACAACGCCACTGCCCTGGAGGGAGACACCGCTGTGGCTGACGGCATCTTGAAAACCGCCATCGACACCTTTGCCATGGATTGAGCGTGTTCGCGCCCCATTGCCCGGGGCCGGACGGAATCAGTCGATTCCGTCCGGCCCCGGTTTTTTCGTTTTCGGAGAAAACCGCCTTGCTTTCTTGGGGAAAAGAACGTATTATGGGAAGAGAATAAAGTTTGGGAGGGATATGATTGAGCTTCAATGTCAACAGCCCGGTATTGTTTTTGATTGCCGGCATTATCGTGGCTGCCGTGCTGGCCCAGTCAGTGTATTTTCTGATCAAGGCCTGGCGCCGGGGCCTGGCCATCGGTATGGGCAAGGACAAGCTGAAGCGGGTGGCCATAACGGCGGGGGTGTTCACTGTGGCCCCGGCGGTTGCCATCGTGATCAGCGTGATCACCCTGGCCAAGGATCTGGGCGTGCCCCTGCCCTGGCTGCGGCTGAGCGTGGTGGGCTCCCTGTCCTATGAGACCATCGCCGCCTCCAACGCCGAGAGCGCCATGGGCCTCACCTTCGGCCAGGTGGCCAGCCTGAACGCCACGCAGTATGTGACCATTGCCTGCGTCATGACCGTCAGCATCATGGTGGGCATCTGGCTGGTGCCCCTGATCGGCAGGAAGCTGCAAAACGGCATGATCTCCATGGAGAACCGGGATAAGAAGTGGGGCGAGATCTTCTCCGCCTCCATGTTCATCGGCATGATCTCCGCCTTTCTGGGCTATGTGTTCTGCGATTTCTCCAGCGTGTTCCATGGGGATATGAGCGGGCTGATCCCGGTGCTGGTGATGATCGTCTCTGCCCTGGTGATGTGCCTGGCGGGGCTGCTGGTGAAAAAGACCCAGTGGCGCTGGGTGTCTGACTACGCGCTGCCCATCAGCCTGGTGGCGGGCATGGCCAGCGCCATCCCCATCACCGCATGGCTTGGCTGAAAGGAGGCGGCACAATGAAGAAAAATCTTTCCTATATGGACTCCGTCCACCGGGACGGCCGCATCTGGAACCTGTCGGTGATGGTGCTGCTGATCCTGTTCCCCATCTCCGTGGCCCTGATCTACCACGCCATGCCGGATTGGCGGGGCTTTCTCATGGGTATCATCGCCACCGCCCCCATGTACTGGGCCGTGGCCGTGGTGGAAACGGTCACCTATGTGCCCATGCTGGGGGCCGGCGGCTCCTACCTGTCCTTCGTCACAGGCAACATCGCCAACCTGAAGCTGCCGGTGGCCCTCAACGCCCTGGAGCAGGCGGAGGTGTCCGTCAGCTCCGAGGAGGGGGAGATCGTCTCCACCATCGCCATCGCCGTGTCCAGCATAGTCACCACCCTGATCATCATTCTGGGTGTCATCCTGATCACGCCCCTGACCCCGGTGCTGAACGCCCCGGTGCTTGCCCCGGCCTTCGCCCAGATTCTGCCCGCTCTGTTCGGCGGCCTGGGCGTGGTGTTCATTTCCAAGAACTGGAAGATCTCCGTGGCCCCGGTGCTCCTGATGCTGGTGCTGTTCATCTTCGTCCCGGCCCTGAACGCCGGAACCGTGGGCATCATGGTGCCGGTGGGGGTGCTGTTCACCCTGGGCGTGTCCCGAATCCTGTATAAGAAAAATCTGCTGTAAAGGAGCCGTTCCTTATGATTCTGTTCTATCTTTTGCTGGCCGCCCTGGCGGCGCTGATACTGGTGGTGCTCTTACGCACCGCCGCCTTCAAGCCCAAGGCCCGGCCTGCGGATACGCCGGAGGCCCTGGACTATGACGGGCAGGCCGCCATTGATGCCCTGGGCCGGCTGGTCCGCTGCAAGACCGTCAGCTACTATGACAAGGCCCAGGAGGACGACGGGGAGTTTGAAAAGCTGATCGCCCTGCTGCCGGAGCTGTACCCTCAGGTGACAAAGACCTGTCAGCTGACCAGGCTGCCGGACCGGGGCCTGCTGTACCGTTGGCAGGGCAGAGAGCCGGGGCCTGCCGCCGTGCTCATGGCCCACTACGATGTGGTGCCGGTGGACGATGCCAACTGGGAAAAGCCCGCCTTTGAGGCCCTGATTGAGGACGGCGTCATGTGGGGCCGGGGCACCCTGGACACCAAGGTCACCTTCAACGGCATCCTCTCCGCCGCGGAGAACCTGATCGGCCAGGGCTTCCAGCCCCGGCAGGACATCTACTTCGCCTTCTCCGGCGGGGAGGAGGTCAACGGCCCGGGTGCGGTGAACATCGTCAACTACTTCCGGGACAACAGGATCGAGCTATCCATGGTGGTGGACGAGGGCGGCGGCGTGGTGCAGGACGTGTTCCCCGGCGTGAAAGAGCCCTGCGCCCTCATCGGCATTGCGGAAAAGGGCCTGATGAACCTGGAGTTCTCCATTTCCGGCGGCGGCGGTCACGCCTCCGCTCCCGCGCCCCACACCCCGGTGGGCCGGCTGTCCCTGGCCTGCACCAAGCTGGAGGCCAGGCCCTTCAAGGCCCACTTCAGCAAACCGGTGCTGGAGATGTTCGACACCCTGGGCCGCCACTCCACCTTTGTCTACCGGATGATCTTCGCCAACCTCTGGCTCTTTGGCGGCATCCTGGACCGCATCTGCAAAAAGAGCGGCGGGGAGCTGAACGCCCTGCTGCGCACCACCGTGGCCTTCACCCAGATGAGCGGCAGCCAGGCCCCCAACGTGATCCCGCCCCAGGCCAGCATGGTGGCCAATCTGCGCCTGAACCCGGAGGATTCCGTTGCCGGCGCCATAGAGTACATCCGCGGCGTCATCGCCGACCCGGAGATCAGCCTCACCGACCAGGTCAGCATGGAGCCAAGCCCTGTCTCCCGCACCGACTGCGAGGGCTGGCAAAAGGTCTGCGCCGCCGTGTCCCACACCTGGCCCGGCTCCCTGGTGGCTCCTTATCTGATGGTCCAGTGCTCCGACAGCCGCCATTACGGTTCCATCTCCGATAAGGTCTACCGCTTCTCCGCTATGGCCCTCACCAGCGAGGAGCGCCGCACCATCCACGGCAACAACGAGCGCATCACCCTGGAGGCCATCGGCAAGGCCGTGGAGTTCTTCATGCGGCTGATGAAGCAGTGCTGAGCATAGTGAAATAAAGTTTAGAATAAGCTGAGAACAGGAAAACCTGTCCTCAGCTTATTTTTTTCAATTTGTAGGTGATAAAATGACAAAGAACATCAAATGGAAGCAGCTACTCCCCGCCCTGATGCTGCCGCTGGCCCTGGGCGGGCTTTCCGCCTGGCTGAACCGGGGGGCCATGGCGGACTATGCCGTTCTGAACAGGCCGCCCCTGAGCCCGCCGGGCTGGCTGTTCCCGGTGGTGTGGACGCTTCTCTTTCTCCTGATGGGGTTGGCCGCTTATCTGGTAGCCGTCTCCCCCGCCTCCGGCAGCCGGCGGGAGCGGGCCCTGCGCCTGTATCTGGTTCAGCTGGGCTTCTGCTTTTTCTGGGGCAGTCTGTTCTTCGGGCTGGGGGCCAGGTTCGCGGCCTTTGTCTGGCTGCTGCTCCTGCTGGGGCTGGCGCTGGTCTGCTGCCTGCTTTTCTGGCATATCCACCGCCGGGCCGGGGCGCTGCTGCCCTATCTGCTGTGGCTGCTTTTCGCCGCTTATCTGAACCTGAGCCTGTGGCTCATCAACTGAATCCGGCCGGGTAAACTGCCCGCATCCGGCCTCTTTTATGCATATTGCGACAAATGCCCAGTATATTGTTTTTACCAAATCGCCGCCTGTGTCTAAACATATTTTTTAAAAAGACCGAAAACTTTTATATTTTGCACTAAAATGTCGAAAATTATCGAATGGTATATGTTTAACTTGCATATCATTTCGGGGTGTGCTAAAATGATAACGAAGATTCTCGTAAATCATTTTCCTGACAGGGGGGGACGTATATGGAGAACAAAGCCAAGATAATCACGGTGGCAGGCAAGGGCGGCGTCGGCAAGACATCGATCTCGGCGTCGATGGTACGGCTTCTGGTGGAGAGGTATCCCGATAAGAAGATCCTGGCCATTGACGCGGACCCGGCCGTCGGTCTGTCCGTTGCTCTTGGCGTGGATGTAAAGCTGACGCTGGACGATATCCGGATGAGCATTGTTGACAGTGTGGAGAACGGCGAGACCCGGGAGGCGCTGGAGCTTCTGAGCGAGGCCCGGTTCCGTATCTTTGACGCACTGGTGGAGATGCCCGGCTTCGCCTTTCTGGCCATCGGCCGCCCGGAAAGCTCCGGCTGCTACTGCAAGGTGAACTCCTATCTGAAGGAGGTCATCGCGCTTCTTGCCAACAGCTTTGACTACGTTGTGATCGACGGTGAGGCCGGGATCGAGCAGATCCAGCGCCGGGTGATGGAAAAAGTCACCCATCTGCTGCTGGTCACGGACCAGAGCAAGAAGGGCGCCCAGGTCATCACCACCATCAAGGACGTGGCGGACGAGCTGATCGGTTACGACAGGATCGGCGTCATCGTCAACAGGGTCACCAATCCGGAGCTTGCCGATATGATGCAGATCCCCGGTGTGGAGATCCTGTCCTTCATCCCCGCCGACAGCACCTTTGCCGCCAACGACATCCGGGGCAAAAGCGTGATGGAGCTGTCCGCGGATTCCGCTATGCTCAAGGGAGCGCGGGAGGCGCTCCAAAAAATAGAAATTCTTTAAAGAAGAGGTGTAACATTTGAAAGATCTTAAGCATCTGATCTACTTTGAGAGTCTGCTTGAGAATGCCGACAACGAACTGGTGAAGAAGGCCCAGGCCGACGGCCAGCTGGCCCTGGGTTATACCTGCTACCACGTTCCTGAGGTCCTGCTCAATGTAGACAACTGCTTCTCTGTTCGTCTGCGCGCCCCCAACACCGGCTCCATCGATATCGCCACCTACTACATGTCCAACTACACCTGCGAGTACGCCAGGGCTCTGGTTGAGAGAGGCATTGAGGGCGGCTATCAGTTCCTGGACGCCATGATCGGTGTTGACGCCTGCTCCATGATGAACAGAGCCATGGAGCACTTTGAGATTCTCAAAGTCAACGAAAAGCCCAATTTCTTTGTCACCCACTGCGACATTCCCTACAAGGTCACCGACTATACCCTGGACTCCTATGTGAAGCAGATGCGCCTGCGGGTACTGGACAGGCTGACCGAGACCTTCGGCGTGGATACCTCCGACGCCGCCATCCGCGAAGCGGTGAAGGTACATAATGAGGTCTGCTCCATCATCTCCGAGATCGGCGAGATGCGCAAGGCCGACAACCCGGTCATCACCGGCTATGAGTTCCATGTGCTGAACCTGGTGTCCTACACCTGCCCCAAGAAGCTGATCCTTCCCTATCTGCGTGAGACCCTGGAGGAGCTGAAAAAGCGCAAGCCCGACAAGGTCAGCCCCTACCGGGCCAGAGTGGCCATTGTCGGCTCCGAGATCGACGATCCCAACCTGACCAAGCTGATCGAGGGCTGCGGCGCCCTGGTGGTGTCCGACCGGTTCTGCTTCGGCTCCACCCCCGGCCGGGAGATCATCGAGCTGAAGGACGACGAGGACGCCCTGCGCCAGATCTGCCTGCACGTGATGGAGCATTCCGAGTGCGCCCGCTACATCTCCGACGAAAAGGTGCTGCAGCGCCGGGAGACTTCGGACCGGCTGGCAAAGGAATACAAGGCCGAGGGCATCATCTATGAGCAGATGAAGTACTGCGATTACTGGGGCTTCGAGCGGGCCCTGGTCAGCCACATCATGCATGACGAGTACGGCTGGCCCGTTCTGAGTATCGACAGACTGTATAACAACGGCAACTCCGGCCAGCTGCGCACCCGTGTCCAGGCCTTTGTTGAATCCCTTGAGATCAAACGCATTCACAAAGAGGAGGGCAAATAATCATGGCAAAGAAGGAAAAGATCCAATATCCCAATCCGTCATTCTGGAAAGCCAAGGATGAGATCAATTGGGCCGCCCAGTGGGAAAACCTGAAAGAGGTTGGCGGCATCGCCTGGGATCTCCTCAAAGAGACCGACTGGAAGAAGTTCGGTGAGGACAGAATCAACGACGTCAAGGCCGACGGCCAGCGCGTCAAGGAAGAGTTTAACGACTTCATGGCCCTGGATAAGGACGGCAAGATCGACCGCATCGTCAACGGCGAGAAGAGCCTGGGCCGCCTGTACCGCAAGGGCGCCATGGCCACCGTCCGCCGCGAGTGGCGCGGCGTGAAGGACACCGCCTATGACTTCTACCGTTGGGCAAAGACCTGGGGCATGCTGCTGATGACCTTCTCCCGCGATCTGGTCCCCGCCCTGAACGCCACCCTGTATTACCGCTGGATGGTGTCCTATTTCTGCTGCCACGGCTTTTTGGATAAGAACATCATGGGTATGCGGGGCGCCAACCTGCGCATGAGCCACAACCTGCTGTACGATGTGTTCCGCTACGTGGCGGAGAACCTGGTGTTCCTGGCCAAGTGCGATAAAAAGAACGGCAACAGCGAGGCCCTGAACCAGAAGGTGGTTCTCTTTGACGAGATGACCATGGGCCAGATCATGGCCGGCTTCCCCGACCTGCTGGGCATTCCCTACCAGCTGCTGCCCGTGTTCCTGGTGTCTGAGATCGACCAGCTGACCTGCGTGCCTTACATAGACGCCGTTGAGAGCTACGGCCTGCCCGCCGATACCTGCCCCGTTCCCTCTTCCGAATGCGGCGCCATCGTCATTGACGCGCTGCCTCACATGGGCTCCTGCTTCATTTCCTCCTCCATGCCCTGTGACGGCTCCACCATGGCCTCCTCTTACATGGCCCGCCGCTTCCCCGATCTGCCCACCTTCCACCTGTGCTTCCCCGTCCGCTACATGGACGAGGAGACGGTGCAGATGGGCGCCGAGGATATCCGCGCCTGCATCAAGTTCATTGAGGAGCGCACTGGCGCCAAGTGGAGCTGGGAGGCTTACTTCGCCGCCATGAAGCGCTTCAATCAGGAGACCGATTACGAGCTGCAGAAGTGGGAAGTCAACAAGAGCGCTTATCCCCAGCTCCTGGGTCCCTGCTACGAGCTGTTCCGCAAGTGGAATTACGAGATGGACGGCGGCAACGATCCCCGTGTCATCCACACCGCCGAGAAGGTCAACAAGATCCTCATGAAGGCCTACGAGAACAAGGAAGAGCCCTGGCCCGGCAAGATGAAGTACCGCGCCATCGTCTGGTCCTGCCCGGCCCACTACTACGCCAACTTCTCCAACTGGGCTGCCAACTGCTGGGGCATCAATGTTCTGGTGGAAATGGAGTCTTTGAACTTCACCAAGCATCTTGAGACCGAGGATAAGGAAGAGGCCCTCCGCGACCTGGCCCGCCTGTACGAGCGTATGGTCATGCGCCGGCACACCAACGGCGGCTACCAGAACGTGGTGGACGAGCTGTGGCGTCAGTGCGAGGACTGGAACGCCAAGCTGATCATCATGTATCAGAACGTAGCCTGCAAGAATATGGCTACCGTTCAGGGCATTCTGGACGAGCAGGGCCGCCAGCGGGGCTACGACCTGATCTGGGTTGAGCACGACCTGATGGATCCCCGTACCGTTTCCCGCCGCACCATGCGCGACAAGGTCAGCGAGTACATGCGCACTGTCATGAAGGCGGAGCCTGTGGATCCCTCCCTGGTTGAGTTTGAGGACGAGGTCTGCATGTAGTCAGAAGAAACCTGCTGCGTTTTGCTTCCGCAGCAACGGCATACCCGGGAAATATATGAGCGCTTGCAAAGCGCGTGAAAAATGATATTATGGAGGAAAGATATATGAAGTACTTTGGCGGCTGCGACGTAGGCTCCACCTACACCAAGGCAGTTATACTGGACGAGAACGGCAAAATGGTAGCGGATACCACCATCCGCAG
>SFVI01000018.1 GCA_004560305.1 bacterium | reverse complement strand
ATCAAGGCTTTTCGAGCGAAGCAGCATTTTGATAAAATCAAAATGCTCGGCGGTTGAAGCGGTCAAAAAAGTCCAACAGGGACTTATTTGACAAGCTGAGGAACAGCGGACGCTGTTCCTCTTGGCTTATATTTTGTATTTCGCCGCGAACTGGGCATAGAGTGCGTCAAAGTTGTGGGAACGCTGCTCCTTCAGGTCGATGACATAGCTGTGGGTGTCATAAGCGTCGGCGTTCAGCTCGATCATGGCGATGGCAATGTTGGAGCAGTGGTCAGCCACACGCTCGCAGTTGGTCAGCAGGTCGTTGAACACGAATCCCTGGGACAGGGAGCAGTGCCCGTTCTGCAGCCGGTCGATGTGCCGCAGCTTCATCTCGTCGCAGAGGATGTCAATGTGTTCCTCCAGGGGCTCCACCTTGTAGGCCTTGCTGATGTCCTCGTCGATAAAGGCGGAGAAGGACAGCTCCAGAATTTCGCTGACAGCGGCGCACAGCACCAGGATCTCATGCATGGCCCCGTCGGAAAAGATGATTTTTTTGCTGTCCACCTCCTCCGCCGTTTCTGCCAGATTCACCGCGTGGTCGCTGATACGCTCAAAATCGCTGAGGGTGTGCAGAAATTTGGAGACATTTTCGTTCTGCTCCTGGTTCAGCTCCCGGGTGTTCAGCTTCACCAGATAGGTGCCCAGCCGGTCCTCGTAGCGGTCCACCAGCTCCTCCCGTTCTGCGACCTGTTTGGCCTCCGCCCCGCTGTAGTCCTGCAGCAGGTGCAGCGCTGCCAGAATGTTCTCCTTGGCCACCTTGGCCATGGAGATGACGGTCAGGCGGCTCTGCTCCACCGCCAGGGCCGGGTGCAGCAGGAAGCGCTCGTCCAGCCGGTCAAACTCCGCGTTGGCCGCCCGCTCCGCCTCGCTCTCCCTCACAAAGAGGGACACCAGCTGCGCCATCCCATTGATAAAGGGAAGCAGCACCAGGGCCGTCACCAGCCGGAACAGGGTGTTTACCGCTGCGATGCTCACCGGGTCCATCACCTTGTATTTGATGCCGAAATCCAGAAACGCATCCCCGCCATAGAAGGCCGCGCCGCACAGGATAACGCCCAGAATCTCAATTACCAGATAGGCCAGGGCCGTGCGCCGGCCCTCCGCCCTGGCCCCCAGGGCGGACAGCAGCACCGGCACCGCCGCGCCGATGGCGATACCCAGAATGATGGGGTAGGCTACGGAGAAGTTCACCGCCCCGGTCATGGACAGGGCCTGCAGAATACCCACCGCGGCGGAGGCGCTCTGCAAAATACTGGTGAAGGCTGCGCCCACCAGGATGCCCAGCAGGGGATTGGAGAAGGAGGTGAGGATGCTGATGAAGGCCTCGCTCTGCTTCAGAGGGGCAACCGCGCCGCTCATGGCCTGCATTCCGTACATCAGCACCGCAAAGCCCAGCAGAATATCTCCCAGATGCCTGTTGACCTGCTTGCTGGTGAACATCCGCAGGATAATACCCGCTACCGCCACCACCGCCGTGATAGTGGATGTGGACAGCAGGGACACCCAGCCGCCGCCCTCCAGGCTGGACAGACAGATGATCCACCCTGTGACGCTGGTGCCGATCAGTGCGCCCAGAATGATAGCGATGGCCTGCTCCAGCTTCATCATGCCGGAGTTCACAAAACCCACCACCATCACCGACGTGGCGGAGGAGGACTGGATCACAGCTGTCACGCCGGTGCCCAGCAGCAGCCCCTTCACCGGCGTGCCGGACAGCCGGTAGAGCACCAGCTCCAGCTTATTGCCGGCCACTTTTTTCAGGCCGTCTCCCATCAGGCTCATGCCGAACAGGAACAGGGCCACACCGCCCAGCAATGAGATCACATTGGCAATACTCAGCTATCTCATCTCCTTTAATTGTAAAATCAAAGTCAAATCAGTGTAAAGCCAAATTCAACCAATTATCATACTAGCAAAAGCGACGCGGGAAGTCAATCGGCCAAAGCAAACACCGGCGAAATGCCCCAAAGCGCGGGAGCGGCTTGCAATCGAATTGCGAAAGTTATACAATGAATTATGAACATTGAGAAAACAGGAGGACACCATGGACCTCAACATTCTGTATCAGGACAGCAGCCTTGTGCTCTGCATCAAGCCCGTAGGGGTGGAATCGGAAGGGGAGGGGATGCCCCGGCTGCTGGAGCGGCAGTTGGGTGGCTCCGTCTTCTGCGTCCACCGGCTGGATCAGGCGGTGGGCGGCCTCATGGTCTATGCCCGCACCAGGCAGGCTGCTGCCGCCCTATCTGCCGCCGTGGCCCGGCGGGAGATGGGGAAGGAATACCTATGCGTGGTGCCCGGCGGGCCGGAGCCTGCCCGGGGCGTCATGAAGGATTTGCTGTACCGGGATGCGGCTAAAAATAAGTCCTTCGTGGTCAGGCGTCCCCGCCGGGGTGTCAAGGAGGCGGAGCTGGCCTACGCCCTGTTGGAGCGGGGGCCGGAGTGCTCCCTGGTCCGGGTGGCGCTCCATACCGGCCGCAGCCACCAGATCCGTGTCCAGTTCGCCTCCCGGGCCATGCCCCTGCTGGGGGACGGCAAATACGGCAGCCGGGAGCGGCGCTGTACCGTTGCCCTCTGGTCCTGCCGCCTGGCCTTTCCTCACCCGGCCACAAAAGAGCCTGTGTCCTTTACCGCCCTTCCCCCGGCAGCCTTTCCCTGGGACGGTTTTTCCTGCCTTTCCGGGGGCGACACCGCTTTGGAATCGGAATAAAAAACAGAATACCGGGAATAATATTAGCACTCGGACTTTCCGAGTGCTAATATTCATGTTCTGTTCATATCTTCTGCTATATTTGTTAATATTTGTGCAGTATCTTATATACAAGATGAAACGAGATAAAGAAAGTTTCATCCGAATTAAATCAGTGAATAAAATTTGATGGAGGTATAGATTATGTTTGAACTCATTCCTTTTGACCGTCACGCACGCAGTGTTGCCGCCTTTGATCCCTTCCGCGAGTTGGATGAGCTGGAGCGCAGCTTCTTCGGCAATGGCCGCAATGTTTCCAGCTTCCGCACCGATGTCATCGATACCGGCGATGCCTATAAGCTGGAGGCGGAGCTGCCCGGCTTCAAGAAGGACGACATCCAGATCGACGTAGAGAACGACGTCCTGACCATCAGCGCCAAGCGCAGCGAGGAGAAGAAGGACGAGAAGCACAACGTCGTCAAGCGGGAGCGCTTCTATGGTTCCTTCAGCCGCAGCTTTGATGTTTCCGGCATCAACGTGGACGGCATCGAGGCCGCCTATACCGACGGTGTCCTGACCCTGACCATGCCCAAGAAGCAGGAGCTGCTGCCCATTTCCCGCCGTCTGGAGATCAAATAATTCCCGTAAACCATAATATGTAAATCATATTATGGGAAATTGAATTATGGTAAATGAAATTAAGTAAACCATAATATGTCAACTAAAAAGGCCCGGCTATCTGCCGGGCCTTTTGCTTGTTCGTCCCCCCACCGCACTTCATCAGAACCGTAGGGGCGAGCATCGCTCGTCCGCGAAAAGCAGCGAGTTTCTTTTGACGCCATTACTTAATATCTCCCCGGGCCCCCTTTCCCAAGGGCAGCCCGGGGAGCTTTTATTTTCCCTTATCCCGGGGCTTGAACACCAGCGCCACGATCAGACCGAAGAACACCGCCGCGCATAGCCCGGCTGCCGCTGCGGTAAAGCCCCCGGTGAACACCCCCAGCAGGCCCTTCTCCGCCACTGCCTGGCGGACGCCCTTAGCCAGCGCGTGGCCGAAGCCGGTCAGCGGTACCGAGGCTCCCGCCCCGGCCCAGTCCGCCAAAGGCTGATACAGGCCCAGGGCTGACAGCACCACCCCCGCCACCACATACATGGTCAGAATTCGCGCCGGGGTCAGCTTGGTGTAGTCGATCAGCACCTGGCCCACCAGACACAGCAACCCGCCGATCAGAAACGTCTTGGTATACATCAAAAAATCCATTTTCACCACTGCCTTTCGATGGCCACCGCGTGGCAGATGCCAGGAATGCTGCCCCCCTGCTGGCAGCTGAGGGGGCTCATCAGCGCCCCCGTGGCCGCCACCAGCACCTTGCTCCAGGTGCCCTTGGCAAAGCCCTTGAGAATATGGCCGCAGAGCACGGAGGCGCAGCAGCCGCAGCCGGAGCCGCCGCAGTGCACATCCTGGGTATTCAGGTCAAACATCAGCACCCCGCAGTCCATATATCGGGGCCCCATTTCGATGCCGTCGTCCTGAAACAGCTTCTGCAGAATGTCGTGACCCACCGCTCCCAGGTCCCCGGTGAATACCGCGTCATAGTAGTTCAGGTCCCGGCCGGTGTCGGCAAAGTGGGCCTTAATGGTCTCGTAGGCCGCCGGGGCCATGGCCGCCCCCATGTTGTTGGCGTCCTTCAGACCGGCGTCCACAATGATGCCCGGGGTGATGTGGGTGATAAAAGGCCCCTCCCCGGTGGCGGACACAATGGCTGCCCCCGCCCCGGTGACGGTCCATTGGGCCGTAGGGGGCCGCTGCCCGCCGTATTCCAGCGGGAAGCGGTACTGCCGCTCTGCCGAACAGAAATGGGAGCCGGTAAGGGCGCAGGCCGTCTCCCCGAAGCCCCCGTCGATGGTCATGGCCGCCAGGGCCAGGCTTTCCGCCATGGTGGAGCAGGCCCCATACAGCCCGAAGTAAGGCAGGGCACTGTCCTTCATGGCAAAGGCGGAGCTGACGCACTGGTTCAGCAGATCGCCGGAGAATACAAAATCCAGCCCGGAGGGGGCCATCTGTGCCTTGTTGCAGCAGAGGGTGAAGCACTGCTTCAGCATGTGGCTCTCCGCCTTCTCCCAGGTCTCCTCCCCAAAGTAGGAATCCTCAGAGATGAAGTCAAAGCAGTATTTCAGCGGCCCCTCTCCCTCTTTTTTGCCCACCACGCTGGCGGAGGCGATGATGGATACCGGCGTCGCCAGCTTCAGCGTCCGCCCGCCGATTTTCTTCGTCATAGTTTCAGCACCTTTCTTTTTCAAAAGCTTTGCGCCTGTGCTTTATTTTTCCACATTGCCCATCGATTATGCTCTTGACATTTGCAGCGGAAAGAAACATGATCTTTCACACACACCATCCTTATCAAAGCGCAATCAAAGCTGCTGTAAAGCGGCTGCTAAGCGATACGAAAATCAGGGAAAATGCGAGGGAAATTGCCCGCGGCTTTCATCGCTGCACCGGCCTCCATCGCCGCCGCCGACAAGATTGAACAGGAACAATACATAATATAATTAACATAACACAATTTACATAACATAAAATCGCCCCTGATGCGGAAGCTTTTTCCTCCGCATCAGGGGCAGTGAATTTGTTTTCAGGGCTGAGAATGTTCAGATCTCATTGCCGGGGAACTGGGGGATGCCCTTCAGGCTTGCCAGAATGTCCTCGTCGGTGGGGATGTAGTCGCTCATCTCGCTGTTGTTGAACTTCTCATAGGCCACCAGATCGAAGTAGCCGGTGCCGGTCAGGCCGAAGAGAATGGTCTTTTCCTCGCCGGTCTCCTTGCACTTGAGCGCCTCGTCAATGGCCACCCGGATGGCGTGGCTGGATTCCGGCGCCGGGAGAATGCCTTCTACCCGGGCAAACTGCTCCGCCGCCGCAAAGACGGAGGTCTGTTCCACCGAGGTGGCTTCCAGATAGCCGTCGTCATACAGCTGGGACACGATGGAGCTCATGCCGTGGTAGCGCAGGCCGCCGGCGTGGTTGGGAGAGGGAATGAAGTTGGAACCCAGCGTGTACATCTTCGCCAGAGGGCAGACCATGCCGGTGTCGCAGAAGTCGTACAGATATTTGCCCCGGGTCAGGGAGGGGCAGGAGGCCGGTTCCACCGCGATGATGCGGTAGTCCCGCTCACGCCGCAGCTTCTCCCCCATAAAGGGGGCGATCAGGCCGCCCAGGTTGGAGCCGCCGCCGGCACAGCCGATGATAACATCCGGCACAATGCCGTATTTGTCCATGGCCGCCTTGGTCTCCAGCCCGATCACCGACTGGTGCAGCAGCACCTGGTTCAGCACGCTGCCCAGCACATACCGGTAGCCGGGGGTGGAGGTGGCCACTTCCACCGCTTCCGAAATGGCGCAGCCCAGGGAGCCGGTGGTGCCCGGGTGCTCCGCCAGGATCTTCCGTCCGATGGCTGTGCTCTCCGAGGGGGAGGGGGTCACGCTGGCGCCGTAGGTGCGCATGACCTCCCGGCGGAAGGGCTTCTGCTCGTAGGAGCATTTCACCTTCGGTTTTCTGACTGCCTCCGGGACAAAGAAAAACACACCTCTGTCCCAATTGCTGGGACAGAGGTGTGTGTAACAATCCTCTGCGGTGCCACCCGGCTTGATATGGCAAAGCCATACCCACTCAGCGCATACGTGTTCATATGCCGCGCTTTGTTAACGAAGCCGCCTGCTCCGTCTTGCCTACTGACCAAACGGCTTTCAGCTCGCCCTCAGAAGTCCATTCCCCCATGCTGCCCGCACCGCCCTCACACCACCGGCGGCTCGCTGTACCGTTACACACAGGCTACTTACTCTTCCTCAACGGTTTGATGCCGTTAATTTAGCATATCACTACGGCGAATGTCAAGACGGCTTTTCGAAAAATTTTCCCCCTGGGCAGCGACCTGTTGTTAAGCCATTGTTATTCAGCTGATCTTCAGATTCTCCCACAGCGTGTTAACATAATCCAGTGTCTCGCTATCCAGATTCCGGAAAGCGTACTGGTTATAGCTGGCAGAAAAGTCCTCCACATCGGGATAAAGGATGGCTGCGGCCTCCTCGCCGATATCCTCCAGATAGCCCTCGTCCTCATAGACCAGGGAGTTGGGAGTGGCATAGTAGATGTACTCGGCGTTGGCAATGGCCGGCTCAGCGGAGAGCATGTAGTTAATGAAAATCTCCGCCAGTTCCTTGTTCTGGCAGCAGGAGGGGATGCACATGGCGTCCACAAAGAAGTTGGTGGGATCGGGGTAGTAGAAGCGCAGATCCACGTTGTCTGCCTGGGCGTCCAGCATGGTGAAGTAGTCCCCGGCGTAGTAGGGGGCGATGGCCGCTTCACCGGACTCCATCATGTTATACACCTCGTCCATCACGTAGCTTTTCACCAGGGTGGCCTGGGTCTTCAGCTCAGCCAGGGCGGTGTCCCACTTGGCCCGGTCGGTATCGTTCACATCCAGACCCAGCTTGTACTGGGCGGTGGCAAAGGCGTCACGGGAGTTGTTGAACTGGAGAATGTTCCCGGCGTACTTGCTGTTCCACATCAGATCCCAGCCTTGGGCGTCGGCTTCATCCACGATGTTGGCGTTGTAGATAATGCCCACCACGCCGTAGGTATAGGGCACGGTGTACTGATTATCCGGGTCATAATAAAGGCCACGGAAGCTCTCGTCAATGTACTGGTAGTTGGGGATGTTGTCAAAATCCAGGGGCAGCAGCATGCCCTCGTCCTTCATGCGGGCGATCATATAGTCAGAAGGGATGATCACATCATAGCTGACGGCGCCGCTGGAGATTTTGTTATACATGTCCTCGTTACTGGCATAGGTGTCATAGTTGACCTTCAGCTTCTGACCGTAGTTGGCTTCATACCATTTCTCAAATTCCCGGATGGTGTCAAAGGAATCCTCGGAGCCATCGGAGATGTACTCGCCCCAGTTATAGACGTTCAGCGTCAGCTGGTCGGAAGAACCGCAGCCGCTGAGCAGCAGGGCGAAGATGAGGGCGGCAAGGAGCAGGGAAAGGGTCTTTTTCATTTTAGGGTACCTCCTGAAATCATACATGGTTCTGGGCTTTCGCGTTTTTGCGTTTTTGCCTTGCGGCTTTTATGCTCTGGCTGCCGTCGGAGTCCGACAGGTTGGAAAGGAGCAGCAGGGCCAGGATCACAAAGAAAATAATGGTTGCCAGGGCGTACATCTTGGGCGTAACCGTTTTCTTGGTCATGTTGTAGATGCGGATGGGCAGGGTCTGGAAACCGTTGCCGGTGGTAAAGTAGCTGATGACAAAATCATCCAGCGACAGGGTAAAGGCCATGATCATCCCGGTGATGACGCCGGGCAGGATCTCCGGGATCTCCACCTTCAGAAAGGCCCGCAGGGGGGTGCAGCCCAGGTCCATGGCTGCCTCCGGAAGAGACTTGTCCATCTGCTGCAGCTTGGGCAGCACCTGCAAAATCACATAGGGCAGGCAGAAGGTCACATGGGCGATCAGCAGCGTCCAGAAGCTGAGGCTGGTGGCGGCGCCGAAAAGCCGGCCAACAAACACGAACATCAGCATCAGGGAAATACCGGTGATAATCTCGGGGTTAATCATGGGGATGTTGGTGACGGTGTCCATCACAGCGTGGAGATAGCGGTTTCTCAGCTTGTTGATACCCACGGCGGCGGCGGTGCCCATCACGGTGGAAATGGCGGCAGCACAGACCGCCAGCACCAGGGTGTTCTTCACCGCGTTCAGCGTCTCCGAATCCCGGAACAGCTCCCGGTACCAGTACAGGGAGAAGCCGGAGAACACGGAAAGGCTCTTGGCCTCGTTGAAGGAGAACACCAGCAGAATGACGATGGGGGCAAAAAGGAAAATCATGATCAGGGCCGTAAAGACCTTGGAGGCAGGTTTCATCGTGTTTTCTCTCCTCTCTGGCTCAGGCGACGACGGCCTTTTTGTTGGCATAGCGCTGCATGAAGGCCATGCACACCAGCAAGATCACCATCAGGATGAAGGCAATGGCGGCGGCAAAATGCAGGTTGTTGGCCACATACTGGCCCTCGATAGCGTCACCGATCAGGTAGAACTTGCCGTTGCCCAGCTTCTGGGAGATATAGAAGGTGCTGATGGAGGGGATGAGCACCATGATGATCCCGGAGATCACGCCCGGCAGGCTCAGGGGCCAGATCACCCGGCGCAGAACCCCCAGACTGTTGCAGCCCAGATCCTTGGCCGCTTCGATCAGCTTCACGTCCATCTTGGCCATAATGGAGTAGATGGGCAGGATCATGTAGGGGAAGTAGTCATAGACCATGCCGATGACCACCGCAGATTCCGTGCCGATGATGTGCACTGGGCCCAGACCCACCAGCCCCAGCAGCCCGTTGAAAATGCCGGTGTCCTGCAGAATGGTCATCCAGGCGTAGGTGCGGATCAGAAAGTTCATCCACATGGGGATCATGATCAGCGTTACCAGAATTTTCTGGGTGCGGCTGCTGGCGCGGGACATGATGTAGGCCATGGGGTAGCCCATCAGCAGGCAGATAAAGGTGGAGATCACTGCCAGCTTCAGCGAGCGGACGAAGATCAGCAGGTAGGTGTGCACCTCCCGGGTGACCTCCCCCTCCGTCACCGTGGAGGTGGCGGTGAAGAAGCGGGTGATGTTGTCAAGAGTAAAGTTGAAGTTGGAATCGGTAAAAGCGTAGTAGGCCACAAAGCCCAGCGGCACCACGATAAACAGCGCCGCCCACACGGAGTAGGGGGCCAGGATCAGCTTCTGCAGAAGCCCGCGCTGGCCGGGGGCGTTTCTCTTCATTCGTCCATCTCACTTTCCGCGTCGCTCAGCTCGTCCAGCTCGTTGGAGAAGGAGGAGTAGTCGCCGAACATGCCGGAGTACTCGCTCTTGCGCATGATATGGATGGCGTCCGGCTCGATGTACAGGCCGATATGCTCGTCCACGTCCACAAAGTCGGTGGTCTGGATCATCCATTTGAAGCCGTTGATGTCCACAATGATTTCATAGTGCACGCCCAGGAAGGTGACGGAGGTGACCACACCCTTCAGCATGCCCTTTTCCTCGGCCACAATATCCACATCCTCCGGCCGCACCACCACGTCCACCGGCTCTTTTTTGCCAAAGCCCACGTCCACGCAGTCGAACACATGGCCGGAGAAGGCCACCTTCCGGTCCTCCAGCATCACGCCGTCCACAATGTTGCTCTCGCCGATAAAGTCCGCCACGAAGGCGTTCTCCGGCTCGTTATAGATATCAATGGGGGTGCCGATCTGCTGGATGCGGCCCTCGGACATGACCACCACTGTGTCCGACATGGACAGGGCCTCCTCCTGATCGTGGGTTACGAACACAAAGGTAATGCCGGTGGCCTTCTGGATCTTCTTCAGCTCCTGCTGCATATCCTTGCGCAGCTTCAGATCCAGGGCGGCCAGAGGCTCGTCCAGCAGCAGCACCTTGGGCTGGCTTACCAAAGCCCGGGCAATGGCTACCCGCTGCTGCTGCCCGCCGGAAAGGCTGGTGACGCTGCGGTGCTCAAAGCCGGTGAGGGCAACCAGGGAGAGCATATCCCGCACCTTCTGCTCGATTTCCGCTTTGGGCACCTTCTTCTCCCGCAGGGGGAAGGCCACGTTCTCAAACACGTTCAGATGGGGGAACAGGGCATAGCGCTGGAACACGGTGTTCACGTTGCGCTTGTGGGGAGGCACATTGTTGATGTTCTCCCCCATGAAGATAATGTCCCCCTCATCGGCGCTCTCAAAGCCGCCGATGAGCCGCAGGGTGGTTGTCTTGCCGCAGCCGGAGGGACCCAGCAGGGTGAGAAACTCATTGTCATAGATGTCCAGACTGATGTTGTCCAGAACTACCTCGCCGTCAAAGGCCTTGGTGACGTTTTTCAACTCGATGATTTTTTTCATATCTTTTCTCCCCGGCAAAAAATAAAAGGTAAGCCGTGCGTAAAGCATAGCTTACCTTGATGCAGACCAATGTATGCGCCGGCAAGACCGGCATGGGCGGCCCAAATGGATTTTGAGAGTCAACCATCGTCAAATAGGCGGAAGCTGCGCTTCCCTCTGTCCTCCGGTGGTTCATAGCAAAGATACCTTTTACT
This sequence comes from bacterium, assembly GCA_004560305.1. Taxonomy (GTDB): domain Bacteria; phylum Bacillota; class Clostridia; order Oscillospirales; family Oscillospiraceae; genus Limivicinus. Next base: position 16,824 of record SFVI01000018.1, on the reverse strand, counting down.
ACTCTTATTGACCATTTCACAAGTTTGTATGCTTTTTAGCATCGGTTTATAGTAACCAACTTATAAAACTTGAGCTTCTAACTCAATCAATAAGGCAACAGAAGTTGCCACCGCGTTCCGCGGTTTATCGGCATTCGACCCGGCTGTCCGTGTGGCCTTGGCTGCCAAAGGCAGCGGTCGCTATCTTGCTTCGGATAGACTCTACCCAATTGAGACGACTCATTCTAACAATATTCAACTGCGCTGTCAATAGCTTTTTTTACAAAATTTCAGCACTTCTTCTCCCCGGTTCCCGTTCAATACTTCTGTTCCCAGAGGAAAAGGCCCTGAGCGGGGGCGGTGAAGCCGGCGGCCTGCCGGTCCCGGGCTTCCAGGATCCGGGACATATCCCCGGGACTGCGCTGCCCGCTGCCCACCTCCAGCAGCGTCCCCACCAGGATGCGCACCATGTTATAGAGAAAGCCGTTGCCGGTGAAACGAATGCGCAGCATAGGCCCCTGCCGGGTGATGGAAATATCCCGCAGCTCCCGGACGGTGGACTTTTTCATCTTGGTTACCGAGCAGAAGGAACGGAAGTCATGCCGCCCCAGCAGCAGCGCCGCCGCCTGCTCCATGGCGGCAGTGTCCAGCGCATCCGGCCAGGCATAGCTGTACTTGCGGTAAAACACGTTGGGCGCAGGGCTGTTCCAGATAAAATAGACATAGCTCTTTTCCCGGCAGGAGAGCCGGGCGTGAAAGCGGGAATCTGCCTCTGAAAGGCTCAATGCCCCGATGTCCTCCGGCAGATGCCGGCGGATCAGCGCCAGCAGCTCCCCACAGGACAGGTCGGTGTCCGCCCGGAAGGAGCAGGTCTGCCGCCGGGCGTGGACCCCCGCGTCGGTGCGGCCGGAGGCAGCCACTTCCACCGGCTGCGCCAACAATCGGCTCAGCAGCGCCTCTATCTTCTCCTGTATGGTGCCGCCTGTGTTGCCCTGCTTCTGCCAGCCCCGGTAGCGGCCGCCGTCATAGCAGAGACAAAGTCTGAAATTTCTCATACCCTCACCTCTTACACTTCCCTCATTTTTTCCATATCATAATGAAATCCCAGCAAAAATGCAAGGCGGCAGACGCAAACTGCCCCGACCGTTCTTGCATATTATAGAACAATAGGGGATTAAAACGAAGCAAATTGTGTAATATGTACATAGAAAATACCATTTGAGCCGAGAGAAACGGAGAAAATTCAGTCAATTTTCTTTGTTGCTGAATTCTGCTGTTTATGGTAAAATCTTAACAAAATATATTACAAAGAAAGAGGCCGGTAATATGTATACAGACTCTTATTTTGACAGATTCATCCTGCCCAAGGACCTGACCGAGACATTGAAAAAAAGCCGCTGCCTGTGCTACCCGGAAACCAAGGAGCAGCTGGAAGAAATGTGCTATGGGCCTACCCATTCCTCCCGCTATGACGTGGTCTACCCCATTGAAGGCCGTGGCCTTGTGAAGGAGGCCGAGGTGGTCCGCTGCAAGAACGGCACCGTTGTTAACTTCATGGAGGACTATATGCGCCGCCGTGACCCGGATTGTATGCGCATTGGGGACGATCTGCCCACCAATAAGCCCCTTTTCAAGGAAAAGTATGGCTATAAGTTCTCCAAGCTCCGGAAGGAGACCATGGACTGGCTGGCCACCCAGCAGCTGATCATTCTGCCCTTCAAGGCCGGCGGGAAGTACTACGGCTATGACAGCCTGATGATCTGCCCCATGAACGCCGCCTTCTTCGCCCTGTCCCTGGCCAATATGCAGGGCTTTGTCAGCATCTTTGACGTGCAGCAGAACTATAAGCCCCGGGCCATCATCTATGTGGCGCCGCCCTTCCGTCACACCCATTTTGACGGCAAGCAGGTGGTTGTCCACAGCCGCAGCGAGGACCTGCATGAGGTCTTTGCCTACAACCTCTATCCCGGCCCCTCTGCCAAGAAGGGCGTGTTCTCCATCCTGCTGGACATTGGCGAGCACGAGGGCTGGATCACCAACCACGCCTCCGCCGCCATGCTGGAGTCCCCCTATGAGAACGAAGTGGTCTTCATGCACGAGGGCGCTTCCGGCGGCGGCAAGAGCGAGATGCTGGAGGAGATCCACCGGGACGAGAACGGCCAGCTGCTGATGGGCATCCACACCGTCAGCGGTGAGAAATATTACCTGAGCCTGGGCGAGACCTGTAAGATCCACCCCATTGCCGACGATATGGTCCTGGCCCATAAGGACATGCAGAACGGCTCCGGCCACCTGGTGATCGCCGACGCGGAGGACGGCTGGTTCCTGCGCATGGATGGCGACAACTACTACGGCAACAGCCCCACCTATGAGCGCATCAGCATCCACCCCTCCGAGCCGCTGGAGTTCTTCAATATGGACGGCACCCCCGGTGCCACCTGTCTGATCTGGGAGCATGTGCTGGAATCCACCGGCAAGCCCTGCTCCAACCCCCGTGTCATCATCCCCCGCGAGATGATCGAGAGCATCGTCCCCGGCAATGAGCCTATGGAGGTCAACGTCCGCTCCTTCGGCGTGCGTATGCCGCCCTCCACTGCCATGGCCCCCAACTACGGCGTCATGGGCATGGTGCAGTTTGTGCCCATCTCCATCGCCTGGCTGTGGCGTCTGGTTTCCCCCCGGGGCTTCAAAAACCCCTCCATCGCCGATTCCAATGCCGGCAGCGGCCTGAAGAGCGAGGGCGTGGGCTCCTACTGGCCCTTCTCCACCGGCATGAAGGTCACCCAGGCAAACCTGCTGCTGCACCAGATGCTGGATGCCCCCAACACCCTGAATATCCTCATCCCCAACCAGCACATCGGCGCTTACAACATCGGCTTCATGGGTGAGTGGATCACCCGCGAGTACCTGGCCCGCCGCAGCGGCTCCGTCCGCCTCAAGCACCTGGTGCCCGCCCGCTGCCCCATCTTCGGCTACTCCCTGGATGAGATGAAGATCGACGGCCAGTATGTCCGTCAGACCTTCCTCCGGCCGGAGCTGCAGTCCAAGCTGGGCTTCGAGGGATATGACGCCGGCGCCAAGATTCTTACCGACTTCATGAAGGAGCAGATCAAGGAGTTCCTCACCGATGAGCTGGACCCCTTGGGCCGCAAGATCATCGAGACCTGCCTCAACGACGGCACCCTGGAGGATTACCTGGCCATCACCCCCATGACCAACATCAAGTGATCACAAAGCCATATACGGAAGGAAAAACCGCGGGCAGCTCCGCGGTTTTTCCTTTCGGGGCGTTTGATATTTTTCCTTTAAATTGTTGAAAAATCAGGCATTTGGTGGTATCCTATGCCATATTCATTGATGCCCTATTTTTGATCCCCCTGAAAGGATGATTGCCATGAAGATCGTTGTTTTGGGCGGCGGCCTCAGTACCGAGCGCCATGTCTCCCTGGTCACTGCCACCTCTGTATGTAAAGCCCTGCGCCAGCGGGGCCATCAGGCCATATTTGTGGATATGTACCTGGGCCTGGAGAATTTTGAAGGCCCCCTGGAAGCTGCCTTCGGCGCGGCGGACGGTTTCTGCGGCGATGTAGCCATTGAAAAGACCGCTCCGGACCTGGAAGCGGTGAAGGCCGCCCGGAAGTTCCAAAGCCCCAGCCGTTTGGGCAAAAACGTGCTGGAAGTCTGCGCCCTGGCTGATTGTGTTTTCCTGGGCCTCCACGGCGCCGACGGGGAGGACGGCAAGATCCAGGCCGCTTTGGAGCTGATGGGCGTGCCCTATACCGGCTCCGGCCCTCTCAGCAGCGGGATGGCCATGGATAAGGCCGTTGCCAAAATGGTGATGAACAGCTGCGGCGTCCTGACCCCTCAGGGAAGGGAACTGACCTATACTGCTGAGGATATTCCTCATCTGGTGGAGACCTTGCCTGTGCCCTGCGCCGTGAAGGTGGTGGGCGGCGGCTCCTCCATCGGCGTGGCCCTGCCCGATACCCGGGAGGAGCTGAAGACCGCCCTGGAGGAGGTTCTTCAGTACGGCAGCCGTGTGGTGGTGGAGGAGAAGATCGCTGGCCGGGAGCTGACCGTTCCCGTGCTGGATCAGCAGTACCTCAGCCCCATTGAGATCGTCCCGCCGGAGGGCATGACCTTTGACTACGTTGCCAAATATCAGAGCGGCGCTGAGGCCGCCCGGGAGCTTTGCCCCGCCCCCATCACCGAAGAGGAGAAGCAGCTTCTGGGTGAGGCGGCCTTGAAGCTGCATCACGCCCTGGGTCTGTCCGTCTATTCCCGGACGGATTTTATCCTGGACAAAGCGGGCCGGGCCTGGTGCCTGGAGGTGAATACCCTCCCGGGCATGACCCCCAACAGCCTCATCCCCAAGGCTGCCGCCGTGGCCGGCATCAGCTATGGGGAGCTGTGCGAGAAGATCGTCTTCCTCTCCCTGGCGGAGAAAAACAAGCGTTGATCCTTTTTGTTACAATTATTAACAAATTCTTGATGTTTTGTCCGGCCTGCGTGGTAGAATCAAATATTGATAAAAAGCTTTTTCCGAGGTAATCCCATGAGAGAAAAATTCGCGCGGTTTATGTCCGGGCGCAACGGCAACGACCAATTGAATCTCTTTATCCTGATCGCAGATATCATCCTGCTTCTGCTGGCTGGCATCTTTGCCAACAGCCTGGGCAAGGTGCTCTACCCTCTGGTCATCCTCCTGCTGGGCTATGCCTATTTCCGTATGCTCTCCCGCAACCTGTATAAGCGCAGCGAGGAAAACGGCAAGTACCTCCGCCTTCGGTATAAGCTGATGGCGGAGCTGCGCATCCATTGGGAGCGCTGGGTCCAGCGGAAGGATTATAAGTTCTTCACCTGCCCCTCCTGTAAGACCACTCTGCGGGTGCCCCGGGGCCACGGCAAGATCAAGATCGTCTGCCGCAAGTGCGGCAGCTCCTTCACCGGCAAGAGCTGAGATGTTCGGCTATCTCACGGCGGATACGGCCACCCTCACCGAAGAGCAGCTGAAACGCTATCAGGCCTGCTACTGCGGCCTGTGCCGCAGTCTGGAAAAGCGGCATGGCCAGCTGTCCCGCCTTACCCTGAACTATGATGTGACCTTTCTGGTGCTGCTGCTCAGCTCCCTCTATGAACCGGCGGAAACGGCAGGGGAGGGTACCTGCATCCGGCACCCGAAAACGCCCCAGCCCTGGATCAATAATGAGATCTGTGACTATGCCGCCGATGTGAACCTGGCCCTGGCCTACCTGAAATGCCTGGATGACTGGGAGGATGAGGGCAGCCTGCTGGCCCTGGCCCAGGCCCGGATTCTGCGCCCCGGCTATCAGCGGGTGCAGAAGGCCTACCCACGCCAGTGCGCCGCCATGGAGCAGGCGCTGAAGGATCTCCATGCCATCGAGAAGGAGAACCGGGAAGCGCCGGATGCGGCCGCCGCCTGCTTCGGCCGCCTGATGGCGGAGCTGTTTGTCTACAAAGAGGACCGTTGGGCCGATACCCTGCGGCACATGGCTCATGCCCTGGGCCGCTTTCTCTACCTGATGGACGCCTGCATGGACCTGGACAGTGACACCCTGCATAACAACTATAATCCCTTCCGCCGGTATTACCGCTGCCCGGATAATGAGCAGCGCTTTCGGGATGTCCTGAAAATGCAGCTGGGCGAATGCGTGTTTTATTTTGATAAGCTCCCCCTGGTGCAGGACGCGGTACTTTTAAAAAACATTCTCTGCGCCGGCCTCTGGGCCCGGTTTGACCGCAAATTCAAAGTTGACGAGAGAAAGGAATCCTAAATGTATCAGGATCCGTATAAGGTTTTGGGCGTCGCCCCCGGAGCCTCCGATGAAGAAGTGAAAAAAGCCTACCGGGAGCTGACCAAGAAATACCATCCCGACCTGAACCCCGGCGACCCCACCGCCGCGGAGAAGATGAACGAGATCAATGCCGCCTATGACCAGATCAAGAACGGCGGCGCCCAGCAGAGCGCCTACGGTCAGGCCGGCCAGTACCAGCAGAGCTACGGCGGCTATACGGCCTACGGTCCCTGGTCGGATTGGGCCAACTGGGCCGGTGCCCAGTCCCAGACCCGCCAGAGCGAGCGCAGCGAGTACACCGCCGCCCGCAACTATATCCGCAACGGTATGTATCGGGAGGCGCTCAACGCCCTGTCCGGCGTGCCAATCCCGGAGCGGGACGGCAGGTGGTACTATCTCACCGCCGCTGCCAATATGTATATGGGCAACAAGGTCTCCGCTCTGGAAAACGCCAAGCGGGCCGTGGAGATCGAGCCGGAGAATACGGAATACCGCCGGCTGCTGGAGCAGCTGCAGGGCGGCGGGGACTTCTATGATGACTACACCACCACCTATTCCAGCGGCATCAGCCCCGGAAATCTCTGCATGACCATGTGCGCCCTGAACCTCTGCTGCGGCACTCCCTGTGGCTGGCACTTCTTCTGCTGCTGAGGGGAAAAACAAATAACTTAAAAAAGGGATGTGATCCATACAGGATCGCATCCCTTTTTGCTTCTTCATTTACATAATATAATTTACATAATGCTAATTGAACCCGCCGCTGTTGGCTTCGTACAGCCGGTCTACCTTCTCCCGCAGGGCCTTGTGCTCCGGCAGCTTCAGCTCCGGGTCCAGGGCCAATATCCGGCGGCTCTCCTCCTGGGCCCGCTGCAAAACGTCCACATCGGCTCCCAGATCGGCCACATGCATCTCCGGCAGACCGTGCTGCCGGGCGCCGAAAAAGTCTCCTGGCCCCCGCAGCCGCAGGTCCTCTTCGGAGATCCTGAAGCCGTCGTTGGTCTTGCTCATGATGGAAAGCCGGGCCTTCACCTCCGGGCTGTCGTTGTCCGACACCAGCACGCAGTAGCTCTTATGGCTTCCCCGGCCTACCCGGCCCCGCAGCTGGTGCAGCTGGCTCAGGCCGAAGCGCTCCGCATTCTCGATCACCATCAGCGAGGCGTTGGGCACATCTACGCCCACCTCGATCACCGTGGTGGCCACCAATACATCGATCTCCCCGGCCACAAAGGCGGCCATGGTCTGCTCCTTGTCTTTGGCCTTCATCCGCCCGTGGACGCAGCCGATCTTCAGCTCCGGGAATACCGCCGCCAGCTGGGCCGCGTGCTCCTGGGCGGATTTCAGCTTTACCGGCAGCTCCTCGTTCTCCTCCACCATGGGGCAGACGACAAACACCTGCCGCCCCTCCTGCACCTGCTTGCGGATAAAACCGTTGAGCCTTGCCCGGTAGCTCTCGTCCACGGCAAAGGTGTCCACCTTCTGCCGCCCGGGGGGCAGTTCGTCAATGATGGACAGATCCAGATCGCCGTATATGATCAGGGCCAGGGTCCGGGGGATGGGCGTGGCGGACATGACCAGCACATGGGGCTTGACTCCCTTCCCGGTAAGGGCGGAGCGTTGGTTCACGCCGAAGCGGTGCTGCTCATCCGTCACCACCAGGGCCAGCCGGTCGTATTCCACATCGTCGCTGATCAGGGCATGGGTGCCTACGATCAGGTCCAGCTGCCCCTGCTGGAGCTGAGCCTTGACCTGCCGCTTCTCCTTTGCGCTCATGGAGCCGGTCAGCTTCCCCACCCGCAGAGAGAAGGGAGCCAGCATGCCTGTCAACGTGTGGTAATGCTGCTCCGCTAGAATTTCCGTAGGGGCCATGAAGGCGCTGGTATAGCCGTTTTTTGCGCAGAGCCAGATCAGCGCCGCCGCAACCAGAGTCTTGCCGCTGCCCACATCTCCCTGCACCAGCCGGCTCATCACGGCGCCGGAAGCCATATCCGCCGCCGCCTGGGCCACCGCCCGCCGCTGGGCCCCGGTGGGGGCGAAGGGCAGACTGCGCCAGAATTCCTCCATGTCAAACGCTTTCAGCTTGATGCCCTCGTCCAGGCTCCGCTCCCGGTGCATCCGCCCCAGGGCGCAGGACAGGACGAACAGCTCTTCAAAAATCAGCCGCCGTCGGGCCAGCTCCAGTGCCTGAAAGTCGGCAGGGAAGTGGATATTCTCATAGGCGTAGCGGGCCTGGGCCAACTGGCAGTCCTGCCGCACCGAATCCGGAAGGATGTCCGGCAGCAGCTCCAGGCAGCTGTCCAAACCCTGGCGGATTGCCTGCATCAGACTCCGTTGATTCAGGCCCGCACAGAGCCGGTACACCGGGATGATCCGCCCGGTGACCTGCCCGGCCCGCTCCTCCGGCTCATACACTGGGTTTGCCATGGTGCGCCGCCCGCCCCGAAGCTCCACCCGCCCGAAGAAGTTGTAGCTCTCTCCCCGGTGCAGATTATCCTTGGCGTAGGGCTGATTGAAAAAAGTTATGTCAACTGAACCGCTGTCATCCACCGCCCGCAGCTTCACAATGTCCATGCCCCTGCGGATGTGGGACAGCCTGGGGGTATCGGCTACCAGGGCCTGGATGCACACAGTTTCCCCGTCCATGGTCAGGGCGATGGGCTTGAACTGGCTCCGGTCCTCATATTTTCTGGGAAAAAAAGAAATCAGGTCATAGAGAGAAAAGACGCCCAGCTTGTGAAGCGCCTGCGCCTTTTTCTCTCCTATGCCCTTGATATAACGAACGTCAGTATGTAAGTCAGCCATAACTCACTCGGTGAACCGCAGGGAATAGCTCTTGTTTGCCAGGGTGAACTCCTCAATCAGGCCGCTGGTGCAGATGATTTCATTGGAATTGTTCACCAGGATCATCTCAAAGCCGCCGTAGTTGCGCCAGTAGTTCAATGCGTTGTTCTCGCCCAGAATGAACATGGCGGTGGAAAGGCAGTCGGCCATGGTGCCGTCCTCACAGATGATGGTGACAGACAGCAGGGAATTGCTGACCGGGTAGCCGTTTTTGGGATTGATCAGGTGGTGATAGGTCTTGCTGCCGCTGGTAAAATAGCGCTGATAGGTGCCGCTGGTGACCACGGCAGTTTCACCCACGTTGATGACTCCCAGATAGCTGCTGGTGTTGTTCGGGTCCTGCACGGCGATTTTCCAATCGTCGCCGTTGGGCCTCTGCCCCAGGGTCTGCACGTTGCCGCCCAGGGAGATAATCCCGCTGGTGACGCCTGCCTGACGCATGGCGCTGATGGCGTTCTCCGCGGCGCAGCCCTTGGCCACGGCGGCAAAGCTGATCTGGGCTGTTGCCGGGAAAGACACCGCGTAGGAGCCGGAGCTGGGGAAGCTGGTCAGGGCCATCTTGTCAAAGCAGCGCAGGGCCAGGTCGCTGGCCAGCTCCTCGTCGGTGGGCACATAGTAGCGCCCATCCACAAAGCCCCAGCGCTTGATCACCGGGTAAAGGGTCAGATCCAGCGCGCCGTTGGACTTTTTATACACGTCGTAGGCGCAGCTGAGCATCTTGGCCACCTGGCCGGAGATGGATACATTGGCGCCGTTGGCGTGGTTGATGGCGTAGGTGGTGCTGGTCTCCAGCTCCGGGTCCAGGGATACGTCCATGGCCTGGATGATGCTTTGGGCGGCGTCCAACCCCGCCTCCCGCTGGTTGCCATAGGCCGTCAGGGTCATGATGGTGTCCATGGCGTAGATCTCCCGCTGGCTCTGCTTGGTTTCTCCGCAGGCCGCCAGGGGCAGCAGCGTACACAGGCACAGCAGGGCGGCGATGCATTTATAACTGGTCTTTATGTGCTTCATAGAATTCTCTGTAGTCCTTTAACATGTATTTCAGCAGGTTGGGGGTATCCAGCTGATAGGGGCAGCGGCTGCTGCAGCTGTGACAGCCGATACAGTCGTTGATCTTCTCCATCTTCTCCCGCCAGGCATCGGTCATGTATTGCTGCCAAGGGGAGCGGCGCAGCAGCATATTCATCCTTGCGCAGTTGAAGATCTCGATCCCCGCCGGGCAGGGCATGCAGTAGCCGCAGCTGCGGCAGAAGGAGCCGGAAAGCTCCTGCCGTTCCTGCCGGATGAAGGCATTCAGCTCCTGGTCCAGGTCCGGGTCCTCCTCTGCCAGGGCCAGCCACTGCTCCAGCTCTTCCAGCTTCTGGATGCCCCAGATGGGCACCACGTTGTCATGGCTCTTCATGAACGCGTGGCAGGCCCGGGCATTGTTCAGCATTCCGCCGGCCAGACCCTTCATGGCAATGTATCCCATGTCCGCCTCTTTGCACTTTTGGGCCAGGGCCAGGTCCCGCTCACTGGATATGTAGCTGAAGGGAAATTGCAGCGTCTCAAACAGCCCGGAGGCGATGCAGTCCTCGGCAATATTCACCCGGTGGGAGGTGACGCCGATATGCCGGATCCAGCCCCGTTCTTTGGCTTCCAGCGCCCCGGCGTAGGCCCCATTGGGGTCATTGGGGTCGGGCACTTCCGTCACCTGGTGGAACTGGAACAGGTCGATGTGATCGGTTTTCATCATCCGCAGGCTGTTTTCGATGTGGGCCAATACCCCCGCCTTGTCCCGGGCGGCACTTTTGGTGGAGATGACGATCTTGTCCCGCACACCACTGAGGGCCAGACCGATCTTCTTCTCACTGTCGGTATAGGCGTTGGCGGTGTCGAAGTAGTTGATCCCGCCCTCATAGGCTGCCCGCAGCAGCCGGACGGCATAATCTTCATCACAGCGCTGCACCGGCAGACAGCCCATGGCGGTGCTGGTGACCATCAGTTCCGTTTTGCCCAGTCTGATTTTTCTCATGGCAGCAACTCCTTGAAAGAATTATCAAAGAAAATTCAAATAGCCTATTTACTTTAGGGGGAAAGTTTGCTATAATATCCGTCGCGGTGGAAAGCGCCGTGCCTTTGCCCGCTCCACCAATGCATCGAGGCATTATACCATGTTTTGCCCCTGATGTAAATAAGCAATCCCATACGCGGCTGTAGCTCAGCTGGATAGAGTGTCAGACTCCGACTCTGAAGGTCGCAAGTTCGAATCTTGTCAGCCGTACCAAAAACGAGGATTTTCTTTAGAAAATCCTCGTTTTTGCATATAAAAAATTGATTTTCCATAGCAGTCAAATTGCGGTCAATAGCTCAGCCGGAAAAAGCGCAGAAGGATACAGCAGAGGAGTTTCTCCTTTACTGTACGCATAACAGTAAAAAATGAAACTTCCTCATTCGTTAATCTATGAAAGACTTAGGCACAAGCCCAAAGGCGGGGCTTGTGCCTGAAGCGATGGAAAAAATGAAGAAGAAAAAGTCAGAAAAACAAAGGAAAGGCAATCACAGAGCGGATTGACCGCCGTCACCGCCGGCCCGGGCCAAGGCATATTCATGGCTCCAATCCAAATCGCGGTACTCGGCACCGCGGGGGTCGGTCTTGATGAAATCCACCAGCAGATCCAGCATCTCCTCGGTCCAAACATTCAGGTCAATCTGGGCAGTGGTAAAGCGGTTCTGCGCAATCATTTCAAAGCCGAAGATGTCCTTCACCTGGGTTTTGACACCGTTTTCTACCACCTCAACCACCAGCTGAGGCGGGATAAACAGTACGCCGCCGCTGCAGCCGTAGACAATATCGCCGGGCAGACACACCGCTGCATGCTCTCCCTGACCAAGCCGCACGGGACCGTTAAAGCTGAGGAGAGTGAAATCCCGGATGGGCGTGGGGTCAATGCCCCGGTAATACACATTGATGCCGTCAACCTTTTTCATCTGCTCAATGTCTCGGATACCGCCCCAAATCACGGCGCCGCCGGTGTGGGTGCGGGTTTTGACGGCAGTGGTCAGGTTACCGCCCAGGAAGGTGCCCTTATAGATTTTGTCGTACATGTCAATGACGGCCACATCCCGGTCACCCAGGGAGTCAATCACCCACTGGTTGGGCGTGCCGGACATTCCCTTCGCATCGGCCAGAGATCGGGTGTACGCCGCCAGATCCGGCCGGGTAGGAGCATAGGCGGCGGTGACGGCGCGGCCAATCATTTTGCAGTTGAGGCTGCCGTCTTCCTTGAACTCCGGATGCAGGCTGGGCATGGCCAGAAACTGGTTCTCATAACCCTGCACAAAAATGGGCTTCCACAGCTCCTCCAGCGTCATCTTGCGGATCTCATCCAGATAGAAATCGGGAACCTTCGGCCGGCCGTCGGGAAAACGCTCCCCCTTCCATTGTGAGGTAAGAGCAATTACATCCTCGGGGTTGTTGAAATACATAATCTAGCCTCCTGAAATGAATGTTATTTTCCGTTATCAATTGCGATCGCTGAGCCGTGGGCCATCGTCGCCGCTGTGGTTTCCACCGGAAGAACGCAGGTCTTTGATACTGAATGTCCAGAAACTGGTGCCTCTGCTCCATTTCAGACCGGTTTTCTTTGCCAGAAAATCTTTGAAGCCTTCCAGCCCCTCCGGGCCTTTAACGGTGCTTCGGTCAATCATGTAAGCGGACTGCCGGGAAACATAAAGATACAGATAGGCCCTGTCATCGATGAGCTTGATCAGACTGGAATAGGGGACTGGGGAAGCGCCGGCCCCATCCATAAAGCTGCTGTCACTGAAACTGTAATCCGAACTGGGAAACCGTCCGCCCATTTGGGCGATCAGCTTCTTGGCGTTGCTCTTGGGCCGCACATTCAGTCCGGCCAAAAGAACGCAGCCGAGAAACAGACAGAGATAGGGCGTAATCATCTGTCTGCCGGACATATAGACGCCATAAACCAGCATAGCCATAGCCAGGAACACCCGGAGGAATTTGTTCCGCGTCTGGAAGGTATTATATTGCATGACCACGAGCCGTTCAATGGTGTCGGCGCTGTGCTTCATTTTTGCGGTGTATGTATTCATGGGAATCCCTCCGGGGATATATGCAGCAGGTCAGCTCCAGATACGGTCGTTGGAAAACTCCCGGTTCCACTGATCGGTAGGCTCCCACATACCGGGAATATCGGAGTTGATATGCTGGCTTAAAAGTTCTTCGTTCAGGCTCTCGATGCCCAGGCCGGGGCCGTTGGGCACATTGTAAAAGCCGTTTTCCATGATGGGGGTATCGTCATACAGCTTGACCATGTCTTTCCACCAGGGGATCTCTACACTGTGATACTCGGCAGCCAGCACATTGTGCATGGCAGCGGCGGTGTGGATGGCGGCCAGGCAGGCAATGGGGCTTTCCGCCATGTGGATAGCCACGGCAACACCGTGCTCATCGGCCATGTCGGCAATCTTCTTCATCTCCAGAGCACCGCCGCAGGTAAGAATGTCGGGGTGGATCACAGAGACAGCGCCGCTCTTGATCAGCGGCTCAAAGCCTTCTTTCAGGTAAATATCCTCACCGGTGCAGATGGGGACGGTGGTAGAATTGTGCAGGCGCACATACTGGTCGGTATACATCCAGGGAATCAGATCCTCTGCCCAGGCCAGATTGTATTTCTCCATGCGGCGGCAGAAGCGGATGCAGCTGTCCGGGGTTACGTGACCGAAATGGTCCACAGCCAGAGGCACCTCATAGCCAATGACCTCACGCACCTGACGCACATATTCTTCCAGCACATCCAGGCCGTGCTCGGTGATCTGAATGCCGGTGTGAGGATGGGCGGTGGTAACGATCTGGTAGCTTTTCTGATGCTTGACCATGTCCGCCGTTACGGAGCCGCCCTGGGCGTTGAGAATGTGGGAAGCGTACTGCTTCATGTCATCAATAAAGCCCAAGGGGGCGCAGATAGCGCCGGGCTCATCCAGCAAAAGGCCGATGCCAAGATCCATCTTCAGAAAGGTGAAGCCCATGTCCATCCGCTTCTTCAGGGCCAGGCCCATGGCGTGACCGCTCTGATCCTTGCCATTACTGAGTTTGATATGGATTTCTGGTTCCCCAATATCAACGTCATTGTAAAGAAGGCCCATGAAATGGGATTGCGGGTTCTGGCGGATCTCTGGGGTATCGGCAAATACTTCGGTGGGGAGCAGGTCAGCCTTTTCCTCCAGAACAACATCCATCACCGCCAGGTATCGGCCTACACGGGTGAGGTGCTGCCCTTTGCCTGCTTCAACACCAACGCCTTCCGGGATTACTTTACCCGCATGTGCATGAAGCTGGCCCGGGAAACCGAAGTGGATGGTTTCTTCTGGGATGAGCCCCACTATGCCTATCCCAAGGCCTATGCCTCCATCACCGGCGGCGCGGGGGATGACTGGTCCTGCCGCTGCCCTGAGTGTATGAAGAAATTCCAGGACTATTACGGCTATGAGATGCCCCGCTTCATGAACGACGATGTGAAGCAGTTCCGCTGGAGAGAGGCGCTGAAAACCCTGGCCGATACCTCCAAAGCATTGAAGGAGTATAATCCCAAGCTGGAGATCACCTGCTGTGTCCATGCCACGCTGAACAGCTACTATGTGACCGAACTGCGGGGCTATGACAACTGGGAGATGGTTGCGGCCTGCCCGTATTTTGATGTCTTTTCCACCACCATCATCAAGTGGAGCCTGCCGGAGAGCTTCTTCCGCCAGATAACCGAGCGCACGGTGGCCATGGCGAAGAAATACGGCAAGGAGTCAGAGCGATGGCTCATGGGCTACAGCGAACGGCCGGAGGACTTCTCCCAGATCGACCGGGTGGTGGATATGTATGAGGAGCTGGGCGTTGACCGTCTGGGTACCTGGACCTATCGCGGCGGCCTAGGCACCTCTGTAGCGGCAAAAGACCCCATTGAACTGTGGGATAATATCGGCCGCAATTACAGGCGGGTTCTGAAAAAATAGAGCGCGCCGGATAACTCCGGAAAGGAACAAGAATGATACTGACAGATTACCTTCTTTCCACGCCGGATATCCAGTGGGAAATGGCCCGGCAGGTGGGCGTAAGCCACGCCACCGTCCGCCTCCCCGAGACGGAGGATTTTGATTTTACCAGCCGTGCCCACTGGCAAACGGTGTATGAACGCTTTCTGCGCCATGGGCTGAAGCCTACCGTGATTGAACCCTTGCCCAATGCGCTGCATGAGCACATCAAAGCGGGGGACGATAAGCGGGATGCGTGCATAGAAAAATTCATCCGGATGCTGCCCATTATGGAAGCGCTGGATATTCGCACCGTGTGCACCAACTTCATGGCCCTCATCGGCTGGTATCGAACCAGTACTGTGTATCCGGAGCGGGGCGGCGCCACGGTGACCGCCTTTGACATGGAGGAGTTTACCGGCAAAGAGGGGCTGGCCATCAGCCAGCAGCAGCTTTGGGACAATCTGGAGTACTTCCTCCGGGCTGTGATGCCGGAAGCGGAAAAGCACGGCATCCGCATCGCTCTGCATCCTGATGATCCGCCGGTGCCCCAGCTGGGAAAGGTATCCCGGATTCTGGTGAGCCGTGAAAATATCATCAAGGCACTGAATCTGGTGCCCAGTCCCAATCTGGGGGTCACGCTGTGTCAGGGCAGTTACCTGGCTATGGGTGAGGATATTTACGACACCATTGAATGCTTCCTGAAAATGGACAAGGTATTCTTTATCCATTTCCGGGATGTAGCCGGCAAAGGGGAGCATTTCCACGAAACCTTCCATGACAACGGCCCCACGGATATGGCCCGTACACTGGAAATCTACCGGCGCTATGGTTACCATGGCCCCATCCGGGTGGACCATGTGCCCACTATGGCAGGGGATAAGGACGGAAAAGCAGGCTATCAGACAACGGGGCGGCTTTTTGCCATTGGCTACCTGAAGGGCATGCTGGATGCTCTCGGTTATCCCTATATATAAATGGAAAGAGGAGTGCCATGCTTACAATTCAAAATGAATGCCTCACCCTGAGCGTGGACCCTCTGGGCGCTCAGATGATGGAACTGAACTCCCGGCAGGGCACCCGCTATCTGTGGGATGGGAATCCAGACTATTGGTCAGGCCGGGCGCCGGTGCTCTTCCCCTTTGTAGCCCGTATGACGGAGGGAAAGTGCCGGCTTGAAGGCCAGATTTATCAGATGGGAATCCATGGTTTTGCTAAGCTGTCGGCGTTTTCGGTAGAGGAACAGACGGAAAGCAGCCTGTCTCTGCTTCTGGAGGACAGTGAACAGACCCAGAAGCAGTACCCTTACCGCTTCCAATTCCGGGTGCGGTACGCTTTGGAGGGCTGGTGCCTGAAAATCCGCTATCAGGTGAACAACCGGGACCAACGGCAGATGCATTTCAGCCTGGGAGGACACCCGGGCTTTCGTGTGCCGCTGGCGGAGGGAACGGATTTTGAGGACTATTTTCTGCGCTTTTCCCGGCCCTGTGAACCGGATCAGGTGGGCTTTACCGATGCTCTGTACCTCAGCGGCCGGGATTGCCTTTTTCCGCTGGAGGGCGGCACGACCCTGCGGCTGCGGCACGATTTGTTTGATCATGACGCCATTGTCCTGAAACATATGGATCGATGCGTCAACCTGGGCTCGGATAAGACCGGTTGCGCGGTAACTGTGGAGTTTCCCCAGATGCCCTATGTAGGCTTCTGGCATATGCCCGGGAAGGATGCTCCTTATGTGTGCGTGGAACCCTGGCTCTCCCTGCCGGCCCGGCAGGGTGTGATTGAGGATTTGGCCTGCCGGAGTGATTTTGTGCATCTGGAACCCGGTGGGGTCTATTGCAACGATTGGAGCATAACCGTGACAGAAGGATGAGCGATCAGCATAACGAAAGTGAGGAAAACAATGCCTGACTACAACAAATTGACCCCGGCTCTAGCGGAGGAGCTGCGGAGCCTGCTGGGGGAGAAGCGGTTCCAGTATGGGGAAGGGGTGAAGGAAGCCTATTCCCATGACGAGATGCCCATCTACGGCAAGCATCTGCCGGAGGCGGTGTGCCTGGTGGAGAGCACGGAAGAAGTCTCCGCCATCATGAAGCTGTGCAGCCGGGAGAAGATTCCCGTCACCGTCCGGGGCGCGGGCACCGGACTGGTGGGCGGCTGCGTACCC
>SFVI01000028.1 GCA_004560305.1 bacterium | reverse complement strand
ACGGGAGGCCAGGTAGGCGGGGTAGCCCTCTTCGCCGGGCATCTCTTCCAGACGGCCGGACATCTCACGCAGAGCCTCGGCCCAGCGGGAGGTGGAGTCAGCCAGAACGGCCACATCGTAGCCCATGTCACGGAAGTACTCAGCGATGGTGATTCCGGTGTAAATGGAAGCCTCACGGGCTGCCACAGGCATATCGGAGGTGTTGGCGATCAGCACGGTGCGCTTCATCAGCGGCTCGCCGTTGCGGGGGTCATTCAGTTCGGGGAACTCCATCAAAACGTCGGTCATCTCATTGCCGCGCTCGCCGCAGCCGATGTAGATCACGATATCCACGTCGGACCACTTGGCCAGCTGGTGCTGCACCACGGTCTTGCCGGAACCGAAGGGCCCGGGGACTGCGGCGGTGCCGCCCTTGGCGATGGGGAACATGGTGTCGATGATACGCTGGCCGGAATTCATGGGCCGGCGGGGGACGTACTTCTTCTGATAGGGTCTTGCGATACGGACGGGCCAACGCTGGATCATGGTGAGCTTATGCTCCACGCCCTTGGCATCCTTCACCACGGCCACCACGTCTTCCACAACGTGCTCGCCGCTCTCCACGCTGACGACCTCGCCGGAGATGCCGTTGGGGACCATGATCTTATGCAGGATGGCGCTGGTCTCCTGGACGGTGCCCAGCACGTCGCCGGGGTTGACCTTGTCGCCGGGCTTTGCCACGGGGACGAAGTCCCACTTCTTCTCCCGGTTCAGGGCAGGAACATCGATGCCTCTGGAGATGCAGTCGCCGGACTGGGCACGCATCTCGGGCAGGGGGCGCTGGATGCCGTCATAGATGTTATCCAGCATGCCGGGGCCAAGCTCCACGGACATGGGCATGCCGGTGGTGACGACCTCAGCGCCGGGGCCAAGGCCGGAGGTCTCTTCGTAGACCTGGATGGAAGCCTTGTCGCCGGTCATATTAAGGATCTCGCCGATCAGCCGCTGAGAGCCCACACGCACAACGTCGGATACGTTGGCGTCTGCCAGGCCCTCGGCCACGACAAGCGGTCCTGAAACTTTAGTAATCGTTCCGCTCATGGTTCTACCTACCTTTTACAAGTTTGTTGGCTGCTGACGGATCAGTCGCCAAGTATGTTGGTGCCCACGGCACGCTCGACAGCTGCCTTCAGGGCAGACTGTCCAAGTCCGATGGAGCCCTCACGGCCGGGAATCAGGATGATGGCCGGGGTGGGGCTGTCCTTGAATTTGTTGATCTCTGCGCTCAGCTCTGCGGCCAGGCCCTCTTCAATGTAGATGATGGCATATTCGTCGCTGCCTCTGGTGAGGCTTTTCAGAACACGCCCGGCCTCCGCTGCGTCCGCCGCGGGATAGGTCTCCAGGCCCAGGGCCTTGAAACCCATGACGGTGTCTCTGCCGCCGATAACAGCGATTTTAAGCATACATATCACGCAGCCTTTCCCGGATGACCTGGGGGGCGATGCCCGCAAGCCGGCCCGTAAGAATCATTCTGATGGCGGTGATCTCCCCTTCTACTGCGGCCATATAGGCGATGACCGGCTCACAGCCGTAGCTGACCAGCTTGGCGCCCTTGAGATAGGCGTTCACCGCGTTGTCGCAGGCCAACTCAAAGGCGGTCATGCTGCCGCCGGAGAGGCACTCAGCCCCCAGAACGCCGGCCTTCTCCAGCACGGTGTGGGCATAGAGGGCGGCAAGGCTGTCCTTATCGCCGGCAGCGGCCAGGCGCTCCACGCCCACATTGCCGCCGGGCACCAGAACCTCGGAAAGGAAGTCCTGATTCTTGCCCATGCGCAGGGTGCGCACCACGCTTCTCAGGTTGCTGCTGTCGATCAGCAGGGCCACATAGCCCTTGAGGAAACGGCTGTCCAGCTGTTCGGCCAGGGTCTCCAGCTCGGCAAAGTAAGCCTTATCCAGCACGAAGTCGGAAAGCTGGGGGTTGGAGGTACGGGCCAGGACGGATTTGGCCTCTGCCATGGCGGCGGCCAGGGTCTCGGGAAGCTGGGCCCGCTTATCCTCGTTATAGATCTCCAGAAGCTTGGCGCCGGGGATGCGGCCGGAATCGCTGAGCAGGCGCTTGGGGTCCTGGCCCATGGCCTCGGCCTTCAGGATAACCTTGGCGTTGTGATAGTCATAGCGCAGCTTGAACAGATCCACCAGACGGCGCTCCGGGCAGAAGCGGCCCAGCTCATCAAAGATCTGCGCCCGGTGCTTCTCCAGGCTTTCCTCGATCTGGGCGGCGTCCATCTGGGACAGATCCTCATAGCCGCAGTCGGTCAGGAGCTTGGCCGCGTCCTCAAAGGTGGCGGCATCCAGCATACGCTCCGCCTTTTCCCGGCTGAGCAGCTTGGGCTCTCTGGCGCGAAGCATGGCCGATATGCAGAGATACGCTTCTTTTTTATTAGCCAATTTTTTCCCTCCCTGCATGGGGATTATTCAAACAGAACTTTAGCAAGCTGCGCGGACATATCGCCCCGGCACAGCTCCACCAACAGCTCTATGGTGCAGTTTGCCTCGATGCTTCCCCGCCTGAGGAGGAGGCCGCCGGCAAAATCGCCGGTGGCGGCGGACAGGCTCAGCTTGCCGGCCGGCAGCAGAGAATTCGCCTTCTCCACCACGGCGGCGCCCACGGCGGCCTTGTCTCTGGCGTTGAGGACGATCTCCTCATCGCCGGTGACAGCGGCCTGGGCGGCCAGCTTACCCAGCAGCGCCACATACTGTTCCTCCGGCAGCGCCGTCAGCATGGTGCAGGCCTTATCAAAGCTCTTGGACACCATTTCCTGCTTCAGAGCCAGGATGGATTTCTTGGCTTCCATCTGGTTAATACGCTCCACGCTGTCTATGCTGTCCTGGCAGGCCTTGACGCCCTGACGGATCTTCTCGCCGTAGCGCTCCTTGGCCTGGGCCTCATAGCGCTGGCGGATCTCAGCGCACTGCAGCTCACTCTGAGCAAGTATCGCGTCGGCCTGAGCCTTGGCATCAGCCTGGATATGCGCGATGATTTTTTCAGTGCCTTTCATTGATGATCTCCAATCTGATAATATTTTTGAGGTTTGGTTTGAAAAAATATCTGTCTATCAGATGAAGAGCAGCATCATCATGGATGCCAGCAGAGAAAGGATGGCGTAGAACTCAACGGTGATGCAGAGGATCATGCCCTTTGCCCAGTGATCCGGGTTCTTGGCCAGCAGGTTGACGGAGGCGGCAGCCACTTTGCCCTGGGCAATAGCGGAGACCAGACCACCGATACCGATGGGCAGGCAGGCGGCGAAGTAACGGCAGCCATCAACAAAGCTCAGGTTCATGGCGGAGCCGTCCAGCAGGCCCATCTGCATGATGGCCACGAAGA
Organism: bacterium; assembly: GCA_004560305.1. Taxonomy (GTDB): domain Bacteria; phylum Bacillota; class Clostridia; order Oscillospirales; family Oscillospiraceae; genus Limivicinus. The sequence continues at coordinate 7,029 of SFVI01000028.1, read as the reverse complement.
ACACCACCAGGCCGTACAGGCCCTGGGTGCCGGGAACCACCTGCAGGATCATGCACTTACCGAACTTGCTGGGATCCTCGGAAACCAGACCGGCACCGGCTTCACCGGCGATACCGGTACCAACACCGGAGCCTGCGCCGGCGAGGCATGCTGCCAGACCCGCGCCCAGAAGGCCAATTGCCAGGCCAGAATGTGCAAACAAAAATTCCATTTTAATTTCCTCCTGTTTTTTATTCTGCTACGTTGTAATATTTTGTGGTAACTTCCAGGGGTTTGAAGGGCCGGCCGCCGTCCTCGTAGAACTTGCCGAAGTACTCCAGGCACTGCAGACGCAGGTCATGGACATAGCAGCCCAGCAGGTTCAGGGCGAAGTTCAGCGCGTGGCCGATCAGAAACACCGGGATAAACAGCCAGAAGCTGTTGGCAATGGCGCCGATGGTGTTGAACACCGTGGCGATGACAGAGCCGGCCAGCATCAGGGCCATGATACGGGAGTAAGACAAAATATCGCCGAACCAGCCGGTGGCGGTATTGTACAGGGTGGTGAAGATGCTCAGCAGCTTGCCCAGGCCCTTGGCGCTTCGGCTGCCGCCATAAAACACCATCACAAGGCCGATGATCAGCACCACCGGCACGCCGGAGACATTGCCGATCTTCAGCACAAAGAGGATGATGCCCACCAGGGTGACCCACAGGGCGCCCTCTTCCCAGATGGCGTCCGCCAGCTGGCCCCGCTTGGTCTTCTTCACAAAGTTGATGACCATGCCGGTGTTCAGGTGCACCAGACCCAGAACCATGGCGCCGATAAGCACCATCATGCTGTCGGTCATGGGGCTGAACAGGGCGGGCAGCTCACCCCAGCCGCTGGGCTTGCCCAGGATCTGGCCGATCTTCACCAGGGCGTCGCCAAAGAAGCCGCCGGTCAGTGCCCCGCACACGAAAGTGGAGATGCCGCCCCAGAGCAGCAGCTGGCAGAAAGACAGGCTGCCCTTTCTGGGCTTGATCTTCTTCATGGCCACCAGGGCCGCGATGACCATCAGCAGGCCGTAGCCCATATCCGCCATCATCAGGCCATAGAACAGAATAAAGAAGGGGGCCATCAGCGGGTTGGGGTCCAGACTGCCATAGGCAGGCAGGCTGTACATCTCAGTGACCATGTTCAGGCCGTTGGTTATTTTGTTGTTCTTGAGCTTGACAGGAACCTCCGGGTACTCCTCCACGGTGGGCGTAAGGGTCTCATACGCGCAGCCGAAGTCATCAAAGACCTTGATCAGCTCCTGCTCCTTCTCCTCGGGGATCCAGCCCTCCATGACCACGGTGGACGCGGTCCCGTAGAGCTTTTCGTCGGCCTCGGCCAGGGCGATCTTGGTGCTCACCCGGTCGGCGGCCAGCTTCAGTTCGTCACGGCGGACCGCCTCGGCCACGATGCTCTGGGCGCAGGCTTCCTTCTCGGCGGCCAGCTCCTTCAGCGCTTCCCCGGCGGCACTGAGGCATTCCCTTGCCGTTCCCTTCATGCTGCCCAGGGCAGAGGCGGTAAAGCCAAAGCCTCTGAGGCACTCCTGCATGGCGGGGATTGTTTCTTTCATTGCAACAAGCAGCACATAACGGTCCCGCTTGTCCTCGTTGACCTGAAAAAGCTCGCTCTCCTCGTTGACCTGGCTCAGGGCAGCCTGCACATCGGCAAGCTCCATCTTCATCGGGATGGTACCCATGAGCACACCGCAGCGCTCCGTCCCCTCGGTATTCAGGGGCAGGTCCAGCCCCAGCCAGGGCTGGAGACTTTCCATAATGCTGCGCTGGCGGCTCTCCTCGGCGCTGATGCGCTTGATGCGTGCGTCATAGCCCTCGATGGCCCCGGCAAACTTCAAGGCGCCGCTGAGGCCGGTATCGTCAAGGAATGCCAGATCCTCCAGCTCAGGCTTTGCGGAAAGCAGCTTGCCCTTTTTGGGGGCATATGTATCCAGCAGAGCGATGGCGTGGTTGAGACTGGTGAGCTGAGACTTGAGCGTTGCTACATCGCTGCTCTCCCGGCTGAGGATGCTTTCCACGTCGGAGCCCTGGATCTGGTCCTCCAACTCCGAAAACTCCACACAGCCGTGGCGGATCAGTTCACGCAGCAGCTCGTCCTTCCGGGAACGGACAGCCATGAGCCGGAGCTTTTTCATTTTTAAAATGGCCATCAGCTATTCACTATCCTTTCCACTACGAGACTTGCTGCCTGATCCAGTCTGGCTTCGGCTCTGGTGCGCAGAACAGCCTTCTGATTCTCCAGCTCCCCTGCCAGCGTCTGAGCGTCGCCCTTGGCTTTCTCCTTTGCCTGGCGGTTGAGTTCCGCCAGCTCCTCCTCCGCCTTGGAGCAGGCTGCTTCCACCGCGGCTTTGCCTGCGGCTTCGGCATCAGAGAGCAGCTGTTTTGCTTTGGCCTCCGCCGCCGCAACCGCGGCTTTTGCGTCGGTCTCCGCCTGGGCAATGCTTGTTATCGCTTCAAATGACATTGGCACACCCCCTCTTTTTTTGGATTGAGCAATAAAAGTTCTATGCCTGGACTTGCCATTAACGGTATTTTAATGATACCTCACAAAGTAACTTGTTTCAAGGCAAATCTTCCCTTTTCCTTGACAAAATTACTACACTCCCGTTAATTTCACGACAATTCCTCCCTTCCTTACACCGGACATGCTCCACTGCCGCGGTGGGGAGAGAGGGCCGGGAGCCGGAAAGCCGTCATGCGGTGCCGGTCCCCTTATATTAGGTTATTATAGCCTCTCGTTAGTTATTTGTCAAACCCGGTGGCAAAATCAGGGTTAAATTTTTAACCGCTTTTTCGCGGTATTTTTCGTCGTTATGACCATGAGCTCCTGGCAGCTCCGGTGCATTTTTCGCCGGCGGCGGCAAAAAGAAGATCTGCCGGACTGTTCTGTGAACAGTCCGGCAGATGGAGATTTTCAAAAAACGATGCTTCACCCGCCGAAGATAGAGCAGCGGGGGTGCGCGAGGGGGTTAAGACCCGCCTCGCGTTCCATCAAGGCTTTTCGAGCGAAGCAGCATTTTGATAAAATCAAAATGCTCGGCGGTTGAAGCGGTCAAAAAAGTCCAACAAGGACTTTTTTGACAAGCTGCGGACTGTTCTGTGAACAGTCCGGCAGATGGATTCATTCAGGTTCAATTGGTGCTCATGCCTGTTTGTTCTCCCCGCCGGCCTTGGGTTTATTGTGGTAATACCGGCGGCGGCGGTTATTGCTGCGGCGGGGGGCGCCCTCCCGGTTCTGCCCCTCCTTGGAAGCGGACTTGGGGGCGTTTTCTGCTTTCTGGTTCTGGGCAGGCTTGGCCTCCACCTTCACCACCTTGGGGTTGGATTTATTGCCCCGGCTGTGGCCATGGGCCTTGGGCTGCGCGTGGGCAGGCTTGGCCTCCTGCTTCGGCTCCGCCGCAGGGGCTGGGGTCTGGGGCTTGGGCTTCTTCTGGCGGTTGCGGCGGCGGTTATTGCTGCGGCTCTTATTCTCCCGCCGCTCCTGGGCAGGCTCCTGAACGCGAACCGGCTCCGCGCTGGGGAGGACCCATTTATCCTCTTCCGGCTCCTGCTCTTCCTCCGGCTCCGGCACATAGTTGAGCACATGGGGCGGCGTCTCCCCGTCCTTGGGCCGGCCGCCGGGGACGGCGCACAGCTCATTGGATTTATAGAGACGCAGGGAATCATCGCTGTCGTTATCCAGCTTCACCTTCACGGTCTGGCGCAGCAGGTTCACCTGCACGGCAGTACCGTAGCCGTCCTTGGTCTCCACGAAGGCGCCCTGCTTGGGGACCTTTTTGATCAGCTCCTCATAGGCCTCCTGCTCATAGCGCAGGCAGCACATCAGCCGGCCGCAGCTGCCGGAGATCTTGGCAGGGTTCAGGGACAGGGACTGCACCTTGGCCATCTTGGTGGAGACGGGCTGGAAATCATCCAGAAACTGGCTGCAGCAATAGGGGCGGCCGCAGATGCCGATGCCGCCGATCATCTTGGCCTCGTCCCGCACGCCGATCTGCCGCAGCTCGATCCGGTTGCGGAAGATGCCGGCCAGGTCCTTCACCAGCTCCCGGAAGTCCACCCGGCCGTCGGAGGTAAAGAAGAACATGGTCTTGTTCCCCTCGAAATTGCATTCCACATCCACCAGGCGCATATCCAGGCCGTGCTCGGCGATCTTCTGCTGGCAGATCTCGAAGGCCTCTTTCTCCCGGCGCTTATTCAGCTCCGCTACCCGGAGATCGTCCGCCGTGGCGATGCGCACCACATTGCGCAGGGGCTGGATGACGGAGGTGTCCATCACCATATGGTTGCCCCGGCAGCAATCCACGATCTCCAGACCCTTGGAGGTCTCCACAATAACCTTTTTCCCGGCCTCGATCTTCAGGCCGTTAGGGGAGAAATAATAGCTCTTCCCCCGGTTTTTGAATCTTACACTAACTACTTCTATCAATGACTTATCCTCTGTTTCCGCTGCCGGCAATGGAGTCCACAGCCAGCAGACCAAATATATGTTTGGGGCCGACGTTCACCCGGAGATAGGCGGCACAGCGGTCCATCAGGGCGCAGAGCCGGCGCAGCTCCCGGTGGCTGAGGCCCAGGCAATCCCGCCTGGCGCAGAGCATCTCCCCCAGTTGTTCCTGAACGCAGTCCACAAAGGCGGCAGCGGCGCGGCCGTCCAGCCCCTCATTGGCGGCGCACCAGCTGTACAGCCGCGCCCGGTCCCCGGCGGCAACGGCTTTGATATAGGCCGCGGCCAGCGCCTCCATGGCCTGATCCGGCGCGGCCTGGGCGCCGGTGAGATTCAGCTCCACGCAGCGGGAGCGGACCGTGGGCAGAAGCTGGCTGGCATTGGTGGTGCACAGCAGGAACAGGGCGCCCAGGGGCGGCTCCTCCAGCAGCTTCAGCGCGGCGTTCTGGGCGGGAACGTTCATGGTCTCCGCCTCCCGGATGATGTACACCTTTCGTTCTGCCTCATTGGGCATGATACAGGCATCGGCGGCAAGCTGACGGATCTGGTCCACGCCGATCTCCCGCTTGGGCCGGCCCTTCTCATCCTCCAGGCGGGCCAGGGTGATCACATCCGGGTGAATATTCTCCGCCGCCTTATGGCAGGCGCGGCACTGACCGCAGGGCTTTTTTCCCTCACCGGTGCAGACCGCGGCGGCGGCCAGCTCCCCGGCGCAGGAAAGCGCCGCCCGGATATCCGGGGCCGAGATGAGATAAGCGTGAGAGAGGCGGCCAGGATCCGCGATCTTCATTTCAACCACTGGGACACCTCCGCGCACAACATTCTACATCATATTATTTTACCTTTTTCTTCTCAACTAGTCAACCACATTTCGTTATATGGTCTGATTTATAAATTTACACTTTACCTGAAAAGCAGGGGATGATATAATTTGCTGGAACAAAAACGAAAGAGAAATCGTCGCTTCAGTAAAGGGAGGGGGATTTCCTGTGACAACGATTAAGAAAAGGGCCCTGGCAGGGCTTTTGGTCCTGCTGCTCTGCCTGGGCATTTGCGGGCTGATCCCGGTGGAGGCCAGTGCCGAGGGAGAGATCGGCAAGGTGCTGACCACGCTGTCCAATGTGCCAGTGGCCATGGACGGCGTATACAGCATCACAGCGGCCACCAGTACGGAGGGCTGCTACCTCACCAGCTACGGCTGGTTTGACAGCAGCGGCAGCCCGGCTGACGGTGTTTTTGAGGCCGGAACCTACCGGGTGGAGATCACGGTAGCTGCGGCGGAGGGCTATTATTTTGCCGACGGGGTGGCGGTCTACCTGAACAACTCCCAGGCGGACTACATCATGAACGGCGACGGCAGCCTGACTCTCTACCGGGATTACGACGCGCAGCTGTGGGCCCCCAGCATCTACAAGCACCCCACTACGGAGAACGTGAAGGAGGGGGAGCTGGCCTCCTTCGTGGCCATGGCCACCTATGCTGATACCTATGAGTGGACGGCCACCAGCCCGGACGGCAAGACCACCTGCAAGTGCGAGGATCTGCCGGACCTGTTCCCCGGCGTCTCCATCGGCGGGGACGGCAAGGAGAAGATGAACATCCGGAATGTCCCGGCGGAAATGGACGGCTGGACGGTGAAATGTACCTTCTCCGGCCCCGGCGGCTCGGCGGTGTCCAACGCGGCCAGCATCAAGGTGAAGGTGGCAGAGACCCCCAAGCCCACGGCCACGCCCAAACCCAGCGCGAGCCCCAAGCCCACGGAGGCACCGGCGGCCACCGCGAAGCCGGGCAGCGAGGACGAGCACGTCCACGAATTTTCCGAAGCCTGGAACTGGGACGCCGAAGCCCACTGGCACGAATGCGCCTGCGGTGAGAAGGCACAGGAGGCCCCCCACAGCATGGAGTGGACCGTAGTGACGGAGGCCACGAAGAAGGCGGAAGGCACAGAGAAAGGCGTTTGCTCCGTCTGCGGCTATACCGAGACCAGAAGCCTTGCCTATGATGAGGATTCCGACGGCGGCGTTGGCTTCATGCGCTATGTCTTCATCGGCATCATTGTCCTGATCGTTCTGGCCGTGGTGGGTCTGGTGATCAGTTCCATCGCCGAGAGCCGGCGGCGCAGGCGGCGCAGAGAGGCCCGGCGGCGGCGTGAGCAGCGGGACCGCTACGATGATCGGTATTAAACAGCAAAGCATTTCCCCGGCGCGGTTACCATCGGCAACCGCGCCGTTTTTTCATAGCGCTTTGCCATGAAGGAGAGAACTGGCATGAAAAAATTTCGGGTCTCCAAATACTACAATGGAATATTTAGTGTTAGCTTTTTGTTTCCAATAATATGGGAGGTACTTTTAATATGGGCAACGGATGATGGCTTTCGTACTTGGACTCTGTACTATATTCTTCACGCGATTGCTATTATTACCTTTCTCATTGGCATATATATTGTGCTGACCGACCTGCCTACTGCCAAGTTTTCTTTTTCCGATGAGGGTATCACCATGTATGTAGGCTTCAAGAAGTATGAGACCCGGTGGTCGGAATTTTCCTATGCCGGT
>SFVI01000027.1 GCA_004560305.1 bacterium | reverse complement strand
GCACTTAGAGGCGGCTTTGGAAGACACCTCTATTGCCGGCTGACCTCATTCAGCCCGAGCCTGCAAACATTTTTGCGCATAACTCTTGACACTACCTTTCCGGCGAAGCAGGGCTATAATGAGCGCAGTAAAAGTCCTCTGGACAAAAGGAGAAAAACAATGGAGAAGAAATCATTCCGGGCACTGCCCCTGGCCTGCGCGGGCGTCGCCCTGCTGGAAAGGCGGTGACAGGCGATGAAGATCACCATTATTCACGGCCAGAACCATGCCGGCAGCACCTGCATGGTGGCCAGAGAGCTGGCGGAAAAGGTGGGCGGCCAAGTGCAGGAGTTCTTTCTGCCCCGGGACTTTGACCACCCCTGCTGCGGCTGCTACAGCTGTTTCAAAACGGATCTGACCCACTGCCCTCACTATAAAGACCTGGCGCCGCTGGAGAAAGCGATCCTGGACGCCGATCTCCTCATACTGGAAAGCCCCGTCTATGTTTACCACGCCTCCGGCCAGATGATGAGCTTTCTGGATCATTTCGGCACCTGGTGGATGGTGCACCGGCCCCGGCCGGAAATGAGCGGGAAGCAGGCTGTCGCCATCTGCACCGCTGCCGGCGGCGGCATGAAAAGTACCGCAAAAGACATGGCCGACAGTCTGGAAATGTGGGGCATTCGGAAGGTGTACCGGCTGGGTCTGGGCGTGCAGGCCGTAAAGCCGGAGGAAATTCCTTTGCGCATTCAGTCCGCCATTCACCGCAAAACGGACCGGCTTGCCCGGCAGATCCGGGAAAACGCCGGGAAAACCGGCTGCAACGGCCGGGCCAGAAAATGGTTTTATCTGATGCGCTTTGCCCATAAACACTTCCCTCCCAGCGAGCCGGACTATGGCTACTGGGAAGAGCGGGGCTGGCACGGGAAACGTCGCCCCTGGGACGGCACCTGACCGGTGCCGCCTTTTTTATGCAAAAAATTCGTTGCATTATACAAAGTTTCCTTTTGGCATATGCGTAAAAATCGTCGAAAACGGGGAAGTTCTTTCTCCCATCTTGACATCCTCGATTTGTGGTGCTAAAGTTCAGCCATCCTCAGAAAGGAGACGGGAGACATGTTTGAACGTTTTGCAAACCGCTTCAATACCTGTGGCTCATGCGCAGCAGCGAATGAGTCTGTTTCCGCGTCCTCTTCCTGCGCCCGCGCCAATTCTCAGCGCGTCAATACTGCCCTGCTGCTTACCGTGGACAACGCTTTTGCGTTGTCCATTTTTGCTATTCTGCGTTTGATCGTTATTCGACTGCTTGGTGTCATTATTATTCTGCGCAGCAATTTTTCTCGACCAGTTTGGGCCTTGGCGCAATGATTTGAGTTTGTTTGTATACTTCAAATCGGCTCCGACCTGAATGGTCGGGGCCGATTTTTTGTATAAATATCAGTTTTTAAGGAGTACAAAATGAAAAAAGTTATCGCTCTCGTTATGGCAGCTGTTATGGTCATGGGTCTCATGGCCGGCTGCGGCAGCGCTCCCGCTGCATCCACCCAGGCTCCCGCTGAGGCCGGCACCGATGCCCCCGCCGAGGCCGGCAGCTTCTACTTCGGCGGCGTAGGCCCCATCACCGGTGACGCCGCTATCTACGGTCAGGCCGTTATGAACGGCTGCCAGATCGCCGTTGACGAGATCAACGCCGCCGGCGGCGTGAACGGTGCCCAGATCCAGTTCAAGTTTGAGGACGACGTGGCCGATGGCGAGACCGCTGTCAACGCCTACAACAGCCTGATGGACTGGGGCATGCAGGTTCTGGTTGGCCCTGTCACCACCGGCTCTGCCATCTCCGTCTCCGCCAAGGTCTATGAGGAGCGGGTCTTTGCTCTGACTCCCTCCGCCTCCTCCCCCGACGTGACTGCCGGTAAGGACAATATGTTCCAGCTCTGCTTCACCGATCCCAACCAGGGCAGCGGCTCCGCCGTCTACATGGGCGCCAACATGCCCGGTGCCAAGGTTGCCGTGATCTACCGCAATGACGACGCTTACTCCCAGGGCATCCGCGACACCTTCGTGACCGAGGCCGCGAACCAGGGCATCGAGGTTGTCTATGAAGGCACCTTCACCAAGGACACCGCCACTGACTTCTCCGTCCAGCTGACCGCAGCCCAGTCCGCCGGCGCTGACACCGTGTTCCTGCCCATCTACTACCAGCCCGCCTCCGTTATCCTGGCTCAGGCCAAGGCCATGGACTACGCCCCCACCTTCTTCGGTGTGGACGGCATGGACGGCATCCTGACCATGGAAGGCTTTGACACCTCCCTGGCCGAGGGCGTCATGGTTCTGACCCCCTTCTCCGCTGATGCCCAGGATGAAAAGACCCAGAGCTTCGTAGCCGAGTACAAGGCCCGCCACGGCGAGACCCCCAACCAGTTTGCTGCCGACGGCTATGACTGCGTCTACGCTCTGAAGGCCGCTCTGGAGAGCGCCGCCTGCACCCCCGATATGTCCGCCGAGGAGATCTGCGAGGCCCTGGTCGCCCAGTTCCCCACCATGAGCTTTGACGGCATCACCGGCACCGGCATGACCTGGGGCAGCAACGGCGAAGTCAGCAAGCTGCCTATGGCCGTTGTCATCCAGGACGGCGTTTATGTTTCCGCTTAAGGCGTCAGAAGAAGCCAATTATATCCCCATGCCGGGAAGGCAATCCGCCTTCCCGGCCCTTCTGCGGCAGATGCAGGGGCAGAGCATCCCCGCCTCTGCATCTGCCACAGAAAACACCGGCGGAAGCCAAGGCTTTTTCCGGTGAGGACAGTATGAACGATGAAAAAGACGAGGTAATCTCTATGGAATTTCTCTCCTATCTCATCAGCGGCGTCAGCCTGGGCAGCGTCTACGCCATTATTGCCCTGGGCTATACCATGGTCTACGGCATCGCCAAGATGCTGAACTTCGCCCATGGCGACGTGATCATGGTGGGCGGCTACATCTCCCTGATGGCCATGAGCAGTCTGGGCCTGCCCTGGTGGCTGGCGGTGGTGCTGGCCATGCTGGTGTGCACAGTGCTGGGCGTGGTAATTGAGGGTCTGGCTTATAAGCCCCTGCGGGCCGCCCCCTCTCTGGCGGTGCTGATCACCGCCATCGGCGTCAGCTACTTTCTGCAAAACTCCGCCCTGCTGATCTGGGGCGCCAACCCCAAGGCCTACGCCCCCATCATCTCCGGCGCGGTGAAGCTCTTTGACGGCCAGCTGAGCATCTCCTATGTTTCCATCCTGACAGTGGTCATGTGCCTGGTGATCATGGTGGCCCTGACCCTGTTCACCGGCAAGACCCGGATGGGCAAGGCCATGCGGGCCTGCTCCGAGGACAAGGCGGCGGCCCAGCTGATGGGCATCAACGTCAACCGCACCATCTCCATGACCTTCGCCATCGGCTCCGCCCTGGCGGCCATCGCCGGTGTGCTGCTCTGCTCCTCCTACACCTCCCTGATGCCCACCACCGGCTCCATGCCGGGCATCAAGGCCTTCACCGCCGCGGTTTTCGGCGGCATCGGCTCCATCCCCGGCGCACTGCTGGGGGGCATCCTATTGGGCATCATTGAGTCCATGGCCAAGGCCTATATCTCCACCCAGCTGGCCAACTCCATCGTCTTTGCGGTGCTGATCATCATGCTGCTGGTGCGGCCCGCCGGTCTGCTGGGCAAGTATGTGCCTGAGAAAGTCTGAGGTGCAACCATGAAAAAGCTGAAAAAAACAACCGCCATTGACTTTGCCACCTATGCCGGGGTGATCCTGGCCTTCATGGTGATTACCGTCATGAAGGACCAGGGCATGTTGACCCGCTCTTTGAAGGGCCAGCTGGTGCCCATCTGCTGCTACATCGTAATGGCCGTTTCCCTGAACCTGACGGTGGGTGTGCTGGGCGAGCTGAGCCTGGGCCACGCCGGATTCATGAGCGTGGGGGCCTTCTCCGGCGTAGTAGCCGCCATGGGACTGCAAAGCGCCATTCCCTCCGAGCCGCTGCGCCTGGCCATCGCCCTGGTGGTGGGTGCGGCCTTCGCCGCCATGGCCGGGGCCATTGTGGGCGTACCGGTGCTGCGGCTCCGGGGCGACTACTTGGCCATCGTCACCCTGGCCTTTGGCGAGATCATCAAGGAACTCATTAACTGCCTCATTGTGGGCGTGGACAGCCAGGGCCTGCACCTGATCTTCAATGCCACCGGCACCAAGGGCGTCAACGACCTGGGCCTGCTGGAGGGGGGCAAGGTGCTGATCAAGGGCGCCCAGGGGGCCACTGGCACCCAGACCATCGCCAGCTTCACCGCCGGCTTCATCCTCATCATGGTGAGCCTGGTTGTGGTGCTGAACCTGGTGCGCAGCCGCTCCGGCCGGGCCATCATGGCCCTGCGGGACAACCGCATCGCTGCCGAGAGTGTGGGCATCAACGTGACCAAGTACAAGCTGATGGCTTTTGTCACCTCCGCCGCCCTGGCCGGTGCCGCCGGGGCCCTCTACGGTCTGAACTTCTCCAACCTGGTAGCCACCAAGTTTGACTTCAACACCTCCATTCTGGTTCTGGTGTTTGTGGTGCTGGGCGGTCTGGGCAACATCTGGGGCTCCATCCTGGCCGCCACGGTGCTGACCATCCTGCCGGAGGCTCTCCGCGGCTTTGACGATTACCGTATGCTGATCTATGCCGTGGTGCTGATCCTGGTCATGCTGGCCACCAACAACCCCCAGCTGAAGGCCCTGTTGGCCAAGCTGATCCCTCATTCCCGGAAAGGAGAGGAAGCAAATGCCTAAGCTGAAATCTCAAAACGACAGTCCCCTGGTCCCCATGCCTACCGATTCCTACATCCCGGAGCGGGACCTGGGCAAGTCCCCGGTGCTGGAGGCCCGGCACCTGGGCATCGACTTCGGCGGCCTTACCGCCGTGGATGACTTCAATCTCACCATCGGCCGCACGGAGATTGCCGGTCTCATCGGCCCCAACGGTGCCGGCAAGACCACGGTCTTTAATCTGCTGACTAAGGTCTACCAGCCCACCCGGGGCACCATCATGATTGACGGCATCGACACCCACGGCATGACCACCGCCCAGGTGAACAAGCTGGGCGTGGCCCGCACCTTCCAGAACATCCGGCTGTTTGACAACCTGAGCGTAGAGGACAACGTGAAGCTGGGCATGCACAACCAGATCAAGTACGGCATGGTCAGCGGCATCCTCCGTCTCCCCGCCTACTGGAAGCAGGAGCGCATCGCCCATGAACGGGCTTTGGAGCTGCTGAGCATCTTTGACATGCAGGATCTGGCCGGGGTGAAGGCCGGCTCCCTGCCCTACGGTGCCCAGCGCCGTCTGGAGATCGTCCGTGCCCTGGGCACCAACCCCAGCCTGCTGCTGCTGGATGAACCTGCCGCCGGCATGAACCCTTCGGAAACGGCGGAGCTGATGGAAAACATCATCAAGATCCGGGACACCTTCCAGATTGCCATCATGCTCATCGAGCACGACATGAACCTGGTCATGGGCATCTGCGAGGGCATCTGCGTGCTGAACTTCGGCAAGGTCATTGCCAAGGGCACCCCGGAGGACATCCAGTCCAACCCGGTGGTCATTGAGGCCTATCTGGGCAAGAAGAAGGAGGCCTGAGCATGGAGATCCTGAAAGTTGAAAACATGAACGTCTATTACGGCGCTATCCACGCCATCAAGGGCATCTCCTTCCATGTGGATCAGGGCGAGGTGGTCACCCTCATTGGGGCCAACGGTGCCGGTAAGTCCACCACCCTGCAGACCGTCTCCGGCCTGCTGCGCTCCCGCACCGGCAGCATCCAGTTCTGCGGCGAGAATATTTCCAACGTGCCCAGCCACAAGATCGTGGAAAAGGGCCTGGCTCAGGTGCCGGAAGGCCGGCGCATCTTCCTGCAGATGAGCGTGGAAGAAAACCTGGAAATGGGCGCTTACACCCAAAGCGCCGCCGGTGTGGATGCAGACCTGGAAAAGGTCTATGCCCAGTTCCCCCGACTGAAGGAGCGTCGGCGGCAGATCGCCGGCACCCTCTCCGGCGGCGAGCAGCAGATGCTGGCCATCGGCCGGGCGCTGATGAGCCACCCCAAGCTGCTGATGCTGGACGAGCCCTCCATGGGCCTGGCCCCCATCCTGGTGGAGCAGATCTTTGACATCATCCGCCAACTCCATAAAGAGGGCACCACCATCCTGCTGGTGGAGCAGAACGCCCAGATGGCCCTGTCTGTGGCCGACCGGGCCTATGTAATGGAGACCGGCAAGATCACCCTCAGCGGCACCGGCGCGGAGCTGGCCGCCAGCGACGAGGTGAAGAAAGCCTACCTGGGCGGATAATTGAAGTAATAAGTAAGAGTGAATAATGAATAAGTGGTGGAGGAAACGCCCTCTCTGTCCCATGAAAGCAAGCCCCCATAGGCTCCCCTTCCTAAGGGGAGCTGGACAGGTTACAATCTGAAGTGCAACAGGAAATAAAAAAGGGACAATATGCGAACCTTCGTGTAAAATGTAGTTACCACACAAACAAAC
>SFVI01000017.1 GCA_004560305.1 bacterium | reverse complement strand
GCGAAGCTGACTGAGGGATTGTTTTATAAAATGTTCGGGATTATCGGTTATGTCATGCAAATTCGGAACGTTTCTTTTACAACCCCTCCGTCAAAAATCAAAGATTTTTGCCACCTCCCCTTACACAGGGGAGGCTTTGGCTGCTTCTTTGACAGACTGAAACAGGCCCCGGAGCTTCCGGGGCTTGTTTGCTTACTGTATAATTTTCCCTGTCCGGGGCAATAATTTTCTCCGAAAGAATGTACTTAGGAGAGCATTATGAAGGACAGGAAAAAGTTTTTAAAGATTGCCGGGATCACCCTGGGCGCTGTGGTGCTGGCGGCGGGACTGGCAGCGGGGGCCTACAGGCTCTGGGAACGGGCGCCGGCCCTGCCGCCGGAGCCTACCCCAGCGGCGGCCAGCCCCAGCCCCGGCGCCGCAGGGGTCAAGGCCCAGGATGACAAGGGCAGTCCCTTCGACACCAAGCGCAAGGACGGCGTTTACACCATCCTGCTGGCCGGCAACGACGACGGCACCGGCAACACCGACACCATCATGGTGGGCAAGCTGGACACGGTGCGCCACAAGCTGGATTTTGTCAGCATCCCCAGGGATACCATCATCAACGTGGAGTGGGACAACCGGAAGCTGAACAGCGTGTACTGGGGCAGCAAAAACAACGGCGGCAACGGCATCGACGCCCTGCGCAGCCATGTGAAGAAGCTGACCGGCTTTGACGTGGACTGCTACGCAGTGATCGATCTGGATGCCATCATTCAGGTGGTGGACGTACTGGGCGGGGTGTATTTCGATGTGCCCCAGGCCATGGACTATGACGATGGGCCGGTGATTCATCTGCAGCCGGGCTATCAGCTGCTGGACGGGGAGACGGCCATGGGCCTGTGCCGCTACCGCAAGGGCTATGTCAACGGCGATCTGGAGCGCATTGAGATGCAGCATGAATTTTTGAAGGCGGCGGCGGAGCAGTTCATCCGTCTGGGCAACATCCCCAATGTGGGCAAGGTGACCAGGATCCTGGCCGACAACACAGACACCAACCTGTCTGCCGCCAACATCGCCTATTTCATCCGGCAGGCCCTGATGTGTTCGCCGGAGAACATCAATTTTTACACCGCCCCCAACACTCCCCAGGAGGTGCATGAGCTGAGCTACACCTTCCTTGACCTTTACGACTGGCTGGACATGGTGAACAGCACCATCAACCCCTACACCGCCCCGGTGACCGAGGGGAAGCTGGACCTGGTGTATCTCCACAACGGGGCCGCCTGCTGCACCACGGTGCTCAACGGAGCCTACTACTATCAGCTGGGCAAGCAGGAGACCGCCCCGGTGCAGAGGCCGGCCGCAGCCGTGGAAACCCAGGCGGAGCCGCAGCAGCCGGAACCGGCCCCGGAGCCGGAAGTCCCGGCCGGCCCCCAGGTGACCACAGCGCCCACGCCGGCTCCGAAACCCACCCCCGGCGACGACGACTGGCTTGTGTTCGATTGACGTCAGAAGAAGTCAAGATCATTCCGCTTCCGCGGTCTGCGTAAGAACCCGGCTCTCCCAAAACGGCTGCGGAAACACAACTATGCCTTCTTCTGCCACAGGCAGCGGCATAGTTGTGTTCTCGCGTTCCAATAACCCGCCGCAGAAAAGCCTTGAACATCATGGCTTTTCGGGCGAAGCAGCATTTTGATAAAATCAAAATGCTCGGCGGTTGAAGCGGTCAAAAAAGTCCAATAAGGACTTTTTTGACAAGCTGACCCGGCTCTCCCAAAAGATGGGAGAGCCGGGTTTGTGTGTATTGGGTCCTTATTTCTGTTCGTTGATGTAAATATTGACCTTGCTCTGGATCAGCTTGCAGACCTCCTGGGCGGTCTTCTGACCGGCGAAGTAGGCGGCGGCCTCCTCCTTGACGATGTTGATGATGCTGGTGTCATAGTCCATCATCTTGGTGGCGGAGGCGATTACATCCCGCAGCATCTGGGCCTGCCGGGGCGTGGTGGCATAGATGTCATAGGTCTCCATGCCGTCATAGACGGAGCCGCGGGAGACGGGGATCCGCTCGCCGTTTTCGTCCAGCAGGTAGTTGCCGTTGGCGTCTTTCTCATACTCTACCTCCATGGCCTTCTCCAGCTGCTTTTCAAAGGTCTTCTGATTGGTGGGCAGGTAGTAGCCTTCCATCTGGTATTCCTCGGTCAGGAAGCCCCGCAGGAACTGCCAGGCGGCCTCCTTATTGTGGCAGCTGCTGCTCATGGCGTAGCTCTCCAGCATGGCAAGGGTGTTGCCCACGCCCTTATTGGTGGGGAAGCCGATGCAGGTGGCCTGGCCGCCGAACACCTTGTCATAATCCATGTAGAAAAAGTCGGTGCTGGAGAAGGTGGCCACGCAGAGCATCTGCTTGCCCTGGGCCACCCGGTTGGCCGGGCTGTCCTCGGCGGTGTATTCGTAATTCTCGTAGTAGGAGGCATCCGGGAAGGGCTTGCAGAATTCCAGTACCTTGACAAAATTCTCGCTGTCAAAATTGCAGGTGCCGGCGGCCCAGTCCACATAGTCGGTCATGTCCAGGGCCAGGCTGACCTCCAGCATGGTATCCCGGTCCACACCGATGTCAAAGCCCTCGCAGCCCTCCGGCATGGTGGCCAGGGCGGCGTAATAATCGTCATAGGTCCAGCCCGGGGTGTCCCCCACCACGCTGCTGGCGCCCACGGCAGTCTCCACGGCGAAGCCGGCGCAGGCGGCGTAGAGCTTGCCGTCCAGCTCCATGGCGGAGAGCACATTGGGGAAGAAGTCGCCCCGGCTCAGCTGCTCGTCGGCGTCAATATAGGGGTAGAGATCCTCCAGCAGGCCCTTGGCCGCCAGCTGCCGGTAGGGGATGGACTCGGCGACAGAGAGAATATCCGGCATATTGCCGGCCATGATCTCCGTGGTCAGCTTGGTGAGGCCGGCGGAATAGTCATCCTCAGAGTTGTATTCGGAGTAGTCCCGCACGTCAATGCGGTACCTGTCGTTGGAGCGGTTGAAGTCGATGATGGCCTGCTGGGTGTGGTAATCCAGGTACATCACCGCCATGCTCAGACTCTCTTTATGGGGCACCGCGTCATAGGGCACCTTTGAGACGGACACATACTCAAAGCTGTAATCATCGGCATCCTCGTCATAGTTGCCGATGAAGCCCTCCACCACGCCGTCCTCCCGGACGGAGACCCGCTGCAGGGCATCGCTGTTGACGTCACAGCCGATCCAGTCAAAGAGCATTTCGCCGCTCTCCTCTGCCAGCTTATAGCCGTAGAAGTGGGTGCCGGAGCTGTAATACAGGTCATAGTCCCCGCCGCCGGAGATGACCTCATATACAGCCCTGGCCAGGGTGTAGGTCTTTTTCTCAAAGCTGCCGGCAGCGCTGTCGATAATACGCAGGGCCATGGCCTTGCTGTAGTCGGTGGCGCTCGTATCATAGGCGTAGACGCCCACCCGACCGTCCTTCAGCTTGGCCATGGAGTAGACCCAGCCCTCAAAATCGATCTGGTAGGCCGGGCTGCCGTCCGGCTTAAAGGCCAGGATGCCGCCCTCCCGGGAGACCACCAGGTTGCCCTGCTCATCCAGCTGGGAATTATAGGCATAGAAGTTGTCCGGGTCCGTAAGCTCCAACTTTCCCCGGCTCAGCTCCGCCCCGGTTTCATCCAGGGTGCGCAGGTAATAGGCGGAGTCGCTCTGCAGGTAGTTGAAGTAGTCCGGATCGTCGGCCTTTAGGTCCTCCGGGGCCTCAGACCAGGAGGTGTAGACGCTCTCCAGCACCACGAAATTGCCCTCTTCATTGCGGAAAACCCTGTTGATGGTCTGGCTGGTATTGAAATCCCGCTTGTCCTCGCCGTCAATCTCCGGGCTTACGGGGGTATAGGCCGCCAGGGGCGTGATACTGCCGTCCAGGCCGCCCAGGGCCAGGCGGGGCTCCATGATGTCATACTGGCCCTCATATTCCGGCGTCACGCCCTGGGGGATGGGCCGCTCCCCCACCTTCTCCCGGTAACTGAGCAGGAAGCCTTCTTCACAGAGCAGCTCCGGGGCATAGTCAATATCGCTTTCATTATGTATGTCCTGATATTCCGCCGCGTAGACAAAGTCCGGGGCGGGCGTGGCGGCGCTGTCTTTTGTCTGGCTGCCGCCATCGCTGCCCTTGCCGCAGGCGCCAAGGCTCAGGGCCAGGCACAGGATCAGCAGCAGGGACAGGCTGCGTTTGATGCTTCGGTTCATGATTTGTCCTCCTGATTTCCATTTTCTGCCCAGAGTATAGCACAAAAAAGTGCCGAAAAATCTTAAAGCTTGCTTAAGATTCTTAATAATTCTTAAAGCCGCCTCTGCTGTGATGCAGAGGCGGCCGGGCTTACTGCATGGTGGAGAACTTCTGCTTGACCTGCTGGAGCTTCTGCTGCTGGGCCTGCTCGGTGGTGTACCAGCCGTGGTCGCTCATCTGCTTATAGACATTGTTCTGCATACAGATGGCGTCGTTCAGGGCGGTGTTGAAGGCCTGGTGGACCTTGGGAGTGCCGGACTCGATGGCGCCGTGCATATACAGGTCACAGGCGCCCTTGGTGGTAAGGAGGATGCCCTCCATGATTTCTTTGTCGTTCATTGTGCTTCCTCCTTAAACCAGATTATAAAACGCGGTGAAGAGCTTCTGGTTGCCGTTGACAAGCTGCTGGGCCTGCTGCTTCAGGGCAGGGTCCGTCAGCTGGTTGGCGGCGTCGCGGCACTGATTCATCAAAAACTGGGTATGGCTCAGCGCGTCCTCAATATAGAGCAGTTCTTTGGGGCTCATGGTTTAGCTTCCTTTCTTTTTATTGTAAAGCCTTACATGGCTATTATCTGCTTTGGTCAAAAGATTAAACGAGGCAAATGCTGCATGATAAAAGGCTTGGCAAGGGCGGCAAACTGTGGTAAAATTTCTAAAAATTCATTATTTGAGGAGTGCGCTATGAAATATCTGATCGGCGCTGTGGCGGGCCTGATATGGGGCAGCCTGGCCGCGCTGCTGAACGCCTTTATCACGAAAAAGGCCCTGAACAAGGGCAACGACAAGCTGCTGCTGGCCTCCAACGCCCTGCGGATGCTGGTGGATGTGGCGGCGCTGGGCGCGGTTTTCCTGCTGCGGAAGGTGCTGCCCTTCAGCTTTGAGGCGGCGCTGGTGGGTACTGCGGCGGCCCTGAGCCTTCTGATGATCGTCTTTGCCTACAAAATGGCGGCGGGGAAATGACGGGCCGCCTGCCGGCATCCATCGTCCTTCATCTCTCCGCGCAGCGTAGGGGCGTGCATTGCACGTCCGCAAAACACAGCAGGACGGAACAGGCGGACGAGCAGTGCTCGCCCCTACGGTTCTGATGGAGCGCGGAGAGGTAACGAACCTCTCAGTCGGCTTCGCCGACAGCTTCTCTTGGCAAGGGGAGCCTTTGGCAGAGCGTTATAAATCCCAGGGCGCTGTCCAAAACGGACAGCGCCCTGTTTTTTTGCTTTATTGGGAAGTTGCTTCCGCCGGCGCGGATCTTTCTTTTTTCTTCTTCACAGCCCGGACCGTCAGCGTTCCCACGGCCAGGAGGGCCAGGGCCCCACCGCCGGCCAGGAGCGCCGGATTGGGCCGGCGTTCAAACTCCACCGCGCAGAAGACCAGGCTGTCCTCCGTCAAGTCAAAGACCAGATAGCTTCCGCTCTCCCGGGTGCCCAGCTTGGTCCACACGTCGCCGGTGCGGCTGTACAGGGTGATCTGGCCGTGCCTGGTCAGAAGCGCCGGCTTCAGGTAATGGACCTGATACTTCCCGCCGTCCAAGCTGCTGTCGATGCGCAGCACCCACTTTTCCCGGATGGTCCCGTTTTCCAGCGCCGGGCCGGTGCCGGTGTACTCCCGCAGGCTCAGCTTGGCCTTGCTGTCAAAGTCGCCCTCCACAAGGACCAGAGACTTCTCTTCGGTGCTGCCGGGGGCATTGGCGGCCAGGGTGCCCTGGCGTGCGGTGTAGACGGCTTCCACGGTGTCGCTGAGGTAGAGGGCGGAATAGTCGTAGGGGGCCCAGCTGCCGGAACAGCCCCGCTTTTCGGGAACTTCAGGCAGGTCGGCCGGGTCAATGCTGCCGCCGTATTCAAAGGGCAGCTCCGCCACCACCTTGCCGTCGGCCACGAAGCTGAGCTTCAGCTGGCCGAAGTCCGGGGGCAGGCCCTCCCGCTTCAGAAGCTGGGCATAGTCTATGGCCTGGGCCTTCTCCTGATAACTGATGCCATCCACCGCGCCCAGGCTGGGGTGGCTGTAGACATTGTTGGTGATCTTCCCGGCGCTCATGTCGGCCCAGCCGGCAATGGCGCCGCAGCAGGCGGTAACATCGCCCACAGAGATCAGGGTGGCGCATTCGGTGATCTCGGTGCCGTAGCCGGCCACGCCGCCTACAAACTCCTGGCCGTCCAGTTCGCACATGGCGTAGCTGCTTCTCACCAGGGTGATGGAGTTGCCGACGATGCCGCCCACATAGCCTCCCTCGGTGCTGTAAACGGCGCCGTAGTCCTGGCAGTCTTCCACCAGGCCCACCTGGCACTGGCCGGCAATGCCGCCCACATTATTCTTCTTGGCGGTGATGGGGGCGTAGTTTTTGTTTCCGCTGGCGATGCATTTGCTCTGGTAGGCGCTGCTGATCACATTCTGGGCGGTGAAAATGCTCATCAGCTGGTTTTCCATGTCGAACTCATACTCGATGCCCATGTCGCCGGCAATGCCGCCCACATTGGTGTCACCCTCCACGGCGCCCCGGTTCACGCAGTCCTTCACCCGGCCATCGGTGCTGTCGGCAGGCTCCTTCCTGGATACATCATCGTACATATCCATCAGGTTCTGGCCGCTGAGGGCGTTGGTCATCATAATCAGAACCTTGGAAAACTGGTAGGCCACCGCGTTCATATCCCCGCCCAGAGAGTCGGAGGCCGCGCCCAGAACGGAGTTGAAATAATCCATATCCGAGGACATCTGATTCAGATTGTCCTTCATGGTATCGCTTTGCAGATTGTCTTTGATCTCGTCAGGGCTTGGGAGTTCGGAGGTGCCCGGGTCTGTTGCGGTACCCGGATCCGTCGAAGTGCCCGGGTCTGTTGCGGTGTCCGGCTCTCCGCTGCTCAGCAGAACAATACCGCCCTGGGGTTTCTCACGTCCCAGCAGGACAATGCCGCCGGTCTTTTCCCTGCTGGCCACCGGCTCCGCCACCGGTTCAGACTGAGACTCTGAAGCCGCTTCGGGCCGAGGTTGGGGCGCGGGCTCCGGTTGGACAGGCGCAGGCTCCACAGCGGGTGAATCCGTTCCACCGCCCCCGCTGCCGGAGTCGCCGGTGCTGCCGCCGGTCTCGCCGCCCTCAGTCGTTCCACCGGCTTCTCCCTCGGTCGTTCCTCCGGTCTCGCCACCGGTCGTTCCTCCGGTCTCGCCGCCCTCAGCGAGTTTTTCCGGCACCTCCGGTGTTCCCGGGGTGGCAGGTGTTTTCACCAGCAGGTCTTCCATGGTTTTGCCGGTACTGTTTTTGATGTTGGTCAGGGCTGCCTGCATCTCATCGCTGAAGGCCCCGGCATTGGCCAGCAGGTTTCCGATCATGGCCTGGAGGGTCTGTATCTCATCGGCCAGAGAGGCGGACCTGAGCAGCTTCAGATAGGGTTCCATCTGGCCCACAATACCGGCCACGTCCTTGCGGCCGCAGATCTGTCCCTCGTTGGTGCAGCCGGTGATATAGCCGCACTGACGCCCAGCGATGCCGCCCACATTATAGCCGTAGTGGGGGTAGCCCACGGCGCCGTAGTTGACGCTGCTTTCAATGCTGCCGGTGGAATAGCCCACAATGCCGCCGCTGTCGGAGACCACGTCGGTATCCTCGGCGCCGGTGAGGCTCATGTTTTCCACCGTGAGTTTCTGCAGCTCCAGGCCGCCGGCGGAGATGCCGGTGTTCACCTGGGCATGGTTCTGGCAGGCGCTGACACTGCCGGTGCTGTAGCCTGCCACGCCGCCGGTGAAGCGTTTTCCGCTGATGCTGCCCTGGACGCTGCAATTGCTGATGGTACCGTAGCTCTCCCCGGCGATGCCGCCCACATAGTTCAGGCCGGTGACCTTGCCGTCAAAAGAGCAGTTTTCAATGCTGCCATAGCTGGTGCCCACAAGGCCGCCCACCTGGCAGCGGCTGTTATCCGGCTCCACCCGGCCCTCCAGCTTCAGGTTTTTGATGCTGCCGCCCTCTTGCAGGTAGCGGAAAAAGCCCTGGTGGGAGCCGTCGGTGGCCAGTACAAAGTTCCTGATGGTGTGGCCACCGCCGTCAAAGCTGCCGGAAAAGCTGGGGATGGGAGTAAAGGGATGGCCCTCCAGGTCGATGTCCGCATCCAGCTTTACCTGCAGGCCCTGGGAATACTCCACCAGGGTGCAATTCACGGCGAAGTCCTTCAGCTCCTGGACAGTGGAGATATGTAAGGTCTCCTCCTGGGCATAGGCGCAGGGCAGGGCCAGGGACAGAAGCAGGGCCGCTGTCAAAAGCAGGGATAGGCTTCTACGTTTCATCATGGGTCCCTCCTGTGATCTCCAGATTTTGCGGTTGGTTGTTCGCTGTTCCGATATCTACCCGGGCATTCAGCTCACCACGGAGAAAACCGTGGACCTCGGCATCGATGACGCCGTTGAACTGGCCCCGGACACGGCCGTCCACCCGGATCAGGCCGCTGCGGCTCTGCACCAGGCCGCCCCGGTTGATGGTGAAGCTGGTCTTTCTTATGATGATATCTCCCGTCAGCAGGATCTGGGGCAGCACGCACATGACCAGGAAAATGGAGATGGTGGTGCCGGTGCCGATGAACACGCCGATGCCGGAGATGATCTCATTGGAGGTCAAAAGACCGATAGCCATGCCTGCCAGGGCCATCATGGCGCCGGAGGTGATGATGGTGGGGAAGGCCAGGTTCAGGGTCTCGGTCATGGCCTCCTTCAGGGGCATTTTTTCTTTCAGCTCCATGTACCGGCTGGAGATCACAATGGCATAGTCGATGTTGGCGCCCATCTGGATGGAGCTGACGATCAGGTAGGTCATAAAGAACAGGTTGGAGCCCTTCAGATAGGGGGTAGAGAAGTTGCACCAGATACTGCCCTGGATGATGGCGATCAGCAGCAGGGGCAGACCGGCGGATTTGAAGGTAAAGATCAGGACGATGATCACAAAGACCACCGTGAGGATGCTGATAATCAGGTTATCCTTTTCAAAGGAGCTGCGCAGGTCGCTGCAGCTGGTGGTATCGCCCACCGCGTAATACTCGTCATAATACCGGGCGGTGATGCCGTGGATGATGTCCAGGTACTGATAGCTCTCCTCCCCCTCGGTGGGCAGGTTCAGCATGACCACGATGCGGCTGTAGTCATCGCTCATCAGCTGGAGCCGGGCGTCATGAAGCTGCTGCTCCAGATCGTCCAGCAAGTCCTCGGTTTCCTGGTCCAGGTCGATGACCACCTCCTTGCGCTGGTCAAAGAGATAGCTGAACATATCCAGCAGGGGGACCCGGTAGTTATCCAGGTTTGTGGCGATCTGCCCATATTCGCTGAGGTTCATGGCGTAGCCGGTATAGAGCAGCTTTGCCACCTCAATATCCAGGCCCGCCACCTCGGAAAACTCTCTGGGCGTCAGGGCGGAGGTCAGCTTATAGCCGTCCAGCGCGTCAATATCCGCAAGGCCGGTGACGCTCTCCACCCGGGGCAGCTCCTTAAGCTCAGCGATCAGCTTCGCTTCCTTTTCGTAGTCCCCGGCAGGGACGATAACCGCCAGCATATTGGACTTCTGGAAGGTGTCCTCAATCTCCTTCCTGGCCAGCTGGGTCTCGTTCTGGCGAATGGCGGTGACGGAATTGCTGGAATAGACGTAATTGGCCCTCTGGGAGAAGAAAAAGGCACAGACGATCAGTGCGATGAAGATTACCGGCATCACAAAGCGGGTGGCGTACACGGCTTTCCCCAGGAAATTGATCTTGGGCACGAAGTTCCTGTGGTGGGTCTTATCGATCCAGCCGGAGAACAGCACCAGCAGACCCGGCATCAGCAGAAATACCGACAGTATGCTCAGCAGGATGGCCTTGATGAGCACAGAGCCCATGTCATAGCCCAGCCGGAACTCCATCAGGCACAGGGCCAACAGACCGGATATGGTGGTAAGGCTGCTGGCAGAGATCTCCGGGATGGCGTGACTCAGTGCGGTGATGGCAGCTTCCCTGGGCTCCATATGCTCCCGCTCCTCGGTGTAGCGGTGGCAGAGAATGATGGCATAGTCGATGGCCAGGGCCAGCTGCATGACGATGGCAATGGAGTTGGTGACAAAGGATACCTCCCCCATCAGGTAGTTGGTGCCCATGTTCAGCAGGGCCGCCGCGCCGAAGGTGATCAGCAGCACCGGGATCTCCGCATAGGTGCGGGAGGTCAGCAGCAGCACCAGCACAATGATGATCACCGCGATGATATCCACCACCAGCATCTCCTGGTCTATGATGGCCTCCAGGGGATTGCCTACCTCGCTGCTGAGATACAGGTCATAGCCGGAGAGATAGTCCTTCACCCGCTCCAGGCCCGCCTCGCTTTCCGGGTCGTTATTCTCCCCGACAAAGGTCACGTCAAAGAGGGCGGAGGCGGAGGCGTAGTGCTTGGCGCTGTCGTCAAATTCTACGGATTTCACACCCTCCAGCTGGCCCAGGCTGTGCTGCAGCTCCAGGGCCTTCTCATAGGTAATGTTGGCCACCATGACCTTGGCAGTGCCGAAGGTGGTAAACTCCCGCTCCATCAGGTCAAGCCCCTGCCGGGTCTCCGTATTGTCCGGCAGGTAGGCGGTGATATCGTCGCAGATCCGGACCCAGTTCCGGGAAAAGGCGCAGAATATGGCCGCGGCGGCAAAAATGAGGAAAAACACGTTGCGCTTATCCACAATGACTGCGGCCACCCGCTCCATAAAGCTGCCCTGCTTGTCAGCTCTCAATCTGATCACCTCAACAAAATTACTCCTATGACAGTTTATTATATCAGCGAATTATTAAGAAAACAATTAATCAAAAGAATGCATATGACAAAAATAAACCGGCTGGACTTGCGCCCAGCCGGTTTATCGTTATGAAAGAGGAGAAAATGAAAAACTGCTACTTGCAAGTATAAGATAGCAAAAAGATATTTCAGATGTAACAGTAATTCTATTTCAGAATTGTTAAATGTTATGTAAAGCTATTTTGGCTGGGAAACAAGGGCTTATTCCCCCAAATATTCCTGCAAGGGCGCCAGGGCCGCCTGCCCGTCCCGCAGGCCCAGCTCATAAACCTCCTGCAATTTATCCGGGTCGCTCTCCACCCGGCCGATCTCTATGGGGCGGCTGGGGCGTATGACAAAATACTTTCCTTGCGCTTCCAGTTCCTTCAGGCGGGCCACGCTGTCATTATACACGTCGTGCCGGTGCAGCAGCTGGTCCCGGAACTGGGGATGGCGGCGGTAATACAGCCTGATGGCCCCGGCGGGCATGGGCTTCTTCCGATAATCCATGTCCCGGGTCAGCAGCACCAGCTGCTTTTCATAGCCCATCCGCGCCATGGCGTCGAAGGGGATGCTGTCGGCTACGCCGCCATCCAGATAGCGGCGGCCATTGATCTCCACCGGCCGGGAGACGAAGGGCATGGAGCCGGAGGCCCGGAGGATCTCCATATCGTCAAAGACGCTTTTCACCTGCATGTACTCCGGCAGGCCGGTGTCCAGATTCGTCACCACGGCGTAAAAGGGTACGCCGGCGGCCTGAAAAGCCTGGTCGTCAAACACGTCCAGCTCCCGGGGCACGGTGCCGTAGGCGAAGTCCCTGCTGAACAGGTCCCCGGTTCGGAGCAGGCAGCCCAGGCCCTGATAGCGCCGGTCCCGGATGAAGCGCTTGTTATAGCGGATGACCCTTCCCTCCTGCCCGGACAGGAAGTTGGGGCCGAACAGTGCCCCGGCGGAAACGCCCATGATCCCATCAAAATGCACCCCCTCCCGGTGCAGCACATCCAGCACGCCGGCGGTATACATGCCCCGCATGGCGCCGCCCTCCAACACAAGACCCGTTTTCATTTCCTATTCCTCCCGGCAGTTTTTACCGCTATTTTACCCCCGGACTGTGAACATTTCAAGCAAATGCCCTGCAGCAGGGCAAAAAAATACTCAGTGCCCCAGACACTGAGAAAAACGCCCTGAAAAACGCCCTATAAACGAAATAGCCCTTGACCGCTGCATCTTTCACCTACAACAGTCAAGGGCTATTTCTGGAAGTTCTTGGTATCTAACATCCTGGTTACCTCTCTTTCTACGGATTCGACGCCACACATCTGCGGCCCGTCGTATATATCAGAGGACTTTCCTTGATGAGACTCTCGGTCGTCCTTTCTGGCTATACTATAGCAAATCCGGCAGGCAGTTTCAAGAGCCAGCTTCAACGAAATCCAGGGGCACAAATTATACAAGTCTACAATCTTTGTTTAAACTGTATTTTTATTGTTGCCCGCTGGGTTTTGCTGTGATATATTGATATTGTTGGGCTCAGAGTTTCTTCGCTCTGAGCCGCACTATTTAAGTAAGATAGAGAGATGATCGATTATGGATATGTTGGAGACTCTGCATTACACCATTACCGAGGCCGACTGCGATCAGCAGGGCTATATCACCGTGCCGAACCTGGTGCAGCAGCTGGTGGTGGCCGCCACCACCCGCAACCGTCTGGAGGGGGGCAGTAAGCAGGTGCTGATGGCCAACCTGAAGGCCGTCTGGATGTTCCGCCGCATCATCATCCGCCAGTTTCAGCATCTGCACGCCGGGGATGAGCTGGTGGGCTTCGCCTCCAGCCGCACCGTCTGCGGCCGGCACTACACCCAGCAGGGCGAGCTTTACAGGAACGGAGAGCTGGTGGGCCAGCTGAACCATGTGATGATGCCGGTGGTGCTGCGTGGCCGCCGCCGCCTTACCTGCGAGGATACGGAGCCTTTCTTCAACGCCCCGGCCCTGAACGAGGCGGAGGATTTTGACCCGCTGCCCACCATTGAGGACTTCCCCTACACGGAGGAAAAAGCCTTCACCCAGGCTGACTGCGATGCCAACGGCCACTACTCCACCTTTGACTACCCGGAGCTGGTGTGCCGGCTCAGCGGCTATTATGAGGGGGAGCGTCCCCTGATCGCACATATGCAGGTGGACTTCGTGAAGGAGTGCGTCAACGGCAGCGTCATCCGCATGGGCGCCATGCCCCTGGAGGATGGCATCAAGGTGCAGGGCCAGCACATCAGTACCGGCAAGCCCGCCTTCAACGCCTATTGCCAGTATAAAAGATAACTCTCACGGCTACACAAAAAGGCTCCCTTGTGTAAAGGGAGCTGGCAGCGAAGCTGACTGAGGGATTGTTTTATAAAATGTTCGGGATTATCAGTTATGTCATGCAAATTTGGAACATTTCTTTTACAACCCCTCCGTCAAAAATCATAGATTTTTGCCACCTCCCCTTACACAGGGGAGGCTTTGGCTGGTTCTTTGACAGACTCAACAGCCCGGCAGCTTTGGCTGCCGGGCTGATCTTTTTATATGGCTTTCGGTTCCTCGCCAGGCTCGATGGGGCAGACATAGCCGGAAGCGGCGCGGCGGGCAAATTCTTCCCGGGCCGCTTGCAGCGCTTCGGGCTTTTCCATCAGGTCGATGGCCGTGGCGGCCAGCACCTTGGCCGCCATCAGCAGGCCCTTGTGGGCAAGGCCGCTTTTCCCGCAGGAGACCACCTGCCAGGAGTGATGGGGCAGGCCCGCCGGCCAGGTGACGATATCCACCTGGGAGGTGGGAGTCAGCCAGCTGACATCCCCCACATCGGTGCTGCCGGGGATGAACACGTTGCCGGAATACAGTGGCATGACGAAGTCGTTGATGGGCTTTGTCATGTTCTCCGTCAATTCCCGCACCTGCCGGGCGATCTGCTCATCGCACTTGGCGCCGATGCCGGGAGGATCGGTCTCCGCTTCATAGGTGGTGCGGAGGGCCCGGGCCAAGGCCAGGTCTTGCTCATCATATCTGGGCGCGCCCACCAGCTCCATGTTCGCCTGGAGCAGTTTTTCGATGGTGTAATTGGGCAGCAGCTCCGCCGTACCGTCGATAAACACCCGGTCAAAGCGGGTGTCGGTCATCATGGCGGCGCCCTGGGCGATCTTATCCACCCGCTCCTGTAGCTTCACGGAGTCCGCCACCTTGTTGGCCCGCACCATGTACAGCACCGTGGCATGGGCCTGCACCACGTTGGGGGAGACGCCGCCGGAATCGATGATGGCATAGTGGATGCGGCAGTCATCGGTGGTGTGCTCCCGCAGGAACTGGACGCCGATGTTCATCAGCTCCACCGCGTCCAGGGCGCTGCGGCCGTTATAGGGGTCCCCCGCCGCGTGGGCAGAGACGCCGTGGAACTTGTACATCACCTGGATGCAGGAGTTGTTGGTGCCGGTGCGCACCTGGTTCACATCGGCCGGGTGCCAGCTGAGGGCCGCGTCCAGCTGCTTCCACAGCCCTTCCCGGGCCATAAAGGCCTTGCCGCTGCCGCCCTCCTCACCGGGGCAGCCGTAGAAGATAACGGTGCCGGGCCGGCCGGTCTTTTCCAGATAGGCCTTCACTGCCGCGGCGGCAGCCAGGGAGCCGGCCCCCAGCAGATTGTGGCCGCAGCCGTGACCGCAGCCGCCGGGAATCAACGGCTCCGGCTGGGCGCTGCCCGCCTTCTGGCTCAGGCCGGAGAGGGCGTCAAACTCGCCCAGAATGCCGATCACCGGCCGGCCGCTGCCGTAGCTGCCGCAGAAGGCGGTGTCGATACCGCAGAGCTTCTCCTTGACTGCAAAGCCCAGCTCCCGCAGAGCGGCGCAATAGCTGGCGGTGGAGCCAAACTCCTTCAGGGACAGTTCCGGGTTGGCCCAGATGGTATCCGCCAGGGCGCAGAAGAAATCTGCCCTGGCGTTCACATATTCAATGGCAATTTGTTTGGACTGGCTCATCACAGCACCTTGGAAAGAAAATCTTGCAGACGGGGGTTCTGGGGATGGTTGAAAATCTGGTCAGGGCTGCCCTCTTCCAGCAGCAGGCCGTCGGCCATGAACAGCACCCGATTGCCCACTTCACGGGCGAAGCCCATCTCGTGGGTGACCACCACCATGGTCATGCCCTCTTTGGCCAGCTCCTTCATAACATCCAGCACCTCGCCCACCATTTCCGGGTCCAGGGCGGAGGTGGGCTCGTCAAAGAGCATCACATCCGGTTCCATGGCCAGGGCGCGGACGATAGCCACACGCTGCTTCTGGCCGCCGGAGAGCTGGATGGGGTAGGCGTCGGCACGGTCCGCCAGACCCACGCGGGCTAGCAGCTCCATGGCCTTGGCCTCCGCCTCGGCCTGGGTCTTGCCCTTCACCTGGACGGGGGCGATGCACATATTCTGCAGAATGGTCATATGGGGGAACAGGTTAAAGTGCTGGAACACCATGCCCATCTTCTGGCGGTGGAGGTCGATATCCAGCTTCTTGCCGTTTTCGTCCTTTTTCTTGGTAATATCCACGCCCTCAAAGACGATAGAGCCGGCGGTAGGCTGCTCCAGCAGGTTCAGGGAGCGGAGGAAGGTGGATTTGCCGGAGCCGGAAGGCCCGATGACCACCATTACATCCCCCTTGTTGATGTCCACGGTCACGCCGTCCAGGGCCTTGATGGCGCCTTTGTTGTAGTGTTTTTTCAGGTCCTTGACCTGGATCAGCTTATCGTTTGTCTCCACGGCTCATCTTCCTTTCAAAATGTGCGATCACTTTACTGGTGGGGAAGGTCAGGCAGAAGTACAGCACCGTAGCGATGATCAGTGCTTCGCCCATCCTGTATGTAGCGCCCTTTACCGCGTTCACCGCCGACATGATATCCTGCACGCCGATGGTATAGCAGATGGCGGACTCCTTGATGATGGTGACGAATTCGTTGGCAATGGCGGGCAGAATGTTCTTGATGGCCTGGGGCAGCACGATAAAGCGCATGGTCTTCCAGGAGGACAGGCCCAGGGAGCGGGCCGCCTCGGTCTGTCCGCCGTCAATGGACTGGATGCCGGAGCGGATGATTTCCGACAGGTAGGCGCCGGAGTTCAGGGCCAGGGCCACCACTGCCGGGAAGAAGCGGTCAAAGCGGATAAAGCCGAACAGCTTGAAGCCCGGCAGCACTTTGACTCCATCAAACACCACATAGAAGATCAGGAACACCTGCACCACCATAGGGGTGGCACGGAACAGCTCCACATAGGCGGTGGAAACGGCTCTCAGGATTCTGGACCTGCCCATGCGGCAGGTGGCGATCACCAGAGCCAGAATAAAACCAAAGAAAACCGTGAGGGCAGACAAGGAGATGGTACAAACCACACCCTGCAAAAACAGCTGCCAATACTCAAATGCTTTTTCAAAGCCTTTTATTGTTAACATGTACCAGTCTCCTTAAACCAGGCTGAGGGTCTTTATGGGTCCCTCAGTGGATTTCTTCTTTCTTTTTCCTAACGCGCAAAGCGCCTCCGTTGCAGAGCGGAGGCCTTTGCGTACTCTTTATTCAGATTGGGTTCAGCCTGCCTGATCCTCCAGCAGACCTTCGATGATCTCGCCGGTGGACTGCTCGTTGGCTTCAGCCACGAAAGCGTCCATAGAGCCATCGGCAATGGCGGCAGCAATGGCCATGTTCACACCGGCCAGCAGAGCCTCGTTGCCCTTGCAGACACCGGCAGCGGAACCTTCCACATCATAGGGGACGTCCAGAACAACAGCCAGTTCAGGATAGCTCTGTGCGTAGTTGACAGCAACAGCAGTCTCGATGAATGCGCCGTCCAGCTTGTCACCCAGCAGCTCGGCAATGATATCGGTGACCTTCACCAGAGGAACGATGTCAGCATCGGGAGTATTTTCGTTGGCAAGGTCCATCTGGATGGAGCCGTTCTGGGCGCCGATGGAATACTCAGCCTTGTTGGCAGAGGCCAGATCGGGGAACAGGTCGGCCTTGGACTGGACAGTCACGAAGGACTGGCCGCCCTGGTAGTAGATATCGGAGAAGTTCATGGCGTCCATACGGCTGGGGTCGGGAGACAGACCGGCCATACCCAGATCAACGCTGCCAGCGGCCAGCTCATTGAGAACGCCGTCAAAGTCGATGGGAACCATCTCCAGCTCCAGGCCCAGGTAATCGGCAATATAGCCGGCCAGAGCCACGTCAAAACCGGCCAGAACCGGGGTGCCGTCCACAACGGCGTAGAACTCATAGGGAGCGAAGTCAGGGCTGGTGGCCACGGTCAGCTTGCCCTCGGTAACGGTGGTGAGTACGGCCTTCAGCTCATCCAGGCTCATGGACGCGTAATCCACAGGAGCCTCAGCAGCGGGTGCCTCAGCAGCGGGAGCCTCGGTGGCGGCGGGAGCCTCAGTCTTGGAACCGCAGGCGCACAGGGCCAGGATCATGGTCAATGCCAGCAGCATTGCAAGTGCTTTCTTCATGTTTTTCATTTTGTTTTCCTCACTGTTTTTTAATTTCAAAGCAATGTCCAACGGGGCCTTGCCCCTTGACGAGTGTGATGATAACACAGGGCATTCTTCTTGTCAACAGTTTTTTGAGAAAAAATACGAAAAATTTCTTAAATATTCACTTGATATTCATTTATATAGTGAATATTCACCCTTTCAATGCATATTCATCGGTTTTTGTATGTTCAGGGGCCGCGTCTAACGTACAGCTTCAGCTTGCTGCCGCCGCATTGGGCACAGCGGACCTGGCCGCCGGGGCCCCGGAGCAGCAGGTCTACCACCTTGCCCCGCCGCAGATAGAAGGTCGTCTGGCCGCAGCCGGTGCACTGCACCTTGTACTTTGCCCGGCGTTCCAGCGCTTCCCGGCTCTCCGCCGTCTGGGCGGCCAGCCGGTCCGGGGAGCAGCCCAGCTCCCGGCAGGCGGCTTTCCAGACTGCGTCATGGCCATGCCGTTCTCCGGGGTGGCGCAGATAGACCAGGGCGTGGGCATATTCGTGCCGCACCGTGTCCCAGAAGGCTTCCTCCTCACCCAGCAGGGAGGCATTGACGGTGATCCGCAATGCCCCGGCCCTCCCCTTTGCCGGATAACGGAAGCTGCCCAGACGGCGGACACCCCGGCGGGAAAGGACGATCTCCACATCAGAAGTGTCCACCCCGCAGAGCCGGTCCAGCCGGTCATACTCGGTGCGGATCTCCTCCAGGGTATGCATCAGTTCTCCTCCCCTATCCCGAAAAGACGGCAGCCGTTGGCCATGGTGGCAGCGGCCACAGCCTCATGGCTAAGGCCCTTGATCTCCGCGATTTTATCCACAATATAAGGGAGATTCCCCGAATCGTTCCGCTTGCCCCGCAGGGGCACCGGGGAGAGGTAGGGGCTGTCCGTCTCGATAAGGAGCCGCTCCAGGGGGCAGAGCGCCAGCACCTCCAGGGCTTTCCGGGCGTTTTTATAGGTGATCGGACCGTCAAAGCCCAGGTACCAGCCCCGCTTCAACAGCTCCTCCGCCATCTCGGCGCTGCCGGAATAGCAGTGGAACACGCCCCGCAGGCCGGGATAGTCCCGAACAATTTCCATACAGTCCCCATGGGCCTCCCGGTCATGGATGATGACTGGCTTATCCAGCGCAAGGGCCAGATCGATCTGGCGGCGGAACAGGGCCTTCTGCTCGGTCTTATGGCTGGCATCCCAGTAGTAGTCCAGGCCGATCTCCCCAATGGCAACGCACTTGGGGTGGGCCGCCAATGCTTCCATCTGTTGAAAGGCTTCTTCTGAATACCCCTCCAATTCCTCCGGGTGGAAGCCCACGGCGGCATAGACGAAGTCGAAGCGCTCCGCCAGGGCGATGGCCGCCCGGCTGCTCGCCAGATCGCAGCCGGGGTCAAGGATATAGTCCACGCCTTCGTCATTCAGCCGGGTCAGAAGCGCGTTCCGGTCATTGTCAAAGGCCTTGTCGTCATAATGGGCATGGGTGTCAAAATACATGGGCGGTCCCTCCTTATCAGGGCACATTCTACCCTATCCGCCGGTCCTTTGCAACAAAAGAGAATGTCAAAAAACTGGTTACACAAAAAGACTCCCTTGTGTAAAGGGAGCTGTCAGCGAAGCTGACTGAGGGATTGTTTTATAAAATATTCGGGATTATCAGTTATATCATGCAAATTTGGAACGTTTCTTTTTCAACCCCTCCGTCAAAAATCATAGATTTTTGCCACCTCCCCTTACACAGGGGAGGCTTTGGCTGGTTCTTTGACAGACTGAAAAGAGACTGCCCTTTCGGGCAGCCTCTTTTGTGTTTTATGTTGTTTTCCTCAATAGGGAAGATCAAGCAGCCTTCTGCTCCTTCTTCTTGGTGAGGATCTGCACACCCTCGATGACGAGGATGACAGCCAGGACAACCAGGCCAACGGACCAGAGCATCTGGAACCAATCGCCCCAGGCAGCGCCGCCGCCGGCGATGAGGCCGATCTTCTTGACGATGGTCATGACCAGAGAAGTCAGAGTGGCAGCCAGCATGAACACCATGGGAACGAAGAACATCTTGTTGTTCTTGCCGATGTTGCCCAGCCAGGTAGCCACGGCCAGCATGGCGATACCGGCCAGCAGCTGGTTGGCAGCGCCGAACACGCCCCAGATCTGGCTCAGCTTCAGGAAGCCCATGCCGCAGCCGACGATAACCATCACGCCGGTAGCGACCAGGGGATGAGAGAAGAACTTGGCAGCGCCGGTCAGGTCGTCGCGGGTCTTGCCTTCGGGAATGAACAGCTCGGCGAACATGTAGCGAGCCAGACGAGTGCCGGAGTCAAGAGAGGTCAGAGCAAAGACGGAGACGGCCAGAGTCAGCAGGGTGTAGGTAACGTCGTAAACGGGGTTGGTGAAGTCTGCAACACCGCCGAACATGGTAGCGACCATGGTGGCAATACCGCCGGCAAAGATGGTGGGAGGTGCGGAGAGCAGGAACTTCTCGCCGCCGCCGATGTTGGTCTCTTTGAAGACAACGCCGACAGCGATCAGGGCGATGACAGCCAGAGCGGACTCAACGATCATGGCGCCGTAGCCAATGACCTTGGCATCCTTCTCGGAGTCAAGCTGCTTGGAGGTGGTGCCGGAACCAATCAGGGAGTGGAAGCCGGAGACAGCGCCGCAAGCAACGGTGATGAACAGGGTGGGGAACAGGGCAGCGCCGGTGGCGGGAGCGGTCCAGCCGGTGAAGGCGGGAAGCTCCACCTTCATGCCGGAGCCGACGATGCCGACAACAGCGACAGCCATCATGCCGTAGAGCAGGAAGGAGGACAGGTAGTCACGGGGCTGCAGCAGCATCCACACAGGCAGCAGGGAGGCCAGCATAATGTAGACAGCGATGAAGATGACCCAGGCGGTACGGCTCATGTTGACACCGATGTTCAGGCCGGCGATAACGATGAGGACGATACCGATCACGCCAACGATGGTGGCGGGGCCGATCTTGACGTTCTTGCGGTACACGAAGAAGCCGAAGATGAAGGCGATGACGATGAACAGCAGGGAGGTGGTTGCGGTGGAAGCGTTGCCGCTGACGTTGTCACGGCCCACAGTGATGAAGGGCAGAGCAGCCTCGCCTTCCTTTGCCACGGACACGAAGGTGCCGGCGACAACGGCGGTGAAGGAAGCAATGACCAGAATCAGAACCAGCAGGGCGAAGATGGTGAACAGGCGCTGTGCCCGAACGCCCATGTTCTCCTTGATGACTTCGCCGATGGAGCCGCCGTTGTGACGGATGGAGGCGAACAGAGCACCAAAGTCATGCATGGCACCGAAGAAGATACCACCGATGACAACCCACAGGAAAACGGGAATCCAGCCGAAAACTGCGGCCTGGATAGGTCCGTTAATGGGGCCTGCGCCAGCGATGGAAGAGAAATGGTGGCCCATCAGAACGGCGGGGTTTGCAGGAACGAAGTCCTTTCCGTCGTAACTGGTGTGTGCCGGGGTCTCGTGGGAGGGATCAACGCCCCACTGCTTGGCAAGGAAGCTACCATAGAAGATGTAGCCGCAGGCCAGCAGAGCGACAGCGATGATCAGAATAAGAATTGCGCTCACACTTTTCACTCCTTAAATAAAAAATGATGATTTATTCCTATTTACAGCTTGGTCCTCTCCTCTGCTGCAAACAGTTTACTGAAATAGTCCACCAGCTCATGACCGGCGGAGTTGGTCACGGTCTTCTGCGCCCCCAGGTCCACAATGGCGGATTTCAGGGTGCTGAAACCGTGGAAAGAGAACTTGTAGTTTTTGGTAAAGCTGCGCTTTTTCACATACCGGGCCACATCCGGCGCCACCGTGTCAGCCAGGAGGATCACCTTCACGTTGGTATACTGGTGCTCCTTGTGGGGCTTGACCATGGGCAAGGCCTCATCCAGCGCGTAGTCAATGCACCTGGCAGCCAGATTCTGGTCAAAGGCCGGGGCGGAGAACACATAGGCGAACTCATTGGTCTCATTGCCCCAGATGGGGATGTTCTTGGTGAGCCAGTACCGTTCCGCCCTTGAATAATAATCCGCGCGGAAGACCAGCGGCAACTCCCGCTCCCCCTCCGCCATATGCAGGTCATAGTAGGCGCTGAAGGAATCAGCTACAGTATCCAGAAACTTCTCACGCTCGATCCCCATTATGACCTCCCGGCAAAAAATGAACAGTCTGTGACTAGACCATAATATAACGCTAAATATCACAAATTTCAATAGCAATTTTTGATAAATTTCAGTCAATTTTTTGTGCAAGTTAGAAGCATGAATTATTTCTGGGGCAAAGGGTGTTTTTACCGGCTTTTTATTGAATTTAGGGAATGTTGCATTCGTTTTGGATCACCCATTTACAACATCCGTTTTTTGTAGTAGTATTTACGGGAATACTAGAATGTGGGAGTTTCGCCGGTTTGCGGCACAGTCCGTCA
This sequence comes from bacterium, assembly GCA_004560305.1. GTDB lineage: Bacteria > Bacillota > Clostridia > Oscillospirales > Oscillospiraceae > Limivicinus. Next base: position 10,047 of record SFVI01000017.1, on the reverse strand, counting down.
GACTTTGGCGAAACCGGGGAGAAGATCATGGAATACACGCTGTGTGTCCCCTGCCTGCTGGGGCTGGAAGGCCCCATTGCTGACGAGTTAAAGCGGCTGGACATGGACAACGTGGCCGCGGAAAACGGCCGGGTTTATTTTACGGGAAATGACGCTGCTTTGGCAAGAGCCAATATTAACCTGCGCATCGGCGAGCGGGTGCTGATCGAGCTGGGCCGCTTTGACGCGCTGAGCTTTGATGCGCTGTTTGAGGGCACCAAAGCCCTGCCCTGGGAGAGTCTGCTGCCCAAAGACGCCGCTTTCCCCGTGAAGGGCTACAGTCTTAATTCCAGGCTGTTTTCCGTGTCCGACTGTCAGAAGATCATCAAAAAGGCCATTGCAGAGCGGCTGAAAAGCGTGTACGGCATTGGCTGGTTCCCGGAGACCGGGCCGCTGTACCAGGTGCAGTTTTCCATCATGAAGGATCGGGTCTCCCTGTGCGTCGATACCTCCGGTGACGGGCTGCACAAGCGGGGCTACCGTCCGGCCCATAACGCCGCCCCTTTGAAGGAGACCATGGCCGCCGCCATGGTGAAGCTGAGCCGCTACCGGGGGCGGGAGGATTTCTGCGACCCTTTCTGCGGCAGCGGCACCATCCCCATCGAGGCGGCTCTTATCGCCAAAAACCGGGCGCCGGGTCTCTACCGCCGCTTCACCGCCATGGACTGGAAGAATCTGGACGGCGCGGTCTGGGAGCAGGAGCGGGCGCTGGCCCGCAGCAAGGAATTTGATGGCAATTATAATATTGTAGGCGCTGACATTGATCCCCACGCCCTGGAGCTGGCAAAAGAGAACGCCCGCCGGGCCGGCGTGCTGGATATCATCCGTTTTGAGCAGGCCGACGCCATGGCCTTTGGCCGGCAGACGGAGCGGGGCATCATCGTCACCAACCCGCCCTACGGGGAGCGGATCATGGAGAAGCAGGAGGCGGAGGCGCTGTACCGGGGCTTCGGCAGGGCCTATGCCCAGAGCCGGAACTGGCAGCTTTATCTGCTGTCCTCCCACACGGAGTTTGAGCGCTGCTTCGGCCGTCCGGCGGACAAAAAGCGCAAGCTGTACAACGGCATGATCAAATGCGATCTTTTCATGTATCTGAACAAAGGGGACGGGAAAAAATGAAGCATCTTTTTATCGTCAATCCCACCGCCGGCGGCAAGGACAAGACGGAGCTGGTGCGCCGCCGGGTGGAGGAGGTCTTTGCCGGCCGGGAAGTCAGCTATGAGATCTATGTGACCAAGGCCGCCATGGACGCTCCCGGCAAGATCCGCCGGGCCGCGGAGTCCGGGGAGGCGCTGCGGGTCTACGCCTGCGGCGGGGACGGCACCTTCAACGAGTGCGTCTGCGGCGCGGCGGGCCTTGCCAACGTGGCCGTCTGTCCCTACCCCACCGGCACCGGCAATGACTTCTGCCGCATGTTTGGGGAGGAGAAGGATCTGTACTGGGATCTGCGGGCTTTGGTGGAGGGCAGCGAGCACCCCATCGATCTGATCGAGTGCAACGGCCGCTACTGCGCCAACATCTGTTCCGTGGGGATTGACGCCCGCATCGGTACGGACGTGCATACATACAGTAAGCTGCCCCTCATCGGCGGCGCCACCGGCTATGTGGTGTCTGCGGTGGTGAACGTGCTGCGGGGCATCACCCGGCAGATGCGTATCCGCAGCGGCGCGTTCTGTGCCGAAGGGGAGAACACCCTGGTCTGCGCCTGCAATGGCCGCTTCTACGGCGGCGGCTTCAACCCCAGCACCACCGCCCGGCCCGATGACGGCATCCTGGATGTGTTCATCGTGAAAAAAGTCAGCCTCCTGACCCTGGCCCGGCTCATCGGCAAATACGCCGCCGGTAAGGCCGATGATTACCCGGAGTATATCACCCATCTGCGCACCGACCGGGTGGAGATCAGTTTCAACGAGGAAAACGTGGTGAACATTGACGGTGAGGCCATTTTCGCCAAGGAAGTGAAAATGCAGCTGTTGCCCGGAGCCATGAATCTGGTGGTGCCCAGGGGAATGCGCTTCTTCCAGGAAGCCGCGCAGCCTGCAGCGGCCAGGGTTTGAAAACTCGTAACAAAAAATTTATAAAATTCTGCCCGGATTTTTTGCCTAAGGGTATTGCAAAAATAGAAAAGTGTGTTATTATTAGCATCGTTAGCACTCTGGTTGATTGAGTGCTAACGATGTTGAATTTTGTAATAAACTTATGGAGGTATATAGTATGAAACTGAAACCTTTGGCTGACAGAGTCGTTCTCAAGCAGAACGAGGCTGAGGAGCGCACCTCCTCCGGCATTTTCCTGACCGCTTCCGCCCAGGAGAAGCCTGAGGTCTACGAAGTCGTTGAGGTAGGCCCCGGCGGCATGGTGGACGGCAACGAGGTAAAGATGATTGTCAAGGCCGGCCAGAATGTTCTGGTGGGCAAGTACAGCGGCAGCAAGGTGAAGCTGGACGACGTGGAGTACACCATCGTGCGTCAGGGCGACATTCTGGCCGTCATCGAGTAAAGCAAGGAGGATATTACAATGGCGAAACAGATCATTTATGGTGAAGAAGCAAGAAAGGCCATCGAGCGCGGCGTGAACCAGCTGGCAGATACCGTTAAGATCACCCTGGGCCCCAAGGGCCGCAACGTGGTGCTGGACAAGAAGTTCGGCGCTCCCCTGATCACCAACGACGGCGTCACCATCGCCAAGGAGATCGAGCTGGAGGACGCTTTTGAGAACATGGGCGCCCAGCTCATTAAGGAAGTTTCCACCAAGACCAACGACGTGGCCGGCGACGGCACCACCTCCGCCACTGTCCTGGCCCAGGCCATGATCAACGAGGGCCTGAAGAACTTGGCCGCCGGCGCCAACCCCATGGTCATGCGCAAGGGCATCCAGAAGGCCGCCAAGGCCGCCGTGGACGCGGTGAAGGCCGCCTCCCAGCCTGTCTCCGGCTCCAAGGATATCGCCCGTGTGGGCACCATCTCCTCCGGCGACGAGGTCATCGGCACCCTGATCGCCGAGGCCATGGAGAAGGTCAGCCAGAACGGCGTTATCACCATTGAGGAGAGCAAGACCGCCGAAACCTACAGCGATGTGGTGGAAGGCATGCAGTTTGACCGGGGCTACCTGTCCCCCTACATGGCCACCGATATGGACAAGATGGAGGCTGTTATCGACGACGCCCTCATCCTCATCACCGACAAGAAGATTTCCAACATTCAGGAGATCCTGCCCCTGCTGGAGCAGATCGTCAAGGCCGGCCGCAAGCTGCTGATCATCGCCGAGGACGTGGAGGGCGAGGCCCTGGCCACCATCATCCTCAACAAGCTGCGGGGCACCTTCACCTGCGTCTGCGTCAAGGCCCCCGGCTTCGGCGACCGCCGCAAGGAAATGCTGCAGGATATCGCCATCCTCACCGGCGGCACCGTTGTCTCCAGTGAGTTGGGCATGGAGCTGAAGGACGCCACCCTGAACATGCTGGGCCAGGCCCACCAGGTCAAGGTCACCAAGGAGAACACCGTTATCGTGGACGGTGCCGGCGCCAGCGAGGAGATCAAGGCCCGGGCTGCCCAGATCAGCCGTCAGATCGAGACCACCACTTCCGAGTACGACAAGGAGAAGCTGCAGGAGCGGCTGGCCAAGCTGGCCGGTGGCGTAGCGGTCATCAAGGTAGGCGCTGCCACCGAGACCGAGATGAAGGAGAAGAAGCTGCGCATTGAGGACGCCCTCAACGCCACCCGCGCCGCGGTCGCCGAAGGCGTTGTCCCCGGCGGCGGCACCGCTTACGTCATCGCTTCCAAGGCTGCCGACGCTCTGGTCGCCACCATGGAGGGCGACGAAAAGACCGGCGCAGCCATCGTTGCCAAGGCTCTGAAGGCCCCCATCATGCAGATTGCTGCCAACGCCGGCCTGGAAGGCGCTGTCATCCTCAACAACGTTTACAATAGCGCCAGCGTCACCTACGGCTACGACGCCGCCAACGACCAGTACGGCGACATGATCCAGCTGGGCATCGTTGACCCCACCAAGGTCTGCCGCAGCGCTCTGGAAAACGCCGCTTCCGTGGCTTCCATGGTGCTGACCACCGAGAGCCTGGTGGCCGACATCCCTGAGAAGGAGCCTGCCATGCCCGCCGGCGGCGACATGGGCGGCATGTACTGAGAAAAGCCCGCAAGGCCCTGTAAGTCCGGTGTTTTTGCGTAACCATGCGGACAAAATACACGGAATTTACACGCAATCGGAATTAAGCCCAATACGGAAGACCGACACTCACTCATGTGGGTGTCGGTTTTTTTGCTGCAGCCAGTGTTGCATTCGATTGCCTTTACGCAATGCGGAATAATATATCAAGGGCGTCGGTTTTTGCCGCCCCCCTTTTTATTTCTCCCGCTCCATTCTCTGCTTGACAGCGGCCTGAATTACAAGCTGAGCATCACTCCCCATCATACGGGGGTACAAGATCATCAATTTTGAGATTGAATATCTTTGCAATCGCTCGAAGCTCAATGTCTGTTGCAATTCTCTGCTGACCTTCCAGCTTGGACAAGCTGCTTGGGTCAATATCCACCCCCAAAGTCTGCATCTGTGATGCCAAATCAGCCTGCTTCATCTTCCGTTCCTTCCGAAGCCTCTCAATGTTGGCCCCACTGATGTTCTTTGTCCCATACGGCGCTCTCCTGGGCTTCATGGAATCACCATCCATTATAATTCTTTTTCAGAATTATAATGGCAAATGCACTTGATTTAATTCTAATTTAGAATTATAATCATTATACCTTGAGTAGCAATATTCTTTCAGAAAAAGGAGGATTCATTGGATGAAGAGAAAGTTTATCGCCGCTATCCTTGCAATTCTATTGTCTGTACTGGTATTAACCGGCTGTGGGTGCGATCACGAATGGGATGATGCAACATGCACAGAGCCAAAAACTTGCAGTAAATGTGGAGAAACAGAGGGCGAAGCCCTAGGGCACACTTGGTCTGAAGCAGATTGTGAGCACCCAAAAACGTGTGCCGTATGTGGTCTTACCGAAGGAGACCCTTTGGGGCATACGGAGGGTAGCTGGGAGACTGTTGAAACCGATCTGGTAAATGCAACTGAAACGTTGAAAAAAAAATGTACTGTGTGCAGCGCTGAGTTGGACAAAAAGACAACTGCATTAGACCAGCTACATGATAATGAAATCTTTTTGTTTTCTCCGAGGCAGTTTACCCTGAGGCTTGATAAAAAGTTTGATGAAATGGTTGGCAATTATTTATCCGCTGCATCAGGCTCTCGCGAGGATACTTTCACATGCGACATTTTTTTGGACGGAGAAGGAGTTGGTGCTTTCATGTTTAGTCACAATGATGATGCCATAACCACCAGCCAAAGGAAGGACGCATGCTTTAACCAAATTTTGGGGGCTATCGAAGGATCAGATTATATAGCCCGTGTTTTGGTTGCTTTTATTGGGACATGTGATCCTTCCTTGAGTTTTTCAGAAGTAAAAGAAATGGCAAGTGATTTGAATTACGATGGCACAATCACAAAAAACGGCTTAACTTATGCCTTTATGGGTTCTGACGGCCTATATGTATTAGGCGTTACAATAGAGCTATAATGCAAAAAGACCTTTCGCAGTACCAGCACCACCTATGGTTTCGATGCCGCCAACGGCCAGTACGGCGACATGGGCGGCATGTACTGATCCACGCCGAAAGCCGAATCCAAAGCATAAACCGAGCCCGGCACTGAAACGGTGCCGGGCTTTTCGTATTTGCGGGGCGGTCAGTACAGCTGCCTGAGAATTTCCACGCAGCTGTCAATGCCCAGCTTGCCGCTGTCCAGGCAGATGTGATAGTTCTGGGCGTGGCCCCACTTCATGTTGGTATAGAAGCGGTGGTAAGCAGCGCGGCGCTTATCCTTATCCTTCAGCCGCTGCTCCGGGGACTGCTCCCGCTCCCCGTAGACCTCCACAATCCGCTTTGCGCGAAAGCCCATATCCGCGTGGATAAACACCTTCAGGCAGTCCGCCGTGTCCCGGAGAATATAGTCGGCGCAGCGGCCTACAATGACGCAGGGTCCCTTTTCCGCCAGGTCTGTGATGACCTTGTATTGCAGCTCCCAGAGCACGTCCTCATTGGTGAGGGCGAAGGCCCGGTTGGACAGCAGGGACAGATAGCCTCCGGGGGCGTACTCTCCCGCGTCCCGGATATAGTCTTCGCTGAAGCCGCTCTCCTGGGCCAGCTGCTGGATCAGCTCCGCGTCATAGCAGGGGATGCCCAGCTCCTCCGCCAGCTTCCGGCCGATGGTGCGGCCGCCGCTGCCGAACTCCCGGCTGATGGTTACCACTCTGTTTTTCATTGTGCAAGCGCTCCCTTCTTATTCAATTCCTTATATGTTCCGGCAATCAGGAACATAGCCACAAGAAAAGTCAGCAGATCGGACACCGGCATGGAATACAGCACCCCGTCCAGTCCGAACCACAGCGGCAGCACCAGGGCAAAGCCCACGCCGAAGATCACCTCCCGGATCATGGACAGGGCGGTGGAGGCCGCCGCCTTGCCCATGGCCTGGAGGAAGATGAAGCAGGCCTTATTCACACAGGCGAAGATCATCATGCACAGGTAGGTGCGGAAGGCCCGGATGGCAAACTGGGTATAATAAGCGCTCTCGTTGGCCGCGCCGAAGATACCGATGATCTGCCGGGGGAAGAACTCCACCAGGATCAGCGCCGCCGCGCCCACCGTGGCTTCCGCCAGCAGCAGCCGGGTGAACAGCGCCTTGACCCGCTCATACTTCTCCGCCCCCATGTTGAAGCCCGCCACCGGGATGCAGCCGGCGGCCATGCCCACCACAATGGAAATGACGATCTGGAAGAACTTCATCACGATGCCCACCACCGCCATGGGGATTTGGGCATACTGGTCCTGACCGAAAACAGGGTCCAGGGCGCTGTATTTACGGAGCATATTGTTCACCGCCATCATGGCGGCCACCAGGCTGATTTGGGACAGGAAGCTGGTGATGCCCAGGGCCAGGGTCTTGCCGCAGACCGGCCCGTTCAGGCGGTAGTCCTCTTTTCCCGGCTTGATGATCTTCATGTGCAGCAGATACCAGACAGCCAGCAGGGCTGTGGCCACCTGACCGATGACTGTGGCCACCGCGGCGCCCATCATGCCCCAGCGGAAGGCGAAAATGAAGATCGGGTCCAGGATGATGTTGACCAGGGCCCCTGCCAGGGTGGAGACCATGGCGAACTTGGGGCTGCCGTCGGCCCGGATGATGGGGTTCATGGCCTGGCCAAACATATAAAAGGGGATGCCCAGAGCGATATAAAAGAAATATTCCATCGAATAACGGAAGGTTTCTTCGTTCACGGTGCCGCCGAAGAGGGCCACAATCTGCCCCGGGAAAAGCAGGTAGACCGCCGTCAGCGCCAGACTGCTGATTATGGTCATCACCACCGCGTTGCCCACGCTCTGTTTGGCGGTACCGGCTTCCTGTTTGCCCAGACTGATGCTGACGAAGGCGCAGCAGCCGTCCCCGATCATCACCGCCACAGCCAGGGCCACCACTGTCAGGGGGAAGACCACCGTGTTGGCCGCATTGCCGTAGGAGCCCAGATAGCTGGCGTTGGCAATGAAGATCTGGTCAACAATGTTGTACAGGGCACCCACCAGCAGGGAGATGATACAGGGGATGGCATAGCGCCGCATCAGCGTCCCGATCCGCTCCGTGCCCAAAAACTGATTTGCATGATCCATTGGTTTCACCTTTCCTCTCAATGAAAAAGCGGGCAGCCCGGCGTTTGCTGGATTTACGCCGCTGGCTACACGCTTTTGTTCTCTCAGTCCAGATAGTCGCCTACCGGGCTGGTATTGTACTGTTTGATTACCTTCACCAGGATGGAGCCGTCAGGCTGTGCCGTCTCCTCCACGATCTTATAGCGGGTGTGGTTGCGCTCCAGATTCTTCTTGTAATGGGCCACCTCATCCTGCACCAGCCGCACCGCGTAGTCATGGGCCACATCTTCCTTCAGCATGAAGTGCAGTGTCTGACAGATGCAGGCCGCTTTTACCCGTTTCATTTGTGTTTCCTCCTTGAGATCATAAAATAATCATATAAAATAAAAAACGGGCAGCTTCTGCACAACTGGATTTACGCAGACGCTACTCGTTGTTTTTCTTGATTATACCTTCTTTTTGTGAATTTTTCAAAAGGAATTTTGCACAATTTTTCATTTGACAAGGGCTGAGTCCCTATGTAAAATAAGGCGATTCGAATGATTCGGGGCGATACCATGAAAAACACATCTCTATGCTATATTGAGCGGGACGGCTGCTACCTGATGCTCCACCGCACCAAAAAGGTCAACGACGAGAACCACGACAAGTGGATCGGCGTAGGCGGCAAGTTTGAAGAAGGGGAAAGCCCGGAGGAGTGTATGCTGCGGGAGGTGCAGGAGGAGACGGGCCTCACCCTCACCGCCTGGCGCTACCGGGGCATCGTCACCTTTGTCAGCGATGAATGGGGCGGCGAGTACATGCACCTGTTCACCGCCGACGGCTACACCGGGCAGCTGAAAAGCTGCGACGAGGGGGAGCTGGAATGGGTGGAGAAGCGGCGGCTTCTGTCCCTGCCCATCTGGGAGGGGGACAAGATCTTCCTCCGCTTATTGGACAGCGAGCAGCCCTTTTTCTCCCTGAAGCTGCGCTATGAAGGAGAGCGGCTGGTCGCCGCTGCCCTGGACGGAAAGGCGATGGCGCTATGAGCCGGGTAAAAGACTTTGTGAAACAGGAGCTGACCCTCTGCGCCGCCTTTGCCGCGGCGCTGGTCAGCTGCTTCTTTGTGCCGCCGGACGGGGCCTACTGGAGCTATATCGACTTTCGCACCCTGGCGCTGCTGTACTGCCTGATGGTGGTGGTGGCCGGGCTGCGCCACGCAGGGGTCTTTGCCGCGCTGGCCCACCGGCTCTGTGAGCGGGCCGGGTCTGTCCGTCTCCTGGGGCTGATGCTGGTGCTGCTTTGCTTTTTCAGTGCCATGCTGATCACCAACGATGTGGCGCTGCTGACCTTTGTGCCCTTCGCGGTGGTGGTGCTGGGCATGGCCCATCAGGAGAAGGAACTGATCTGGGTGGTGGTGCTGCAAACCGTGGCCGCCAATCTGGGCAGCGTGCTGACCCCGGTGGGCAATCCCCAGAACCTGTATCTCTACTCCCGCTACGGCTTGGGCATGGGGGATTTCCTCGCTGCCACGCTTCCCCTGTGGCTGCTGAGCCTTCTGGCGGTGCTGCTGCTGAGCCTGCGGTTGCCAAAGGCCCGGGTGGAGGTGTTTCTTGGGGAGGCGCCCTGTGTGGACAAGAAGGGGCTTATCCTGTACCTGGCGCTGTTCCTGCTGTGCCTGCTGGCGGTGCTGCGGCTGCTGGCCTGGCAGTGGATGCTGGGCATTCTGGTGCTGGTGCTGCTGGTACTGGACCGGCGGCGGCTGCGCAAGGCGGATTTTCTGCTGCTGTTGACCTTTGTGTGCTTTTTTGTCTTTTCCGGGAATCTGGCCCGGATCGGCGCGGTGGAGGCGCTGCTGCGCCGGCTGCTGGCCGGGCGGGAGCTGCTCACCGCCGCCCTCACCAGTCAGGTGATCAGCAATGTGCCCGCCGCACTGCTGCTCTCCGGTTTCACGGAGGCCGGGCGGGAGCTGCTGCTGGGGGTGAACATCGGCGGCCTGGGCACCCCGGTGGCCAGTCTGGCCAGTCTCATCAGCCTGAAGCTCTACGCCCATTCGGAGCACGCCAGCAGCGGCAAGTTCCTGGGGCTGTTCTCGCTTGTGAACTTCAGTCTGCTGGCATTGCTGCTGGGGCTGTATCAATTTGTGCTGTAAAGTAAAAAAAGGAGCTGCAGCAAAACGATCCGTTTTGATGCAGCTCCTTCTTGTTGCCTTGCTTCGTATTATTCCCACTCGTTGTTGGGCATCATATTTAACGGATTTTGCTTCATAAATTTGATACCTCATTTTTTTGATTATTTGATGTGTCCATATTATCCAGC
>SFVI01000016.1 GCA_004560305.1 bacterium | reverse complement strand
ATGAAAGCAACCGGCATCGTCCGCAGAATCGACGATCTTGGCCGCGTGGTCATCCCCAAAGAGATCCGCCGCACCATGCGCATCCGTGAAGGCGACCCGCTGGAGATTTTCACCGATAAGGATGGGGAGCTGATCTTCAAGAAATATTCCCCCATCGGGGAGCTGGGGGATTTTGCTGCCCAGATCTGCGACAGCCTGCGCAAAACCACAGACGGCATCGCCGCCGTCTGTGACCGGGACAGCGTCATCGCTATCTCCGGCGGCGCCCGGCGGGAGCTGTTGGAAAAGCCAATCAGCTCCCAACTGGCGGAGATCATGGACTCCCGCGCCGCCTACCGCCATGCCGGCGGCAATGAGCTGCCCGTGACCCAAAGCGACAGCAAGTACCGGGTGTCAGTGGCCGCCCCGGTCATATCCGAAGGAGATCTGATGGGCAGTGTCCTCTTTGTCTCCGAGCGGACCGGAGCCCCCGGCACCGAGCTGGAATACAAGCTGGCCCAGACTGCGGCCTGCTTTCTGGGAAAACAAATGGAAAGCTGACAGGGGAAACTTTTCCCCTGTTTTAGCTTGTCAAAAAAGTCCTGGCAGAACTTTTTTGACCGCTTCAACCGCCGAGCATTTTGATGCAATCAAAATGCTGCTTCGCCCGAAAAGCCTTGATTTTCAGGGCTTTCCTTCGGCGGGTCATTGTACTGCGAGAACACAGCTATGCCGCTGCCTGTGGCAGAAGAAGGCATGGATGTGTTTCCGCAGCCGCACCATTTGGTTAAACGACAGTGAAAACCAAATGGTTTTGCGGCAAGGTGAGCAAGGGGCCTTGCCCTCTCGCGCTCTCCCGCTGCTCTGTTTTCGGCACATGGAGCATGTTTTTTGACAATCTCAGGAAGAGAAAAACCATAGGTTTCTCTCTTCCTCTTTGTTTGCAATTTTTCGCATTTGCAATTTTTCGCAGGGGAAAAGGCCGAAAGCCCTTGACATTCCTGGAAAAATCGGTATAATAGTAGAGCCTGTCCGGACGACGGGCTATCCTTGCTCCCGCCTGCGCGGGGGCCAAAAGACCAAAAGGAGGTGCAACCATGGCAAAAGCAAGCGAAAAGTACGAAGTAATGTACATCATCAACCCCAACTTCACTGAGGAGCAGACCGCAGCTGTTGTTGAGAAGTTCAAGGCACTTGTGGAAGCAAATGGTACTCTCGAAGAGATGGAGGAGATGGGTAAGCGCAAGCTGGCTTACGAGATCAACTACATTTCTGAGGGCTACTATGTGCTGATGAAGTTCACCAGCGCGCCCGAGTTCCCCGCTGAGCTGGACCGTATTCTCGGTATCACTGACGGCATTCTGCGTCGCCTGATCACCCTGCGCGCAGAGTAAGGAGCGACAGAATGCTGAACCACATCACCATTATGGGCCGTCTGACCCGGGACCCGGAGCTCAGATACACCCAGTCCCAGACGCCGGTGGCATCCTTCACCCTGGCGGTTGACCGCGATTTCGGCAGCCGCGACGGCGGAGAGAAGCAGACCGATTTTATCGACTGCGTTGCCTGGCGTCAGACAGCCGAATTTGTCAGCAAGTATTTCACCAAGGGCAGAATGGCCGTGGTTTCCGGCCGCCTGCAGATCCGTGACTGGACCGACAGAGAGGGCGGCAAACGCCGCAGCGCTGAGGTCGTTGTTGACAACGTGTATTTCGGCGACAGCCGCCGCGACAATAACGACAGCGGCAACTATGGCGGCAACAGTTATGGCAGCAGCTACGGCGACAGCAGCCGTTCCTACAGCGCCCCCGCTTCCTCCGCCCCCTCCGCCAATACCTTTGCGGAGCTGGACGACGGCGACGGCGAGCTGCCCTTCTGAGCCGCAACCAAAATATTTGATAGGAGGATACCGCTTTGGCTTTCGATAAGAACAACCCCAAGAACCGCAAGCGCAGAAAAGTTTGCCAGTTCTGCGTTGATAAGGCCACCTTTATCGACTACAAGGACACTGCCAAGCTCCGCCGCTATATGTCCGAGCGCAGCAAGATTCTGCCTCGCCGCACCACCGGCGTTTGCGCCATGCATCAGCGTGAGCTCACCGAGGCAATCAAGAGAGCCCGTCAGATCGCTCTCCTGCCCTATGTGACCGACTGATCAACAATCGATAAATGTTGAACCGCCCCGGAAGACTTCCGGGGCGGTTTTTGTTATGCTTGTTCTTCTGGAAGCAGCCTGGTAAGCCGGGCCATAAGCCAGCGGTGAAGGGGCCGGTAGATCCAGTCCACCACCAGTGCCATCAGCAGGGCAGAAAAAAAGGAAATGGGAACCGTTGCCAAAAGCCAAATGTACCGATCGTGCACAGCCGGCGCGATGCGCACCATGACGGGGTACAGAAGTCCGTCCGGCACCCAGGTCAGAAGAAAGGCAGGCAGCGCCAGGTCAGAGACGCGGGAGAGTAGGGCGGCCAGCTTCCGTGGGATGCGGTCCAGACGGAGATTGAACAGACCGATGAAGAGCAGGCAGCTGAGGAGATAGATGCTCCAGGAGGTCTGGTAAAGGTCACAGAGTGCGGCCCCTTCCCCGTGGCGGGTATAGAAAAAGAACACCCCATAGCCCACAATAAAGGCTGCGGCTCCCGCAAAAATACGGGAGGGCTTCACCTTGGGCATATAGTCACGGAGATAGGCCCCGGTGAAATAATAGCAGAGGGGATAGAGCTTTTCCCACCAGAGGGAATACAGGTGAACATAGGAGTTTAGCAGGGAGGGCAGAATGGAAAGGGCAAAAAAAGTGGCAATCAGCAGCTGTTTCTGCCGCTGGGTAGCGCAACCTTGATAGATCAGGTTCAGAAAGGGGATCATCAGAAACAGCCCGGCATACATCATGATGTACCAGGCATAGCCGCAGCAGTAGAAATTGATCACAGAACCGATGATGTCCGACAGGGAGTGCAGGCTGTGCTCGTAGAAGTATTCCAGCAGCACACAAGGGACGGCGCACAGCAGATATACCAGATAGATCCGCACATAACCCAAATAATACTGGGCGGAAAGACGCTTGCGGCAGCAGAGATAGCCTGAGAGCAGAAGATAGAGGGGAATGCAGTTGGTGACGATGAGTTTTACCCCAACCATCGCCTTATCCGCTGCCGTGGTGAGGGCGATGGTATAAAGCCCGGTGTTGTCCAAGGCGTGGATGCAGGGGACCAGGAACAGCGCCAAGCAGCGGATCAGGTCCAGATTAAGATTGCGATTTTTTTCAGTCATGGCTTGCTCCTCAGAGGGTCGTTATCAGAGAAAAAAGGCGTTTTCCCCAAATTTTTGGTAAGCCGGTTTATAGGGACGAAAATCCAGTCCACCACCTGGGCCATCAGCAGCGCGGAGATCAGGGACAGGGGCACCGTCAGCAGCAGCCAGGGATACCGGGCCGGACCGGCCGTGACCGCGGCCATCAGCCGGGGATAGATCAGACTGTCTGTGATCCAGGTCAGCAGATAGGCGGGCAGGGTCAGGTCGGATACCTTCCGCAAAAGGGCGGCCACAGGCCCCGGCACAGTTCCCAGGGGCAGGTGGAACAGGGTCACAAACAGCAGCACCGAGAGGATGTAGACCGGGAAGGTGTCCTGATACACGCCGATGAGGGCGGCGCCGTTGGCATCATGATGGAAGTAGAAAAAGACGCTGTAGGCTGCCAGAAAGGCCAGCAGGGCGGCAGCCCACTTGCCGGGCTTTGCCTTGGGCATATACTCACTGAGATAGGCCCCGGTGAAATAATAGCAGAGGGGATAAAGCCGGGTCCACCACAGAGAGTAGAGCTGGAAATACAGGTTCAGCAGCGAGGGCAGGACGGACAGGGCAATAAAGGTGGCCACAAGAATCAGCTTCTGCTTTCGCGTCGTTAAACCGTGATAGGCCATGTTTAGGAAGGGGATCATCAGAAACAGGCCGAAATACATCATGATGTACCAGGTATAATCGCAGCAGCTGAAGTTCACCAGCGCGCTGACCATCTCTGCTGGGCTTCTGTGAGCGATACCGCTGCACTGCTCAAAGGCCAGGCAGGCGATACCGCAGATAAGGTAGACGCCCAGAATGCGGATCAGCCCCAGATAGTACCGGGCGGACAAGGCTTTTCTGTTGTTTAAAAAGCCGGAGAGCATCACATACAGGGGAATACAGGTGGTAAACAGGGTCTTGACGGCGATCATGGACTGATTGGCCGCGCCATAGAGCTGCTGGTCATAAAGGCCGGTGTGATCCAGCGAGTGCATGATGGGCACCATCAGCAGGGCCACGCAGCGGATCAGATCCAGATTCAGATTTCTTTCTTTTGCTGTTTTCATAGTGTCCTCGAATCATTTTACAACAACGTTGGCATCCCCCAGCCGCTCCTTCAGCTCTGCCACCAGACCCTCGTGGATCAGGCACTTGGCGCCGATGCGCTTGTTCTCTGCCTGGCAGTAGAGGATCATCTGTTGGCTGCCGGGGAACATGGTAAGCAGCAGCTGGATGCGCTTCAGCTCCGGGTCGTTCTGACTTTTCAGCTTGACCCACAGTTTCTTTTCCGCCGGTGGGGGCACGCTGGCGCCCAGGGCGTCCACGTCGGAGATGGGGCGGATGGAGTCCACCATCAGCTGGGGCTCCTTCTCGTCACGGGCGGAGATGCGTCCTTTGACAATGATGGCGGCGTTTTCCTTCACATAAATGCCGCCCTTGTCCAGGGCCTTCTGGAAGGCCATCAGCTCCATGCTGCCGGTATCGTCCTCCAGCTGGATATAGCTCATCAGGGTGTTGCTGCGGGTGGTGCGGGTCTTGGCGGCAGCCACCACACCGGCCACCGTGATATTCTGGTTGTCGGCAAAGCGGCGGGGCCCGTCCTCGGCGGCAAAATCCGCCATCACGGCCCCCAGGGGCACCGCGCCGATCCTGCGCACCGCATCCCGGTAGCCGTCCATGGGGTGACCGCTGAGATAGAGGCCGGTGGTCTCCTTCTCCATGGCCATCAGCTCCATGGGGCTGAACTCCTCCACCTGGGGGATGGGGATGGCGGCGGGGGCGCTGCCATCCAGCTCCGCATCACCGAAAAGGCCCATCTGCCCGGCAATGTTGTCCCGCAGGGACTGGTTGATGCTGTCCAGCACAGCGCCGGCAATGTCCAGCAGCGCCCGGCGCTTATAGCCCATGCTGTCAAAGGCGCCGGCGCGGATCAGGTTTTCCACCGCCCGGCGGTTCAGGTCCTTGCCGTTGATACGCCGGCAGAAGTCCTCAAAGCTCTTGAAGGGGCCGTTCTCCCGGCGCTCCGCCACCAGGTTTTCGATGGAGGCCCGGCCCACGCTCTTGATGGCCACCAGGCCGAAGCGGATGTTCTCCCCGGAGACGGTGAAATCCGCGTCGGACTCGTTCACGTCCGGGGGCAGCAGTTTGATACCCAGCTCCCGGCACTCGGCAATGTATTCCGCCACCTTCTGGCTGTTGTCCAGGATGGAGGACAGCAGGGCGGCCATGTATTCCCGGGGATAGTGACATTTCATGTAAGCCGTGCGGTAGGCTACGATGGCGTAGCTGACGGCGTGGGCCTTGTTGAAGGCGTAGCTGGCGAAATCCAGGATCTCGTCATAGATGCTGTTGGCCACGTCCTCGCTGACGCCCCGTGCCAGGGCACCGGGGATGTTCCGGGCCGCATCGCCATGGACAAAGGCCACCCGCTCTGCGTCAATGACCTTATGCTTTTTCTTGCTCATGGCACGGCGGATCATGTCCGCCTGACCCAGGGAGAAGCCCGCCAGCTGGCGGAAGATCTCGATCACCTGCTCCTGATACACGATGCAGCCGTAGGTGACGGAGAGGATGGGACGTAAAAGCTCATGCTTGTAGCTGATCTTCTCCGGGTGGGCGGAGCATTCGATGAAGCGGGGGATGCTGTCCATGGGGCCGGGCCGGTAGAGGGAGATAATGGCGGTGATGTCCTCAATGCCCTTGGGCTTGAGCCCGACGCAGACGCCGGTCATGCCGGTGCTTTCAAGCTGGAACACGCCGCTGGTGCGGCCGGCGGAGAGCATCTCAAAGGTCTCCTTGTCGTCCTCCGGCACGGCCTCAATGCGAAAGCCGGGGGTATGGCGGCGGACCAGCTTCACCGCGTCGTCCAGCACTGTCAGGTTCCGCAGGCCCAGAAAGTCCATTTTCAACAGGCCCAGCTCCTCCAGGGTGGTCATCTGGTACTGGCAGACCACGGACTCGTCATTGGTGGCCAGGGGCACATATTCGTACACAGGCCGCTCCGTGATCACCACGCCGGCGGCGTGGGTGGAGGCGTGGCGGGGCATGCCCTCCAGAGCCTTTGCCACATCGATCAGCCGGTGCAGCTTCTCGTCCCCGTCGTACATCTCCTTCAGGGGCTTGGACAGGCGCAGGGCCTCGTCCAGGGTCATGTTCAACGCGCCGGGGCCGGAGGGGATCTGCTTTGCCACCTGGTCGGCCTCGCCGTAGCTGATATTCAGGGCCCGGGCCACATCCCGGACGGAGGCCCGGGCGGCCATGGTGCCGAAGGTGACGATCTGGGCAACATGGTCGTGGCCGTAGAGCCGGTTCACATAGTCAATGACCTCGCCCCGGCGGTTGACGCAGAAGTCCACGTCGATATCCGGCATGGAGACCCGCTCCGGGTTCAGGAAGCGTTCAAAGAACAGGCTGTATTTGATGGGGTCCACATCGGTGATGTGCAGGCAGTAGCTGACCACACTGCCAGCGGCGCTGCCCCGGCCGGGGCCAACGGGGATGCCGCTGCGCTTGGCAAAGCCGATGAAGTCCGAAACAATGAGAAAGTAGTCTACAAAGCCCATTTTGTGGATCATATCCAGCTCATAATCCAGCTGCTGGTGCACCTCCGGCCGGTCGGGGAAGCGCTCCTGAAAGCCCTGCTCGCAGAGCTTGCGGAGATAGGCATAGCTGTCGCTCTCCCCCTCCGGCAGCTTGAAGCGGGGCAGATGGTAGTGGCCGAATTGAAAATCGAAATTGCAGCGCTGGGCAATGTCCACGGTGTTGTCCGCCGCTTCCGGCAGCTCCGGGAACAGGGCGCGCATCTCCTCCTCGCTCTTGAGGTACAGCTCCTGGCTCTCAAAGCGCATCCGGGCCGGGTCGTCCACGGTTTTGCCCATCTGGATGCACATCAGCACATCCTGGTAGTAGGCGTCGTCCTTCTTCACATAGTGGGCGTCGTTGGTGAGGGCCAGGGGGATGCCGGTCTCCCGGTGGAGGCGGATCAGGCCCTGGGCGGCCTTCTGCTCCTCCCGCAGGCCGTGGTCCTGGATCTCCAGATAGAAGTTGCCGGGGCCGAATAGGGCCTGCAGCTCTAAGGCCTTGGCCCGGGCCTCCTCGTACCGGTCGGCGATCAGCAACTGGGGAATGGCCCCAGCCACGCAGCCGGAGAGACAGATCAGCCCCTCACTGTGCCGGTGCAGCAGGGCCCAGTCAATGCGGGGCTTGATGTAAAAGCCCTCGGTAAAGGCGGCGGACACCAGGTAGCACAGGTTCTTGTAGCCGGTCTCGTTCTGACACAGCAGAATTAAATGGGAGTAGTCCCCATCCAGACCGTGCTCCTTGTCCGTCATGTTCCGGGGTGCCACATAGACCTCGCAGCCGATGATGGGCTTGATGCCCGCGGCCTGGCAGGCCTTGTAGAAGGCCACCGCGCCGTACATGACCCCATGGTCGGTGATGGCGATGGCGGTCTGCCCCATGTCCCGGGCGGCCTCCGCCAGCCGGTCCACCCGGCAGGCGCCGTCCAGCAGGGAGTATTCCGTATGCACATGCAGATGAACAAAAGCCATAGCTGTGTTTCCTTTGTTTCGCTTAATCTTTGGGTGCGAAGCTCATGAGCTTTTTCAGCCGGTGGTTCAGACAGCTCTTGGTCACCGGTGGGTTACTGAGCAGCACCAGGTCGGAAAGGCTGGCCTCCGGGTTGGTGATGCGCAGCAGGGCCGCGTCCTTCAGCGGCTCCGGCAGGGCGTCCAGCCCGTATTCCTTGGCAATGCGGCGGATGGCGGCCATCTGGGCCTGGGCCGCCGCCACGGTCTTGTCGGTGTTGGCGTTGTCGCAGTTGATCTGGCGGGTGATGGTGTTGCGCATCTCCTTCTCCACCTTGGCGGTCATGATGGCCATGGCGGCGTTGGAGGCGCCGATGGTGGTAAAGAAGTCGGCAATGGCGTCAGCCTGCTTGAAGTACAGCAGGGAGTTGCCGCTGCGCTGGGTCTCCTTGGGGGAAAAGCCCAGGTCCAGCAGCAGGGAATAGGCCTCCCGGCTGACGCTGTGGTGGGGGGTGGCCAGCTCCAGGTGATAGCGCTTTTCCGGGTCGGTGACGCTGCCCCCCGCAAGGAAGGCGCCCCGGATAAAGGCGGCCCGGCAGCAGTCCTCCTCGATCACGCCGAAGTTGATGTGATGGGAGAGGGTGGCGTCAATATCCGCGCCGAAAACGTCAAAAATCAGGGCCAGCTTGTCCCGGTCGGTGATGGCAAAGCTCTGCTTGCCGGCGCCGGACTTGGGCAGCAGGTCAAAGCTGAGGCCGAAGGCCTTGCGGAACAGCCGGGGCAGCCGCTGGGCAAAGTCGCTGCTGGCGGTGATGATGCGGATCTCCTTGGCGGAAAAGGTGTTGCAATAGAGCAGCACGCCGTAGCTCTCGGCGATGGCACAGCACTTTCTCTCCGGCCGGGACGCACACAACTCCCGCTTGGTATCCGATGAAAAGGACATTTCTTTCCCCTCTACTTTTCAATATCCCGGTTGATGTTCACAGAGCGCAGACCCTCCGCCCGCAGATGGTCATTGAGGGCGGCGGCGATGGCCACGCTCCTGTGGCGGCCGCCGGTGCAACCGATGGCCACCGTCAGGCTCAGCTTGCCCTCCTCAATGTACAGGGGCAGCAGGAAATCCAGCATGTCGGTGATCTTCTCCATGAAGGTTCTGGTCTGCTGGTAGCTGAACACAAACTCCGCCACCGGCAGGTCAAGACCGCAGAGGGGACGCAGATCCTCCACATAAAAGGGATTGGGGAGAAAGCGCACGTCAAACACCAGGTCCGCGTCCATGGGCAGGCCGTACTTGTAGCCGAAGGACATGACGGTCACATCGATCTCCCGCTTGGCGCCCTCCCCGGCAAACAGGGAGAACAGCTTGCTCTGCAGCATCCCCAGGGTCAGGTTGGAGCTGTTGACCACATAGTCCGCCCGCTCCCGGATGGGGGCGAGCAGCTCCATCTCCTTATATACCGCGGCCTCCACCGAGGAGCCGCGCGTGGCCAGAGGGTGGGGGCGGCGGCTCTCCTTATAGCGGCGGATCAGGGTGCGCACATCCGCGTCCATGTACAGAATCTTGCAGTCGCAGCCCCTCTCCTTCAGCTCGTCAATGGTATCCAGCAGCTGGCCAAAGCCGTCCTTTTCCCGCACATCCGTCACAAGGGCAACCTTCTCATAGCGGCCCGCCGTGGCGATGCACAGCTCCGCAAAGCGGGGCATCAGGGCGATGGGCATATTGTCCACGCAGTAGTAGTCCAAATCCTCCAGCACATCGGCAGCCCGGCTTTTTCCCGCGCCGGACAGGCCGGTTATGATTAAAAATTCCATGGGTTCCCTCCTGTGGGGCTTCCGGCTTATTCTTCTTCTGTGTCCGTTTCCGTGATGCGGTGCAGCGGGATGGCGGGGCCGTGGTCCTCCAGCTTGAAGTCCGGCGGCAGAAGGATCATCTCCGGCTCCAGCACTACGCCGCTGTGGTCATGGACCCGCTTTCTGACCTCGATCATCAGGTCATATACATCGTGGGAAGTGGCGCTGCCGGTGTTCACCACAAAGCCCGCGTGCTTTTCCGACACCTGGGCCCCGCCCACGCGAAAGCCTTTCAGGCCCGCCTGGTCGATGAGGGCGGCGGCGAAGTGGCCCTCCGGTCGCTTGAAGGCGCTGCCGGCAGAGGGCAGGTCCAGGGGCTGCTTCTCCCGGCGGCGCTGGTTCAGTTCCCGCATTTTGGCGGCGATCTCCTCCCCGTCCCCCTGCTCCAGACGGAACACGGCGGAGAGGATGACGCAGCCCCCCAGCTTCTGGAACAGACTGCTGCGGTAGCCGAAGGCGCACTGTTCCTTGGTCAGCTCATAGAGCCGCTGCTCCGGCAGGTAGTAGAGCACCACGCTTTCCACAGTGTCCTTCAGCTCCCCGCCGTAGGCGCCGGCGTTCATGATCAGCCCGCCGCCTACGGAGCCGGGGATGCCGGAGGCAAACTCCAGCCCCTGCAGGCTGTTTTGCTGGGCAAAGCTGGCCAGCTTTGCCAGAGACACCCCGGCCTCGGCATAGATGGCCCCGTCCGGCAGCTGGAACATCCGGGTCAGCCGCTGGGTGCTGATGATGAACAGGTCGTTCAGCCCCTCATCGGGGAACAGGATGTTGGTGCCGTTGCCCAGCATATAGGGGGCGATATGTTCTTCTTTCAAAAGATAGCAGATTTTTGACAGGCTGCTCACGTCGCCGGGGATGGCCATGGCCCGCACCGGCCCGCCGATTTTGAAGGAGCAGTGCTCTGCCATATTCTCGTTTTCCAAAAGCGGCAGCCCCGGCAGGGCGGCCTTGATCCGGGCAATGGCCCATTCCAGATTTTCCATTTCAGTCTCCTCTTGGCTCAGATAAGACCTGCGTCGATGGCATAGTCGAGGTCGCTGGCCAGGGTCTGAGCGGCATTGAAGCCCATCTTTTTCTGGCGGTTGTTCATGGCCGCCAGCTCCATAATTACGGCCAGGTTCCGGCCGGGCCGGACAGGGATGGTCACCTGGGGCAGGGTGATGCCCAGGATCTCATGGGTCTCGCTGCTGAGGCCCAGCCGGTCGTAGGCCTTCCCTTCCTCCCAGTGCTCCATCTTCACCACCAGGTCAATGTTGCCCTCCGGCTTCACGGCGCCCACGCCATAGATGTGGCGCACGTTAATGACGCCGATGCCCCGCAGCTCCATGTAGTAGCGGATCAGCTCCGGCGCGGAGCCCACCAGATTATCCCGGTTGATGCGCTTGATATCTACCGCGTCGTCGGCAATGAGCCGGTGGCCCCGTTTGATCAGTTCCAGAGCCGTCTCGCTCTTGCCGATGCCGCTGTCGCCCATCAGCAGCACGCCCTCGCCGTAGATCTCCACCAGCACGCCGTGGGTGGTGATGCGGGGGGCCAGATGGGTGCGCAGGGAGGTGATCAGGTCGGCCTGAAACTCCGAGGTGTCGCCGGCGGTGAGAAACACGTTGCGGTCATACTTCTCCGCCATTTCCAGGCATTCGGGGAAGGGCTGGGCCCCGTGGCAGATCACCAGGGCGCCGATGTCATACTGCATGAACTGCTCAAAGGTCTGACGGCGCTGCTCCGGGGAAAGGGTGTCCAGGTATGTACTTTCCACCCGCCCTATTATCTGTATGCGGTGGGGGTCAAAGTAATTATAGAAGCCGGTGAGCTGCATGGCCGGGCGGTTCACGTCGGTGGTTTTGATCAGGGCGGTCTCGTAATCTCTGGAGGTGTGCAGAGGCTGGAGCTTGTGCTCCTCTATCAGGGTCTTCAGCTTTACGGAATATTTACTGATCATGGCGGCATCTCCTCTCAGGCATAGCAAAATACTACCCTACATTTTACCCATTTTCCGCCGCTTTGGCAACTGCTTTTTTTACGCCCGGCTGCGTGTAAAACAGGGGCATTATTCCCAGGCGCTCCCATGGTGCCAGCGGAGTGGAGGGCAAAGAAAGCGTCTATGGCTGTTTTTTCATTTTTCTTTACCCTTTTGAAAAGTTTCTCTTGCAATTGACGGCGGCATCTGCTATTATATAAAAGCTGTCTAATCAGAAAACTGGCTGGTCAGCGAAACACAAGCAAGGAGGTGCTTCAAAAATGGCAAAATGCGAATTTTGCGACAAGGGCGTGACTTTTGGTATCAAGGTCAGCCACTCCCATAGACGGACCAACCGTGCATGGAAGCCCAATGTGAAGCGCGTCAAGGCCATCGTGGACGGTAGCCCCAAGCATGTTTACGTCTGCACCCGTTGCCTCCGCAGCGGCAAGGTCACCCGCGCTGTGTAATTTTAATTTCATTAAATTACCCGAAACAAAGCCTGTCTGCTGATAAGACGGGCTTTTTTCGGTTCTATGGGCTGCCTTGCGCGCCGGGGCGGACTGTGTTATGATGAGGCAAAAGGGGGGACGGGACATGAACAGGATGAAGAAGCTGCTGGCCCTGCTGCTGGTGCTGGCGCTGGGCTTGAGCCTTGCGGCCTGCGGCGGCGCCAAAAGCGACATTGTCGGCACCTGGCAGGGAAAAGCTGATATGACGGAGTATATTATCAGCAAGGGAGATGCGGATATTGGGGCCGTCCTCTCTGACCAGGGCGTTTATATACCTCTTGACAGCATCGGAAATTATCTGCCTGAATTTGCCCCGGTGTGTACCTATGTTTTCCGTGAAGACGGCACCTATACCTTTACCATGGACGAGGCCAGTATGCAGCTTGTGCTGGAGGCATATCAGGCGGGGGTGGAGGCCTACTTCCGGTATTTCTATGCCCAGGTGCTGTGCCAGACCCTGATGGAGCTGGGCATGGCGGAACAGGTGAACGGCGTGGAGGAACTGGAAGCCATCCTGGGCGTCAGCCTGGATGAGGTCATTGCCGAAATGCTGGGGATGGAACTGCATCCGTTTGTCAGTCTGCTTCTTGAGGAAACGATCGGCGGAGCAGAAGCTTATGCGTCCCGATTCAACAGCGAAGGGAAATACAAAGCCAAGGACGGCAAGCTGTGGCTCTCAGCCGGACTGGAGTATCATGTGGACCCGGAGCGCTGTGATTACTACAGCATTGCCGGGAATATCCTGACCATTGCGGAAGGCAGTCCCAGCGAGGGGGAGGTCTCCGCCATGGTCTATCCTCTGGTGTTTGAGAAAATAGCATAAAGACTACTTGTATTATAAAAACGATGCCTCCGGCAGCGCTGCGCTGCCGGAGGCGTTTTGCTTTATGTGTTCGTTTGTGCCGGCCATCAGTGCCCGGCAGGCTTGCAGGAGAGCAGCTCCCGCTCCGTAGTGCGATCGGCATGGGCCAAGTCAGCGAAAACCACCAACAGCAGCAGGGATGCGCCCCAAATGGCTTTGCCGCCCAGAAAGCGGCACACAATGGCGGAAGCCACGCCGCCGGCGGCGAAGGAACCCAGCATCAGCAGATGCACCAGGAAGCGGCGGCGGTGGCCCGCTTCTCCCGGATGCCGCAGCCATTTGGTGAGGAACACGCCCACCTGGCGGATATGGTTGGTGCAGAAGGTGGTGGCCATGGGGATGTGCTCCGCCTGACGGAAGGTGTTATACTGCATGGAGCAGATGAAGTTGATGCTGACCTGGCAGATCTGATAGGGCCAGTGGTCAGGGATGAAGCCCAGCAGAAAGGTCACCAGCATCTCCAGCCCCACCAGCAGGGTGTCCCAGCGGAGAAAGTTCAGACGTTTGACCCGGTTTGGCATCAGCTCCGAGATCACAGCACCCAGTATATAGGCGCTGATGGGGATCAGAAAATACAGGGCCCGGCTCCACTGGCCGCTGCCCAGAGCCATGGACAGCAAGACCACGTTGGCCGTCTGGGCATTGCAGAAAACGCCGCCCCGCATGGTGTAGGTGTAGGCACCCAGATAGCCCCCTGCGGCAATCAGCATGGCAAAGATCCACAGCTTCTCACATTCCAGCAGGACAGGCTCCTGCTTTTGTATTTCCTCCATCCGTGTTCACCTCGCTTCAAAATTTGATCCCGGCCGTTTCAAAAAACAGCCGGGATGGAAAAGTTGTAGAAAAAACGGATCAGAGCTGCTTCTGGGCGTTGATCTTCACGCCGGGGCCCATGGTGGAAGCAGTGACGCAGGAGCGGATGTACTGACCCTTGGCAGCGGCGGGCTTGGCCTTGTTGATGGCGCCGATGAGAGCAACATAGTTCTCATACAGCTTCTCAGCACCGAAGCTGACCTTGCCAATGGGGCAGTGGATGATGTTGGTCTTGTCCAGACGGTACTCAACCTTACCGGCCTTGGCCTCAGAGATGGCCTGCTTCAGGTTGGGGGTGACGGTGCCGGCCTTGGGAGAGGGCATCAGGCCCTTGGGGCCCAGCAGCTTGCCGAGACGGCCAACGGTACCCATCATGTCGGGGCTGGCGATAACGGTATCGAACTCGAACCAGTTCTCCTTCTGGATCTTCTCAACCAGATCCATGCCGCCGGCATAGTCAGCACCGGCAGCCAGGCACTCTTCCTTACGCTCCTCCTTGCAGAAGACCAGCACGCGGACGGACTTGCCGGTGCCGTTGGGCAGGACGATGGCGCCGCGGACCTGCTGGTCAGCGTGACGGCCGTCAACACCCAGCTTGACGTGGAGCTCCACGGTCTCATCGAACTTGGCCTTGCTGGCGCTGATGACCAGATTCAGAGCCTCCATGGGATCATAGAGGGCCTGCTTATCTATGAGCTTTGCGCTCTCTTTATAATTTTTACCTCTAAACAATTTGTTTTCCTCCTAATAATGTGGTTGAGTCGGATGGATAAATCCTCCCACGTTTAGGCTCAGTCGCCTACGACGACGCCCATGGAACGGCAGGTGCCGGCGATCATGCTGATGGCGGACTCGATGTCGGTGCAGTTCAGGTCGGGCATCTTCTGCTCGGCGATCTTGCGGACATCTTCCTTGCTGATGGTGGCGACCTTATCCCGCTGAGGCACGCCGGAGGCGGTCTCAATGCCGCAGGCCTTCTTGATCAGCAGGGCGGCAGGAGGAGTCTTGGTGATGAAGGTGAAGCTGCGGTCAGAGTACACGGTGATGACGACGGGGATCATCATGCCCATGTCGCCCTTAGTGCGCTCGTTAAAGTCCTTGGTGAACTGACCGATGTTAACGCCGTACTGGCCCAGAGCGGGGCCGACGGGGGGCGCCGGAGTTGCCTTGCCGGCGGGAACCTGGAATCTTACGTATCCAACTACTTTCTGTGCCATGGAAAGCACCTCTTTCTTAATTTAGTGTTTAATAACTTCGACCTGATCCAGCTCCAGATCAACGGGAGTCTCTCTGCCGAACATGGACACCACCACGCGGACCCGGTTCTTATCCGGCTCCAGCTCGTCCACAATGCCAAGGAAGCCGGCCAGCGGGCCGTCATTGACCTTGACTTCATCGCCCAGGCCGTAGCCCACCACGATTTCTCTGCGTTCGACACCCAGGTCGTAGATTTCCTGCTCCGTCAGGGGCACGGCCTTGCCGTCAGACCCAACGAAGCCGGTAGCGCCGCGGACGTTATGGATCAGATGCCAGCTGTCATCCGTGAGGATCATCTTCACCAGCACATAACCGGGGAACACCTTGCGCTCAACGGTTTTCTCGCCGGCATCGGTGTACTCGGTAACGGTCTCCATGGGGATGTTGACTTCCCGGATCAGATCCGTCATCCTGCGGTTTTCTGCCGCTTTCATCACAGCAGCGGCCACTGCGTTTTCATACCCGGAATAGGTATGAACAACATACCATTTTGCCTCTTCAGCCATGACAATTACCCTGCCAGAGTGAAGAGCGCGTTGACCAGCATGGTTGCCAGTTCATCGAAGCCCCACAAAACAATTGCGGAAGCCAGCATCACGCCGAGGGAGATGAGCACGTTCTTGCTGAGCGTTTTGGGAGTGGGCCAGATGACCTTCTTCAATTCGCTCTTCATCTCACGGAACCATCTGCCGATCCTCTGAAAGAAGCCGGGCTTGGTATCGTCCTTCTTGACGGCGGTGACGGCTTTAGCGGGTGCGGAACCACGTTTCTTTTGATCAGCCATTTTCACGCATCCTTTCAGAACTTACTTGGTCTCAACGTGCTTGGTGTGCTTTCTGCAGAAGGGGCAATACTTGCTGCGCTCCAAACGGTCAGAAGTGTTCTTCTTGTTCTTGACCGTGTTGTAGTTCCTCTGCTTGCATTCTTCGCATCTGAGTGTGATTTTAACTCTTGCGCCTGCAGCCATTCTTTCGGCACCTCCTATTTTATTTACCCTCCAAAGGGAGGGCATTGCCTCCCTGTATATGGACCGGGGGATTTTCCGGCGCAAAAATGCGCACAAAAAATAAACCTCTCGTCCGACAGGTAAGACATACTATACCATAAGCCAAGCCCCAGGTCAACATTTTTTTGAACTTTTTTGCAGCTTTTTCCCTTGCCGTGCAGGGCTTTTGGTGCTATAGTCTATAGCGTTGAAAAAGAAAACGCAGACTGGAGATAAATATGGATTATAAGGAAGCTTTGGAATATATCAACGGCGTCTCCTGGCTGGGCACCAAGCCGGGGCTTACGCGGGTCACGGCGCTGCTGGAGAAGCTGGGCCGCCCCCAGGATGCCCTGAAGTTCATCCACATTGCCGGCACCAACGGCAAGGGCAGCTGCGCCGCCATGCTCTCCTCGGTGATGAAATGCTGCGGCTACCGCACCGGCCTTTTCACCTCCCCCTATCTGGCCCGCTTCAATGAGCGGATGCAGGTCAACGGCAAGCCCATCGGGGATGAGGCGCTGGCGGAGGTGGTGGCCCTGGTGAAGCCCGCCGCCGACGCCATGGAGGATCACCCCACGGAGTTTGAGATGATGACCGCCGCCGCCTTCCTGTGGTTTCAGCAGGAAAAGTGCGACATTGTGGTGCTGGAGACGGGACTGGGCGGCCGGCTGGACGCCACCAACGTCATCGCCGCGCCGGAGGCCGCGGTGATCATGAACATCGGCCTGGATCACACCCAGATCCTGGGGGATACGGTGGAAAAGATCGCCGCCGAGAAGGCGGGAATCATCAAGCCCGGCTGTGACTGCGTGCTTTACCAGCAGCAGGAGAGCGTCATGGACGTAGTGCGGGAGCGCTGCGCCGCCCTGGGCGCCAGCCTGCGCATTGCGGATTTCGACCAGATCCACAGTGAGTTTGACAGCCTCTATGGCCAGAGCTTTGCATACAAGGGGGAGCTGTATGCCCTGCCCCTGCTGGGCAGGCATCAGCTGAAAAACGCCGCCACCGCCCTGGAGGTGGTGGAGGTGCTGCGCAGTAAGGGCTGGAAGCTGGAGCAGAGCGACGTGGAGCACGGCATCTACGCCGTCAGCTGGCCCGGCCGCTTTGAACTGATCCATGACGAGCCCCTCTTTGTGGTGGACGGGGGCCACAACCCCCAGTGCGCCGAAACGGTGGTGGATAATCTGCTGAACTATTTCGGCGGGAAGCACCGGGTCCTGCTGGTGGGGATGCTGGCGGATAAGGACGTGGAAGGCACCTTGGCGATCCTGGATCGGGCGGCGGACGAATATGTCTGCATCACGCCGGAGAGTGAGCGGGCCCTGCCGGCGGAGGAGCTGGCAAAGAAGCTGGAAAAATACGGCAAGCGGATCACCGTCTGCCCCGCCATCCCGGACGCGGTGGGCGCCGCCTGTGACGCCGCCGGGGACGCCGGCATGGTCTGCGCCGTGGGCTCCCTCTACTCTGTGGGGGCCATCCGGGCCTGCTTCGACCTGCACTGAGGCGGTGATATGATGCGGATTATGGCCATTGATTACGGCGACCAGCGCACGGGCCTTGCCGTCAGCGACCTGCTGGGGATGCTCTGCGGCGAGGCCTGGACGGTGACGGAGTGGAACCCGGAGCGCCTGGCGGAGCAGATCAGCCGGGAGGCAAAAAGCCGGGAGGTGGGCACCCTGGTACTGGGCCTGCCCAGAAATATGGACGGCAGCGAAGGCCCCCGGGCGGAGAAATGCCGTCAGTTCAAGCTCCTGCTGGAGGAAAGCTGCGGCCTGCCGGTGGTGCTGTGGGATGAGCGCCGCAGCAGCATCGAGGCCCACGCCATTCTCCATGCCGCCGGCAAGAAGGAAAAGAAGCACCGTAAAACCGTGGACGCCGTGGCCGCCAGCCTGATCCTGGAGGGATATCTGGGCAGCCTGCGTTAAAATCGAATTTGTTCTCCAAGACTCCGAAGTCTGTCACTTCGGAGTCTTAATTTGCGCAATATGCGAAAACAAAATCCAGACAGAGTAAAAATTTTTAGGAAAAATATCCCCCCGGGGGGCTTAAAATGCGGCTTCACCATTGTTATAATGAAAGCATCTTAAGAACAGAGAGGGGTATGTATATGCATATGGCAGACGCGCTGCTGGCGCCGGCTGTGGCCGCCACCATGTACGCAGCTTCCGCAGTAACGGTTGGGGCGTCCGTGAAGACCCTGAAAAAGGATGAGACGACCGCAAAACTGCCCACCATGGCTGTCACCTCCGCCTTGGTCTTTGCCGGGCAGATGATCAACTACACGATTCCGGGAACCGGCTCCTCCGGCCACCTTTGCGGCGGTATGCTGCTCTCCGCCCTATTGGGCCCCCAGGCAGGCTTCCTGTCCATGGTGGTGATACTCACCATACAATGTCTGTTCTTTGCCGACGGCGGCCTGCTGGCGCTGGGGGCAAACTGCTGGAATATGGCCTTCTACGGCTGCTTCGTGGGCTATTATTTCTTATGGAGACCCATCATGAGCAGCAGCTGCTTCTCGGCTTTGGGGACGAAGGCGGCAGAGCGGGCCAGGATTGTGCTGGCCTCTGTTCTCGGCTGTGTGCTGACTCTCCAGCTGGGCGCCTTTTCCGTGGTGCTGGAAACCTCCGTTTCCGGCATTACCGAGCTGCCCTTCGCCGCCTTTGTTGGCATCATGCAGCCCATCCATCTGGCCATCGGCCTGGTGGAAGGCCTGATTACCGCCGCTGTTCTGATGTTTGTCTATGAGGCCCGTCCCGAGCTGCTGATGGACGTGAACGCCGGAGATGCCGCTGTACAGGGCCGCTGCTCCCTCAGAACAACGCTGGCTGTCCTGACGGCTGTTGTGGTTGTTGTGGGCGGCGGGCTCAGCCTGGTGGCCAGCGCCAATCCTGATGGCCTGGAATGGTCCATGTTCGGGAATGCCGAAGCAGGCTACAGCGCCAACATGGGGCTGGATGAAGAAAGCTATGGCATATCCAGCGGAGCGGCGGATGCCCTTGGTGCAGTTCAGGAAAAAACTGCCTTCCTGCCGGACTATGCCTTTGCCGATAGCGACAGCGCTGCGGGGACTTCCGTTTCCGGCCTGGTAGGCTCCGCCATGGTGGCAGGCGCTGCGATTCTGGTGTGCGTGGCCGGCGGCTTCTTCCGCAAGAAAAAAATTGCTGAAAAAGCGTAGGAACTATGCTATAATCATCGGGGACACCGTTCCGGTGTCCCCGATTGTCATTTTGCAAGGAGACAGAAATGGACAAATTATCCCAGGCCCAGCATGAACTGCGGGAGATGGACGCCCTGGCCGCAGGAGATTCCCCCATCCACCGGCTGAACCCTCTGTGCAAGCTCCTGGTGACTGTATTCTATATCATCACGGTGGTATCTTTCCCCAAATATGATTTTTCCGGGCTTGTGGTTATGGTGCTGTATCCGGTGCTGCTGTTTCAGGCGGCGGGGATCTCCGTGGGCTTGTGCTTTTACAAGCTGCGGGTGGTGCTGCCGCTGGTTTGCGCCGTGGGACTTGCCAATCCCTTTCTGGATCATGCGCCGCTGCTTCGGCTGGGGAGCATGACCATTACCGGCGGCTTTGTGTCCATGCTGACGCTGATGATGAAGGGCGTCTTTTCCCTGATGGCTTCTTTTCTGCTGATTGCCACAACCCGCATGGACGCCATCTGCGGAGCATTGCGGAAGCTTCATGTGCCGGAGCTTATCCCCACGCTGCTGCTTCTGACCTACCGCTATATCGGCGTGATGATCGAGCAGGCCTCTGTTATGAGCCAAGCCTATAAGCTGCGGGCGCCGGGACAGAAGGGAATCCATATCTCCGCCTGGGGCTCCTTCCTGGGGCAGCTTTTGCTGCGGAGCATGGACCGGGCGGAGGAGCTGTACGGCAGTATGACGCTCCGGGGCTTCCGGGGGGAATTCTATTATGCTGACGCCCCGGCATACGGGCGGTCCGGCCTGGCCTTCGCGGTGGTCTGCATCGCCCTGTTCCTGGGCGCAAGATGCTTTAATATTTCCTCCCTTTTGGGGGGCTTGCTGATTGGGTGATGAAAATGATCGAATTTCAGAATGTGTCCTTTTCCTACGATGGGGAGGGCCCCGTGGTTGAGAATCTGAGCTTTACCATTCAAGACGGGGAGTCTGTGGGCCTGATCGGCGCGAACGGAGCCGGGAAATCCACCATTATGAAGCTGCTGCTGGGCCTGCTTTCCGGCAAGGGGCAGATTCTGGTGGACGGGCTGGCCGTGAATAAGCAGAACCTTCCCGCCATCCGGCAAAAGATCGGCTTTGTCCTGCAGGACTCGGATAACCAGATGTTTATGCCAACGGTGTATGAGGACATGATTTTCGGCCCCCGTAACTATGGCCTGAGCAAAGAGGAGACGGAGCGGCGCGTGGACGCGGTTTTGAACCGGCTGGGCCTTGTGGAGCTGAAACACCGCTATAACCATAAGATTTCCGGCGGGGAAAAACGAATGGCAGCCATTGCCACCATTCTGACCATGGAGCCGGAGACCATCCTGATGGACGAGCCTTCCACGGCCCTGGACCCGGTGAACCGCCGCACGGTCATCAACACCATCAACACCCTGCCCCAGACGAAACTGATCGCCTCCCATGACCTGGACATGATCCTGGACACCTGCCAGCGGGTGATTCTGCTGTCCCGGGGGAAAATCGTGGCCGATGGCCCGGCGGAGCGCATTCTCCGGGATCAGGCGCTTCTGGAAGCAAACCGCATGGAGCTGCCCTTCTGTTTGCAGGGGCGGCGCTGAGCGCAGAGGAAAGAGATGCTGAAAATTGAATTTTTTCACAGGCTGAAACCCGAGGCAAAACGCTTCGGGTTTGTTTTTTGTGAACATCTATGAATTATTCGCCGCAATGGACAGTAAAATACTAGCTGCTTTTACATTCATCTCCGCCTTTAATTTGTCCACCCGGCGCACATACTGAATCATGCGACGAAATGCGCGGGAGGGAAAGCATGAAAAAAACAATTATAACGGCGCTGTGGTCCCTGGTGATCGTCAGCTGTCTGTCCGCCCCGGCCTTTGCCCAGGAACTGCTGGTGGGCGGCCAGGTGGTGGGTATCCAGGTGAGCACCAAGGGCGTCCTGGTGGCGGGGCTTTCGGAGGTGGAGACGGCGGACGGCGTCTGCACACCGGCCAAATCCGCCGGCATTCGCCAGGGCGATATCATCATCAAAGCCGACGGAAAAACAGTCAGCAAGGCCGCCGACGTAATCGCGGCGGTGGAGGCGGCCGGTGGGCAGCCTGTGAAGCTTTGCATAGAGCGCGAGAGCAAGAAAATGGAGCTGGATGTGAGGCCCGCCTGCTCTGCCGAGGGGCAGTGGATGCTGGGGATGTGGCTGCGGGACGGCATCTCCGGCATCGGTACCATCACCTTTCAGGACCCGGAGAGCGGCGTCTACGGCGCCCTGGGCCACAGCATCAGCGACTCGGAGAGTGGCATCCAGCTGCCGGTGAGCCAGGGCAGCATCTGTGACGCCCAAATCCTCAGCATTAAGCCCGGGGCCTCCGGTACGCCTGGTGAGCTCAACGGCTGTGCCGACCTGGGCAAGGTGCTGGGCAGCATTGCGCTGAACACGGACTGCGGCATCTTTGGCGAGGGCTACAGCAGCCTTGGCACCCGGAAGCTGGAGAGCGGACAGCTGTCCACCGGCCCTGCCACCATTGTTTCCACCATCGGCGGCCGCTATACCGGGGAATACGCGGTGGAGGTGAACCGGGTCTATCGGGACAGCAACGGGCAGCACGCCATGATCAGCGTCACGGACCCGGAGCTGCTGGAAAAGACCGGCGGCATCGTCCAGGGAATGTCCGGCAGCCCCCTGATCCAGAACGGCAAGCTCGTGGGCGCCGTGACCCATGTCTTCGTCTCGGACCCCAGCAAGGGCTATGCTGTCAGCATTGACGACATGCTGAAGGCGGCGGGGATCCAGGAAAAAGCGGCATAAAAAATGGACAGTCCGTGAGACTGTCCATTTTTTCAATAATCCGGCCGGTAGATGTAGCGGAAGGAGAGCTCCGGGCTGGGGTTCTGCACCCGGTCGGTGACGTTGCCCTCGTTGTCGTAATAAATGCGCTCGATGCAGTTGCCCTCCTCGTCATAGCGGTTCTCGTAGGAGGAGGCCCGCTCATAGAGGCCGTGGGTATAGCGGCGCAGCTCCCGGCCCTGATCATCGTACTCATATTCGTACCACTTGGTCACCAGGCCGCCGTAGCCGAATTCGGCATGTTCGATCAAATTGCCGTTTTCGTCATACTTGCTGTCGCTGCCATGGCTGAGATAGCCGCCGCTGGGATAGGCGGCGTAGTGGGTGCGGTTGCCGTTTTTGTCGTAAATGCTCAGCTCCTTGCTCATGGTGCCGTCGTAGCGATAGAAGAAGGTCCAGGTGGAGAAGCTGCCGTCCTCATTGTAGGTATAATCGGTCTGGACGTTCAGGGACCCGGCGGAATCGTACTGCTTCTGACACAGCAGGCGGCCCTGCTCGTCATAGGTATACTCGCTCCAGTCCCGGCAGCTGCCGTCGGCGTTGTAGCGGGCATGGCTGGTCTCCCGGCCCTGGGCGTCGTATTCATATTCATGCCAGTAGTCCAGCTGGCGCTTGGCGGTATAGCGGTAGTACCGGGTCTCTTGCCCGGCGTCGTTATATTCGTACAGCTCCCAATAGAGGGCGCTGCCATCGGCGGTGTAGCGGATGTATTGGGTCAGGTTGTCGTTGCTGTCATAGAAGCTCTT
Organism: bacterium; assembly: GCA_004560305.1. Classification (GTDB taxonomy): domain Bacteria; phylum Bacillota; class Clostridia; order Oscillospirales; family Oscillospiraceae; genus Limivicinus. The sequence continues at coordinate 26,934 of SFVI01000016.1, read as the reverse complement.
GCCCACCAGCACGCCGTTCTCGTATTCATAGACGGTGCGCTGGGTCAGCCCCTGGCCGGTGGTGATCTGTTTTTCGCTTAAAAGACCGTCCTGCTCTGCCGTCTCCTCCCGGTACAGCAGGCTGCCGTCGCCGTCATAGATGCTGTACCCGTTTTGGCTGCCGGCACCGTCATAGCCGGTGTCCCGGCGGAAAAGCACCGTGCCGTCGGCCCGCTGCTTGGTGTGGGAGACTTCCCGCCCCTGAGCGTCATAGCTGTACAGGTCAAAAACCGGGGCCGGCTCCGGCCGGTTCATGGTAATGAAAATCATCACCAGGGCCAGCGCCAGAACCGCCGCCAGCGCTGCCAGGGCGACCAGCGCCCCCTTGGGCAGGGACCGGCGTTTTGCCTTGTTCGTATTTTCCGTTTCCACAATCTGTGGATGCTCCATAGCTTGCCTCCGATTATTTCTTGTGCTTGAGTCGGGTGAAAAGCCGGGGCAAATGCCGCCCGGCCGCTGCCAGCAGGCGAAAGACCAGCATATTCAGCCAGACCCAGCCGCTGCGCACCACGGCGCATAGCAGATTGGGTACAAAGCCGCCAAAGACCTGGCGGCAGCGCAGCCGCACCCGGGGCTGATTCACGATGGCTGCCACATAGCGGCGTTTTTCCCGGCAGTTCATGGGACAGCCGGGGGTGAACAGGGTGGTCATGCAGGAAAAAATGCTCTTGGCGAACATATAGCGGCAGTCCGCGTCGGTGGCCTCGTCGCTGCCCAGGGCGGCGCACAGGGTCTGGACCACCTGATCCGCCTCCAGGCAGACCTGAGGCTTTTCCGCGCAGAACCTGGTGATCAGGCTCTCACCGGGGTGCATGATATAGCGGTACTTGCACGCCGGCAGCACCTTCACAAAGCGGGCGCGTTCCAGGCAGCGGAAGATGAACAGCCGGTCCTCTCCCCAGCGGTAGTCCGGGAAGCGGGCCTCGCCGATCAGCTCCGCCCGGAACAGCTTGCCCCAGACCTGGTTAAAAAGGTTGGCTTTATAGAGCCGCCCAAAGGCGGTGCCCAGCGCCTCCCGGTCCAGAAGCTGCTCCGGCTCGCAATAGTCCCGGCAGCTGCCGTCGGGGTTGACGATGGTGAAGCCGAAGAACACCAGGTCCGCCCCCTGGGCACCGGCCAGGGCGTATTCCACCGCGTCGGGCAGAAGCTCATCGTCCGCGTCGGCAAACATCACATACTCGGTGCCCGGCTGCACCGCGTCCAGCCCCCGGTTCCGGGCCTTGGCGGGGCCGCCGTTGGAAACGCGGATGGGCAGGAGCCGGTCGTCCTCGGCCTGAATGCGGCGGAGGATCTCCGCCGTGTCATCGGCGGAGCCGTCGTCCACCACGATGACCTGCAGATCCGAGAAGCTCTGGCCCAGGATGCTGCGGACGGCCTTTTCAATATACTGCTCCGCGTTATAAGCGGGAATGATCACGGCAAGCCGTGGGGCTTTGTTCTCCATCAAAACTCCTTCTTCTGTCACCGGCTGCTGCCCGGCTCCTCCCGGTAGACCTCCATAAAGAAGTCGAACATGGGCATCAGCCTTTCATAGCAGTCCACCAGAATCTCCGGCAGCCGCCCACTGAGCACATCGCCGCCGAAATCCCGGCTGACCTCAATACCCAGGCGCTTGCGGTTGTACCACTGGTCGATCACATCACTGCGGCGGCCCTTGGGCCGGGCGTATTCCTCCCCGGTGATGCGAAAATCCTTCTCCTTCATCACGGCCCTGGCCAGCCGCTCAAACCGGGCGGGGTTGGCATCCACCTTCCGGCGGAAGGCGGCCATCTGGGCGGGGGTGGCGCTGTAAAAGCCCATGCCGTAGCTGAAGTCCGCCGCGCCGATCTCAAACCAGAACATAGGCCCCTCCAGCAGGATCTCATTGCTTTTCAGGGAGAACCAGAGATGATCCTTGTAAGGCCCCCGGCCGAAGAGCCGCCGGGCGTCCCGATAAATGCGGGACACATGCAGCTTGAAGCCCCGGCTGGGGAAACGCTGCTCCATCAAGGCGGCGGTGTCGGCGGCCAAGGCCTTGAGGGGCAGGTTCAGCAGCTGCTCAAACTGCTCCTTATGGGCCAGAAACCAGGGCCGTTCGTTATGAAAGGCCAGCTCCCACAAAAAGTCGCTGGTCTGGGTGGTGAATCCTTCAAACATGGCAAAACGATCTTCCTTCTCAAAATGCGCCAACTATTTTACCATAGTTTCTGCCGATTATCAATATCCACAGTGGGGCGGGAGACTGTACAAAACCGGCAGAATATGCTATATTTACGCTAGAATGTTTGCCCGGCGGCGCCGCTGCCGGGAGGAATGGAGATTTGCATGAAGATAATCATTGCCGGCGCCGGGAAGATCGGCTACTCGGTGGCGGACATTCTGACAGCGGAAGGCCATGACATTACCGTGATTGATAATGACAGCGCCAGGATAGACAATCTTTCCAACAATCTGGACGTGATCTGCGTGGAGGGCAGCGCCACCAATTCCGAGACGCTGCTGGAGGCGGGAGCTGCCGAGGCTGACCTGCTGATGGCCGCCACCCGCAGCGACGAGACCAACATGGTCTGCGGCATTTCCGCCCGGAAGCTGGGCACCAGGCACGTCATTGCCCGCATCCGGGACACCGCCTATCTTCGGCAGACGGATTTCCTCCGGGAGGCCCTGGGCCTTTCGGTGATCGTGAACCCGGAATATGAATGCGCCAAGGAGATCAGCCGTATCCTGCGCTTCCCCAGCGCCATCCGGGTGGACGCCTTCTCCAAGGGCAGCGCCGAGATGATCGAGCACCGGGTCCGGGAGGGGGGCAAGCTGGACGGCGTCCAGCTCAAACACCTGCCCCAGCGTTTTGACGCCAAGGTACTGGTGGGCGTTGTGGAGCGGGGCGGCGAGGCCATCATCCCCAACGGCGACTTCACCCTGAAGGCCGGCGACCTGCTGAGCATCACCGGCTCGGACAAGGAGCTGCGGAAGTTCTTTATCGCCACCGGCCAGTACAAAAAGCCGGTGCGCCGGGTAATGATCATGGGCGGCGGCCGCATCGCGGTGTACCTGACCCGGATCTTGCAGGAGAGCGGCATGGACGTCACCGTGGTGGAGGCGGACAGGACCCGCTGCGACGAGCTTTGTGATCTGATCCCCCTGGCCAACATCATCCATGGCGACGCCACCAGCAGCGAAGTGCTGCTGGAGGAGGGAATCCTCACCGCAGATGCCTTTGTGGCCCTCACCGGGGACGACGGCGACAATATCATTACCTCCATGTATGCCAAGCATATGAATGTGGGCAAAATCGTAGTAAAGGTGAACCGGGAGTATTATGACCGGATCCTGGACAGCGCCGGTCTGGACAGCGTGGTGGCCCCCAAGGCCCTGGTGGCCCAGCAGCTGGCCCGCTATGTCCGCGCCATGAGCAACTCCATGGGCAGCAGCATGGAAACCCTCTACAAGCTGGCCGACGGCAAGGTGGAGGCCCTGGAGTTCAAAGTCACGGAGGGCTCCGCCGTCATCGGTGTGCCCCTGAAGACCCTGAAGCTGAAGCCCAATATCATCATCAGCGCCATTGTCCGGGGTAACCGCACCATCATTCCCGGCGGCGATACGGAGATCTGTGCCGGGGACCACGCGGTGGTGGTGGCCAAGACGGGCCGGCTCAAGGCGCTGGACGACATTGTTGAGGATAGACTATGAACCGAAGAATGATCTGCCGGGTGCTGGGGCTCATCCTGGAGTGCCTGACGGGACTGCTGATACTGCCCACGGTGGCCGGCCTGTGCTACGGCGAGGGCGTCACCCATTTTCTCATAACCATGGCCCTGTCCGGGGTGCTGGGCTTTTTGCTTGCCCGGGTCAAGCCCTTCAGCGACGTGATCTACGCCAAGGACGGCTTCGTGGTGGTCAGTCTGGGCTGGGTGCTCATGTCTCTGATCGGTGCGCTGCCCTTTGTCCTCAGCGGGGATATCCCCAATTATATCGACGCCCTGTTTGAAACGGTCTCCGGCTTCACCACCACCGGTGCCTCCATCCTGGACGATGTGGAGGGCCTGAGCCGGGGCTGCATGTTCTGGCGCTCCTTTACCCACTGGATCGGCGGCATGGGGGTGCTGGTGTTTATCATGGCGGTGCTGCCCATGAGCGGGGAGCACTCCATGCACATCATGCGGGCGGAGGTGCCCGGCCCCACGGTGGGCAAGCTGGTGCCCCGGGTGCGCCAGACCGCCAAGATCCTTTACCTGATCTACATAGCCATGACCCTTCTGGAGATGCTGCTTTTGCTGCTGGGGGGCATGAGCTTTTATGACGCCCTGCTCCACGCCTTCGCCACTGCCGGCACCGGCGGCTTCTCCACCAAGTCTGCCAGCATTGCCGCCTTTGACAGCCTGTATCTGGAGATGGTCATCGCGGTGTTCATGGTGCTCTTCGGCGTCAACTTCAACCTGTATTTCCTGCTGCTGATCGGCCGCTGGAAGGACGCGCTGAAAAGTGAGGAGCTGCACTGGTATCTGGGCATCATCGCGGCCTCGGTGATGGCCATCACCCTGGGCATCAGCAAGATGTACGGCGGCATCGCCGCCGGCCTGCGCCACGCCTTCTTCTATGTGGCCTCCATCACCAGCTCCACCGGCTTCGGCACTGTGGACTTTGTCACCTGGCCGGAATACTGCAAGTGGATCATCGTGATGCTGATGTTCTGCGGCGCCTGCGCCGGCAGCACCGGCGGCGGCATCAAGACCTCCCGGGTCATCATCCTGTTCAGGAATGTGGCCTGCGAGATCCGCCAGATGATCCATCCCCGCACGGTCACCCGGGTGCAGCTGGACGGCAAGCGGGTGGATACCGACGGCCTGAAGGCGGTCAGCACCTTTTTCACCAGCTTTATGCTGCTGTTGATTACGGGCAGCTTTCTGGTGTCCCTGGATGGCTATGACATGGCCACCAACTTCTCCGCCGTGCTGTCCAGCCTCTCCAACATCGGGCCGGGCATGTCCCTCATCGGCCCCACCGGCAACTACAACATCTTCTCCTACGGCTCCAAGCTGGTGCTGACGGTTATGATGTTGATCGGCCGGCTGGAGATCTTCCCCATTCTGATCCTATTCTCCCCCTCAACCTGGAAAAAATAGGAGGAACCCATGCCAAATCAAAAAGATGTTTTAAATGCTATCATCGCTGCCCAGAAAGAGGCAGCTGCACTGATCCTTCAGGCCCACGGCGTCCTGGCTGAGACCAAGACCGGCCACCGGGACGTGGTCACGGAGTATGACCGCCGGGTGCAGGAACTGCTGATGGCCCGGCTTTCCGCCGCGGTCCCCGGTGCGGCCTTTTTCTGCGAGGAAAACGAGCAGCAGGGGGATCTGAAGGCGGAGCACGTTTTCATTATCGACCCCATTGACGGCACCATGAACTTTGTTCGGGGCTTCCATCACAGCGCCATCTCGGTAGCCTATATGCGCTCCGGCGTGATTCGGGCCGCTTCGGTGTACAATCCCTATGCGGAAGAGTGCTTCTCCGCCCTGGCGGGAGAGGGAGCCTGGTGCAACGGCCGCCCCATCCACGCGGAGACGCTGCCCCTCTCTGAAAGCGTGGTCTGCTGCGGCACCGCGCCTTATAGTCCCCAGCTGGCGGACAGCACCTTTGCCCTGATGAAAAAGGCCTTTCTGGCCTCCCTGGATATCCGGCGGGAGGGCTCTGCCGCCCTGGATATGTGCTCCGCCGCGGCGGGTCGGGCTGGGGTGTATTTTGAGCCAACGGTCAGTCTGTGGGACATCGCCGCCGGTCTGCTCCTGATGCAGGAGGCCGGAGGCGTCTGCTGCCGGCTGGACGGCAGCCCCGTGCCCCTGGACGGCAGCAAGACCTCCATCCTGGCCGGAGGCAAACAGGCCGTGGCGGATTTTTTGAAGCTGGTTTAATCACTGGATTGCCGTATAATAAAAAGGAAGCGCGTGGGCGCTTCCTTTTTTGCATTTTATTCTTCTTTTCCCAGCTGGCGCAGCAGCTCGTGGAGAGCGGCGGCCCGGTGGCTGATGCGGTTCTTTTCCTCTGGGCTGATCTGGGCGGCGGTGAGGCCGTCGTGATCCGGCAGGATGAACAGCGGGTCATAGCCGAAGCCATTGCTGCCCTTTTCCTCAAAGCCGATGACGCCGTGCATATAGCCCTCGGCCCTGACCACGCTGCCGTCGGGGCGCACCAGAGCGATGGCACAGGTGTAATGGGCGCGGCGGTCGTCCTTGTCCTTCAGCTTTTCCAGCAGCAGGCGGTTGTTGGCGGCGTCGTCCCCGTGGCGGCCGCAGAAGCGGGCGGAGTAGATGCCCGGGGCGCCATCCAGGGCGTCCACGCAGATGCCGCTGTCATCCGCCAGGGCGCAGCAGCCGGCGATCTGGGCGATCTCCCGGGCCTTCTTCTCGGCGTTTTCCATAAAGGTGGCGCCGTCCTCTAGCGTTTCATGGTCAATGCCTGCCTCCCGCATGGAGAGGATCTCGTCGAATAGCCCGCCTAGGATGGCCTTGATCTCCACCAGCTTGTGGGCATTGTTGGATGCGATAATCAGTTTCATCTTTGTGTCTTCTTTCTTAAAACAGGCCGCTGATGACCCCGTTTTCGTCCATGTCGATCCGCTCGGCGGCGGGGGACTTGGGCAGGCCCGGCATGGTCATGATGTCCCCGGTGAGGGCCACCAGGAAATTGGCCCCGGCGGAAACCTTTACGTTCTTGATGGTTACGGTGAAGCCCTCCGGCGCGCCCAGCTTGCTGGGGTCGTCAGAAAAGCTGTACTGGGTCTTGGCGATGCACACCGGCAGCTTGTCAAAGCCCAGAGCCGTCAGCTCCCCGATCTGCTTCTGGGCGGCGGGCAGGATGCTGATGCCCTCGCCGCCGTAGATGCGGCGGACAACGGTGGTGAGCTTCTCCTCAATGGAGGCGTCCAGCGCGTAGCTGAAAGAGAAGTCACCCTTCTCCTCCTCGCAGAGGCGGACAACCTCCCGGGCCAGTTCCTCGCCGCCCTTGCCGCCCTCGGCCCAGACGTTGGACAGCACCACGTTGACCCCCAGGGCCTTGCACTTTTCGATGATGAAGGCCACCTCGTTGTCGGTGTCGGTGGGGAACTTGTTGACCGCCACCACGCAGGGCAGCCTGTACACGTTCCTGATGTTGCTCACATGGCGCAGCAGGTTGGGCACGCCCTTTTCCAGCGCCGCCAGATCCTCATGATCCAGGGCATTTTTGGGCAGACCGCCGTGCATCTTCAGCGCCCGGACGGTGGCCACCACCACTACGGCAGAGGGGGTCAGCCCGGCGGCGCGGCACTTGATATCCAGGAACTTCTCCGCCCCCAGATCGGCGCCGAAGCCGGCCTCGGTGACGGCGTACTCGCCGGAGCGGAGGGCCATCCGGGTGGCCAGCACGCTGTTGCAGCCGTGGGCAATGTTGGCAAAGGGGCCGCCGTGGACAAAGGCGGGGGTGCCCTCCAGGGTCTGCACCAGGTTGGGCTTGATGGCCTCCCTCAAAAGGGCGGTCATGGCCCCCTCGGCGTGGAGCTGGCTGCAGGTTACTGGCTGGCCGGCAAAGGTGTAGCCCACCACGATGCGGCCCAGCCGCTCCTTCAGATCGGTGATGGAGCCGGCCAGACACAGCACCGCCATGATCTCACTGGCAACCGTGATGTCAAAGCCGTCCTCCCGGGGCACGCCGTTGGTGCGGCCGCCCATGCCGTCCACGATGAAGCGCAGCTGCCGGTCGTTCATATCCAGGCAGCGCTTCCAGGTGATGCGCCGCACATCGATGCCCAGGGCGTTGCCCTGCTGAATGTGGTTATCCAGCATGGCGGCCAGCAGGTTGTTGGCCGCGCCGATGGCGTGGATATCCCCGGTGAAGTGGAGGTTGATGTCCTCCATGGGCACCACCTGGGCGTAGCCGCCGCCGCAGGCCCCGCCCTTGACGCCGAACACCGGCCCCAGAGAGGGTTCCCGCATGGCCACCACGGCCTCCTTGCCGATGCGGCGCAGGCCGTCGGCCAGGCCGATGGTGGTGGTGGTCTTGCCCTCACCGGCGGGGGTGGGGGTAATGGCCGTCACCAGCACCAGCTTGCCCTCAGACCGGGGGCTGTCCTTCAGCAGGGAAAGGTCCACCTTGGCCTTGTAGCGGCCATACTGTTCCAGATACTTGTCCTCAATATGGGCCTTTTCGGCGATCTGGCCGATGGGCCGCATAGCGCACTGCTGCGCAATTTCAATATCGCTGAGCCAAGCCATACGTCTCTCTCCTCACCTTATTTGAAATATTCCACCGCGGCGGAGAACATATGCATGTCATAGGCGCCGGGTACGTTCTTGTAAAGGCCGCTGCCGATACGCTCGGCGTGACCCATCTTGCCGAAGACCCGGCCATCGGGGGAGCAGATGCCCTCCACCGCGAAGGCGGAGCCGTTGGGGTTGAAGTGCACATCCCCGGTGGCCTTGCCTTCCAGATCCACATACTGGGTGGCGATCTGGCCGTTGGCGGCCAGCTGGCGGATCAGCTCCTCGGAGGCCAGGAAGCGGCCCTCGCCGTGGGAGATGGGCACGCTGTAGATCTCCCCTACCTGGGTCTTGCTGAGCCAGGGGGACTTGTTGGAGGCTACCCGCACCCGGACGATGCGGGACTGGTGCCGGGCGATGGTGTTGAAGGTCAGGGTGGGGCAATTCTCATCGGTGTCGATGATCTTGCCGTAGGGCACCAGACCCAGCTTGATCAGGGCCTGGAAGCCGTTGCATACGCCGCAGATCAGGCCGTCCCGCCGCTCCAGCAGGGCCGTAACGCCCTCACGGACGGCGGCGGAGCGGAAGAAGGCGGTGATGAACTTGCCGGAGCCGTCCGGCTCGTCGCCGCCGGAGAAGCCGCCGGGGATGAAGATCATCTGGCACTGAGCAAGGGACTGGGCGAAGCGATCCACGCTGCGGGCAATGCCGTCGGAGCTGAGGTTGTTGATGACCAGAATCTCCGGCTCCGCCCCGGCGTCCCGCATGGCCTTGGCGGTGTCATACTCGCAGTTGGTGCCGGGGAAGACAGGGATGAGCACCCGGGGCCTGGCCACCTTCACGGCGGGGGCGGTAGCGCCCTTGCCGCTGTAGCTGAACAGCTCCATGGGGCCCTGGGATGCGGGAATATTGCAGGGGTAGACGCTCTCCAGCTTGCCCTCGTAGACAGCCAGCAGAGAATCCAGGGCCAGACGCTCACCCTGATAGGTGATGGTCTGCTCCTCCGTGATGCGGCCGATGACCCGGCCGCAGCCCACATCCTCCGTCACCTCCAGCAGGAAGGAACCATACTGATAGCCAAAAATGTCATCAAGACTGAGACTGCCGTCATAGACAAAGCCCAGGCTGTTGCCGAAGGCCATCTTCATCACGGCCTCGGCGATGCCGCCGTAGCCGGGAGTGTAGGCGGTGACGGCCCGGCCGCTGGAGAGCAGCTCATGCACCGTGTCAAAGACCTCCAGCAGGGAGGCGGTGACAGGCAGGCCCTCGGCGTCCCGTTTGGGAGCGAGAAGCACCAGATTGTGCCCGGCGGCCTTGAAGTGGTTGGGAACAATGCTGCCGGTTTTTTCCGTGGTGACGGCGAAGGACACCAGGGTGGGCGGCACGTCCATATCCTCGAAGGAGCCGCTCATGGAGTCCTTGCCGCCGATGGCGCCGATGCCCAGGGCCATCTGGGCCTTGAAGGCCCCCAGCAGGGCGGCCAGAGGCTTGCCCCAGCGCGCCGGCTCCCGGCGGAGCCGTTCAAAGTATTCCTGGAAGGTGAGGTAAACATCCTCAAATTTGGCGCCGGTGGCGATCAGCTTGCAGACGGATTCCACCACTGCCAGATAGGCCCCGTGGTAAGGACTCTTTTCGCTGATAAAGGGGTTGTAGCCCCAGGCCATCAGGGAGCAGTCGTCGGTGTGCTTCTGCTCCACGGAGATCTTCTGGACCATGGCCTGGATGGGGGTCTGCTGATGGACGCCGCCGAAGGGCATCAGCACGGTGCCGGCCCCGATGGTGGAGTCAAAGCGCTCAGACAGACCCCGCTTGGAGCAGACGTTCAGGTCCCCGGCCAGAGCCTGATAGCCCTGGGCGAAACCGGCGGGAATGGCCTTGGCGTAGTCCTGAGCCTTCTCCACATGGGCCTCCACGTGCTTCTCCGCGCCGTTGGAATTGAGAAATTCCCGGCTGATGTCCACAATGGTTCTGCCGTTCCAGCGCATTTTCAGCCGGGGCACGGCAGTGACCCGGGCCAGAACCGTGGCCTCCAGATTCTCCTGGGCGGCCAGGGCCATGAAGGCCGCCGCGTCCCTGGCTTCCACCACCACGGCCATCCGCTCCTGGGACTCGCTGATGGCAAGCTCGGTGCCGTCCAGGCCCTCGTACTTCTTGGGCACGGCGTTCAGGTCGATGTCCAGCCCGTCGGCCAGCTCGCCTACGGCAACGGACACGCCGCCGGCGCCAAAATCGTTGCAGCGCTTGATCATGCGGCAGGCGTCGCCGTTGCGGAACAGGCGCTGGAGCTTCCGCTCCTCCGGGGCGTTGCCCTTCTGCACCTCGGCTCCGCAGCTCTCAAGAGAGCTGACGGTATGGGACTTGGAGGAGCCGGTGGCGCCGCCGCAGCCGTCCCGGCCGGTGCGGCCGCCCAGCAGGATCACCAGATCCCCGTCCTGGGGGCATTCCCGGCGCACGTTCTCCGCCGGTGTGGCGGCGATCACTGCGCCGATCTCCATGCGCTTGGCGGCATAGCCGGGGTGATACAGCTCGTCTACAATGCCGGTGGCAAGGCCGATCTGGTTGCCGTAGGAGGCATAGCCCGCGGCGGCGGTGGTCACCAGCTTCCGCTGGGGCAGCTTGCCGGGCAGGGTCTCGCTGACGGGCTTCAGGGGGTCTGCCGCGCCGGTGACGCGCATGGCGCCGTAGACATAGGAGCGGCCGGAGAGGGGGTCACGGATGGCGCCGCCGATGCAGGTGGCCGCGCCGCCGAAGGGCTCGATCTCCGTGGGGTGGTTGTGGGTCTCGTTCTTGAACAGCAGCAGCCAGGGCTGCTTCTCCCCGTCCACATCCACGTTGATCTTCACCGTGCAGGCGTTGATCTCCTCGGATTCGTCCAGCTTCTGCAGCTTGCCCGCCTTTTTCAGGTAGCGCACGGCGATGGTGTCCATCAGGTTGATGGGCTTTGTGCGGTTCAGGGCCCGGCGGGTGGAGACATATTCCTCATAGGCCCGCTGGATGGTCTCATCCTCAAAGCTGACCTTGTCGATGGTGGTGGTAAAGGTGGTGTGGCGGCAGTGATCGGACCAGTAAGTGTCGATCATGCGGATCTCGGTGATGGTGGGCTCCCGGCCTTCGCTGCGGAAATAGTCCTGGCAGAAGGCAATGTCGTCCAGGTCCATGGCCAGTCCGTAGCGGCCGATGAAGGCGGCAAGCTCCTCCCGGCTCAGAGCGCAAAAGCCCTCCAGGGTCTCCACGGTGGTGGGGATGTCGTAATTAATCTTCAGGGTCTGGGGCTTGTCCATGGCGGCCTCCCTGGCCTCCACGGGGTTGATGACATATTTCTTGATCTCTGCCACCTGCCGGGCACTGAGAGCGCCGTAGAGAAGGTACACCTTGGCGGTGCGCACCTCCGGCCGCTGGGCCTGAGAGATGATCTGGATGCACTGGGCGGCGGAGTCGGCCCGCTGGTCGAACTGACCGGGCAGATACTCCACGGCGAACACCTGGGCGCCGGCACAGTCCAGCGACCGGCGGACAATATCCAGCTGGGGCTCGGAGAGGACGGTTTTCACCGCGTAGTCAAACAGCTCCGGCTCGATGTTCTCCACGTCGTAGCGGTTGACGATGCGCAGATCTTCCAGCGCGTCGATACGCAGCAGGCTGCGAATATCCTCTTTCAGGTTGTTGGCCTCGTGGGCCAGCTCCTTTTTCTTTTCCACAAATACCCGGTATACCATTCTTTACGCCTCCTTGAACGCTTTCATGGCCCGTGCGCCGATATCCCGGCGGCAGTAGGCGTTTTCAAAATGCACCATGCCCGTAAGTGTATAGGCCCGGTCGATGGCCTGGGGCAGGGTATCCTCCACGGCGGTGAGGCCGATGACCCGGCCGCCGCTGGTCAGCAGCTTGCCGTCGGCCAGCTTGGCCCCGGCCACAAAGGCGTGGGGCAGGGCTTCCGGGGCAATCGTCATTTCAAAGCCGGACTGGTACTTCTGGGGGTAGCCCTCAGAGGCCAGAATGACGCAGCAGGCGGACTTGTCGGAGAATTTCACTTCCGTCTGGGCCAGGGTCCCCTCGGTGGTGGAGCGCATCACGGTGAGCAGATCGCTTTCCAGCAGGGGCAGCACCACCTGGGTCTCCGGGTCGCCGAAGCGGCAGTTGTATTCGATCACTTTCGGCCCCTTGGGGGTCAGCATCAGGCCGAAGTACAGGCAGCCCCGGAAGGGCCGGCCCTCGGCCTTCATGGCCCGGATGGTGGGCAGGAAAATTTCCTCCATGCACTGGGCGGCGATGGCCTCGGTGTAATAGGGGTTGGGGGCCACGGTGCCCATGCCGCCGGTGTTCAGGCCCTGGTCGTTGTCCCTGGCCCGCTTGTGGTCCATGGAGGACACCATGGGCACCACGGTCTCCCCATCGGTAAAGGACAGGACGGAGACCTCCGGCCCGGTGAGGAACTCTTCGATCACCACCCGGCTGCCGCTCTGGCCGAACATGCCCTCCTCCATCATGGAGATCACGGCCTGCCTGGCCTCCTCCCGGGTCTGGGCGATGATGACGCCCTTGCCCAGGGCCAGACCGTCGGCCTTGACCACGATGGGCATTTCCGCCGTGTCCAGATACCGCAGGGCCGCCGCCGCGTCGTCAAAGCTCTCATAGGCGGCAGTGGGGATGCCGTATTTCTTCATCAGATCCTTGGCAAAGACCTTGCTGCCCTCGATCTGGGCCGCTGCGGCAGTGGGGCCGAAGCAGGGGACGCCCTTCTCGTTCAGGGCGTCCACCGCACCCAGCACCAGGGGGTCGTCCGGGGCAACCACGGCGTAGTCCACCTGCTGCTCTACGGCGAAGGCCACAATGGCCGGGATGTCCTTGGCCCCGATGGGGACGCACTCTGCGTCGGCGGCGATGCCGCCATTGCCGGGCAGAGCAAAAATCTTTTCCACTTCCGGGTTCTCTTTCAGCTTTTTGATGATGGCGTGTTCGCGGCCGCCGCCGCCGACCACAAGAAGCTTCATAGTCTTTCTCCTTTTTATATCAGTGGTGGAACAGGCGCATGCCGGTGAAGCACATCACCATGCCGTAGCTGTCCGCCGTCTCAATCACGTTGTCGTCCCGGATGCTGCCGCCAGGCTCCACGATGTATTCCACACCGCTCTTATAGGCCCGCTTCACATTGTCGCCGAAGGGGAAGAAGGCGTCGCTGCCGCAGGTGACGCCAGACTGGGTGGCGACCCACTCCCGCTTCTCCTCTGCGGTGAGCGCCTCCGGCTTCACGGCGAACCACTGCTGCCATTCGCCCTCGGCCAGAATGTCCATGTACTCGTCGGAGGTGTAGATGTCGATGGCGTTATCCCGGTCCGGGCGGCGAATGCCCTCCACGAACTGCAGGCCCAGCACCTTGGGGTGCTGGCGGACGCCTTGTTGCCGGCCAGGCGGGTGCAGTGGATGCGGCTCTGCTGGCCTGCGCCCACGCCGATGGCCTGCCCGTCCTTCACATAGCAGACGGAGTTGGATTGGGTGTATTTCAGGGTGATCAGGGCTACCATCATGTCAATGGCTGCCTGGTCGGGCAGATCCTTGTTGACGGTGACGATGTTGGTGAGCAGCTCCCGGTCAATGCGGTAGTTGTTGCGCCCCTGCTCAAAGGTGACGCCGAACACATCCTTCCGCTCGATCTCGGCGGGAACATAGTCTGCATCGATCTGCACCACGTTGTAGTTGCCCTTCTTCTTCTCCCGCAGGATGGCCAGGGCCTCCTCGGTGTAGCCGGGGGCGATGATGCCGTCGGAAACCTCGCCCTTGAGGTAGTTGGCGGTGTCTGCGTCGCAAATGTCGCTGAGGGCGGCCCAATCGCCGTAGGAGCAGAGCCGGTCAGCGCCCCGGGCACGGATGTAGGCGCAGGCGATGGGGGACAGCTCCCCCTCCTGCTCCACAAAATAGATCTTCCGGTCGATGTCGCTGAGGGGCAGGCCCACAGCGGCGCCGGCAGGGGAAACATGCTTGAAGGAGGCTGCGGCGGGCAGGCCGGTGGCCTGCTTCAGTTCCCGCACCAGCTGCCAGGAGTTGAAAGCGTCCAGCAGATTGATGTAACCGGGCTTGCCGTTTAACACGGTGATGGGCAGTTCCCCCTCTCTCATGAAGATGCGGGAAGGCTTCTGGTTGGGGTTGCAGCCGTATTTCAGTTCCATTTCCGTCATAATCGCGCCTCACTTATTCTTGTTGATCAGCCGCTCGGCAATTGCGCCGGTGGCAAGGTCGGTATATCTTACATAGAGGGAAATCTTATTGTTCTCGTCCAGATTGTTCCACACCGTGTCGGTGAACACATCGATGCTGTCCGGGATGGCCACCCGCTCCGGCTCGCCCTGGAAGGTGGGGATGGGATTGCCGTCAGTGACATAGGTGTGGATGAAATGCCCCAGGCCCGGCAGAGCGGGGTAGTCAAAGGTGTAGCGGCAGCAGGCGGAGCCTGACCGGTCAGCGCTCTTGAGGATGCTCATCTGATAGCTGAAGTCGCCCTGGCCGAAGGTGATCATGCCGCTGATGCGGGGGGTCAGGTTGGGGGCGTCCGGCTCAAACTGCCGCTGGGAGAGAGCCTGGGAGAACGTCATCCCGGCCTGCAGCCCGTCATAAATGGTGTCGGTCTGGTCGCCGTTGGTGACGATCAGCTTGTTGTCCAGCATCCGCAGGGCGGCGTAGATGATCAGGCTGGGATCCTCCACCTTGGAGGCGTCAAAGGGTTCGGTAAACAGGGCCCCGTCTCGCAGGGTGAATACCCGGTTGCGGCTGTTCTGGCTGCGGCCCATGATGAAATAGGAGCTGACGGCCTTGCTGCCATCGGCAGAGCGGCCCAGGACGATGCCCCGGCCCACATAAGGGTTGCCC
The DNA here is from genome assembly GCA_004560305.1 of bacterium. GTDB lineage: Bacteria > Bacillota > Clostridia > Oscillospirales > Oscillospiraceae > Limivicinus. The sequence goes on along the minus strand of SFVI01000016.1, from coordinate 11,824 downwards.
TGGATGAGCTGACCCATGTCGTTGATCTTGTAAATATCCATGTTTATTCGGCTCTCCCTTTTATAATTTCTGCGGCAACCATTTCCGCCGCCTGGGGCAGGAGCTTCCATTCCGCCTGCTCCATCACCCGCCTTTGCAGGGTTTCCGGGCTGTCCCCGGGCAGAACGCTGACGGCCTGCTGGAGAAGAATCCGGCCGCCGTCGGGAATTTCGTTGACAAAATGTACCGTGGCCCCGGTGACCTTTACCCCATAGGCCAGGGCCGCCTCATGCACGTGCAGGCCGTAGAAGCCCTTGCCGCAGAAGGAGGGAATCAGGGACGGGTGCACGTTGAGAATCCGTTCTGGAAAGCGGCAGGTAAAATTCTCGCTGAGGATGCTCATGAAGCCGGCCAGAATGATCAGGTCGATCTTCTCCCGCTCCAGAAGCTGAAGCAGAGCGGCCTCAAAGCCCTCCTGCCCGCCGCAGTCCTTCCGCAGCAGGGTCACGGCGGGGATGCCCGCCTGCCTGGCCCGCTCCAGGGCGTAGGCCTCCGCCTTGTTGGAAACCACCAGGCAAATGTGCCCGCTGGGAAGCAGACCGTTTTTCTCCGCGTCGATCAGGGCCTGGAGATTGGTGCCGCCGCCGGAGACGAAAACCGCGATTCTGGCCTTCAGCATATGCGCACCTTGTCCTGGCTCTCAGCCACATGGCCGATGGCGTAGGCCTCCTGACCGTTGGCGCGGAGAATGGCAAGGGCCTTGTCCGCCTCCTGCTCAGCGACCACCACGCTCATGCCCACGCCCATGTTGAAGGTGTTGAACATATCCCGCTCAGGGATGCTGCCGGTCTTCTGGATCAGCTCGAAGATGGGCAGAATGCGCACGGCGGCGCGGTCGATGACAGCGCCCAGGCCGTCGGGGATGCTGCGGGGGATGTTCTCGTAGAAGCCGCCGCCGGTGATGTGGGACACGCCCTTGACCGTCACGGCCTGGAACAGCTCCAACATGGGCTTGACGTAGATTTTGGTGGGGGTCAGCAGGGTCTCGCCGATGCTCTTGCCGCCCAGGCTTTCCAACGGGGTCTTGATGTCCTTGTTCTCCACGTCAAAGACCTTGCGCACCAGGGAAAAGCCGTTGGAGTGCACGCCGCTGGAGGGCAGGGCGATAACCACGTCGCCCTTTGCCATGCTGCTGCTGTCGATGATGGCCTTCTTGTCCACCACGCCCACGGAAAAGCCCGCCAGGTCGTACTCGTCCGCCGGGTAGAAGCCGGGCATTTCGGCGGTCTCGCCGCCGATGAGGGCGGCCCCGCTCTGGACGCAGCCCTCCGCCACGCCGGCGACGATCTGGGCGATGCGCTCCGGCACGTTCTTGCCGCAGGCGATATAGTCCAGGAAGAACAGGGGCTTTGCGCCGCAGCAGATAATGTCGTTGACACACATGGCAACACAGTCGATGCCCACGGTGTCATGCTTATCCATGAGGAAGGCCAGCTTCAGCTTGGTGCCCACGCCGTCGGTGCCGCTGACCAGCACCGGCTTTTCCATGCCGGTGACGTCCAGCTCGAACAGGCCGCCGAAGCCCCCCACGTCGGAGCAGACCCCTGCGGTCATGGTGCGGGCGATGTGGCTTTTCATCAGTTCAACTGCCCGGTAACCGGCGGTGATGTCCACCCCGGCGGCAGCGTAAGATTCGGAATGACTGTTGCTCATGTTGCCTCTCCTTATACTTCAAATGTTATTCCTTGCCGTTCCAGCAATAGGTGCAGACCTTGCTGCGGTCGATGCCGATGGCCTCCAGCAGATTGTCCAGGGACTGATAGCCCAGAGAGCTGAAGCCCAGCCTGTCGCAGATGCTGTGCAGCAGGCACTGACCCCTTTCGGTGCTGGCGTCGGCGTATTCGTCCAGATGCTTCTGGCCCTCGTCACCCTCCAGCTCCTGGACGGTGCGGCGGGCGATCAGCTCCATGTCCGAGTTGCTGCGGGAGAAGTTCAGGAACTTGCAGCCGTACATGATGGGCGGGCAGGCCGAGCGCATGTGCACTTCCTTGGCCCCAGACTCATAGAGGAAATCGATGGTCTCCTGCAGCTGGGTGCCCCGGACGATGGAGTCGTCCACGAACAGCAGCTTCTTGCCCTGAATCAGCTCCGGCACCGGAATCTGCTTCATCTTGGCCACCTGGTTGCGCACCTGCTGGTTGGCCGGCATGAAGGACCGAGGCCAGGTGGGAGTATACTTGACGAAGGGCCGGGCAAAGGGCTTATGGCTGTAGTTGGCGTAGCCGATGGCGTGGGGCAGGCCGGAATCCGGCACCCCGGCCACATAGTCCACGTCCGGCATGGTGCCCCGCTCCGCCTCCGCCCTGGCGATCAGCTCGCCGTTGCGGTAGCGCATCAGCTCCACGTTCTTGCCCTCGTAATTGGAGTTGGGGTAGCCGTAGTAGGTCCAGAGGAAGGCGCAGATGCGCATCTCCTCCCCCGGGGGAGACAGGGTTTCCCAGCCGTCGGCGGTGATACGGACGATCTCCCGGGGGCCCAGCTCGTGCTCGTCGGCATAGCCCAGCTTGTGATAGGCGAAGGACTCAAAGGAGACGCAGCAGCCGTCCTCATTCCTGCCCACCAGTACCGGCAGGCGGCCCAGCCTGTCCCGGGCGGCGATGATGCCATCCCCGGTGAGGATCAGGATGGTGGCGGAGCCTTCGATCACGTCTTGGGCGTGGCGGATGCCCTCCACCAGGGAGTCCTTCTGGTTGATCAGCCCGGCCACCAGCTCGGTGGCGTTGACGGCGCCGCTGCTCATGGCCATGAACTGATGGCCCCGCTGGGAGAAATAGGTCTCGATCAACTTGTCGGCGTTGCTGATGATGCCTACCATGGTGATGGCGTAAAGCCCCAGGTGGGAGCGCACCAGCAGGGGCTGGGGGTCCATGTCGCTGATGCAGCCGATGCCGCTCTGACCGTGGAAATCCGCCAGGTCGTTTTCAAACTTGGAGCGGAAGGGGGAATTCTCTATATTGTGAATCTGACGCTGGAAACCGTCTTTACTGTCATACATGACCATACCGGCCCGGCGGGTGCCCAGGTGGGAGTGATAGTCCGTACCGAAGAAAACGTCCAATACCGCGTCGCGCCGGGATACGGCGCCGAAAAAGCCGCCCATTAAGCGAAGAACAGCCGGGAGAGCGTCATAGGTTCCACATACTCCCCATCCTTGTAGACCCGCATATTGCCGGAGGCAATCTCGTCGATGAGAATAACCTCGTTGCCCACATAACCGAACTCGAACTTGATGTCATACAGCTCCATGCCCCGCTTGGCCATCTCGTCCTGAACGATCATGGTGATGCGCTGGGTCTGCTCCTTGAGGGAGTCATACTGCCCGTCGGTCATCACGCCGAGAGCCACCAGGGCGTCCTTGGTCACCAGGGGATCGCCCTTGGCGTCGTCCTTGAAGGTGGTCTCCACATAGCAGGGCAGGTCGGCGCCGGCCTGGATGTAATCACCGTAGCGGCGGATGAAGCTGCCCACGGCCTTGCGGCGGCAGATAACCTCCAGCCCATGGCCGAAGACCCGGGCGGGCAGCACCTCCATGGTGCATGCGTCCAGATCGGCGGAGACATAGTGGGTCTTGATGCCGGCCTCTCTCAGCTTCTCAAAGAAGTAGACGGACATCTGCAGGTTGACCCGGCCCACACCCTCGATGGTGAGGCCTACGGAATTCTCACCGGGGTCGAACTTGCCGTCCTTGCCGGTGCAGTCGTCTTTGAACTTCAGCAGGTAGTTGCCGTTTTCCAGGGCGTAAACATTCTTGGTCTTTCCCGTATATACCAGTTCCATTTTCAAAACTCTCCTGTCAGTTTTTCAGCGTGATGATTGGCGTTTATTTGGTGTTCAGCGCCCGGTCCTTAGCCAGAGCTTCCTCGGTGCCTTTGGCCCGGAAGGCCTCCAGCTTTTCGGTGAGAGCCTCGTCGCCCAGGGCCAGGATTTCCACGGCCAGGATGGCGGCGTTCTTGGCCCCGTCGATGGCCACCGTGGCAACGGGGATGCCGGAGGGCATCTGCACCGTGGACAAAAGGGCATCCAGCCCATCCAAATGGGCGGAGCTGATGGGGATGCCGATCACCGGCAGGGTGGTGCCGGCGGCCATGGCCCCTGCCAGATGGGCGGCCATGCCGGCGGCGGCGATGATCACGCCGAAGCCTTTAGCGCGGGCGGAAGTGCAGAACTCCCGGGCTTCCACAGGGGTGCGGTGGGCGGAATAGATGTGCATCTCGTAGGGCACGCCGAACTCCTCCAGAATGTCGGCGGCTTTCTGAACGGTGGGCAGGTCGCTGGTGCTGCCCATGATCAGACCAACTTTTTTCATGGCTTGACCTCCAGAAAGAATAGATTGGTAAAACAAAAAGGGCGCACTCCAACACCCTCGCAAGGTATCGAGTACGCCCAGACGGTCGGCAATTTCCAGGTAAGATGGTCCATGTGGTGCTCCACTCTTGTAAACGCTGAACAAATCGCCTGCGGTGGCTCCCGGAAAATTTGCGCTCTGATCTCGCCCCTTTTTCTTGCAATACACAAAGTATTCCTGCAAAAAAGTGCCTTCATCAGAACACAAATTTTCTCAAGATCCACTCTTGCCGGTTTGATCATCGTTTACTTTCATACCGTCAGAGCCAAAATACCTCTTTGTTTTACAAGAAGTAACATATCATAAAAATCGAGCCTGTGTCAAGGTTTAAGACCGGGACAAACGAGACATTTTTACCAAGAAAAGCGAATGATTATTGTGCAAGTTTACGGACTATAAAAAATCCCCGCACGATTTTTCGTGCGGGGATTTTTGTTTGGCATCGAAATAAATTACTTGATCTCGACCTTGGCGCCAACAGCCTCCAGCTGAGCCTTGAGAGCCTCAGCGTCTTCCTTGGAAACGCCTTCCTTGATCTTGGCAGGCACACCCTCGACCAGAGCCTTGGCCTCAGCCAGACCCAGACCGGTGATGCCGCGGACTTCCTTGATGACCTTGATCTTCTCAGCGCCGAACTCGGTCATGACAACGTCAAACTCGGTCTTCTCCTCGACAACGGGGCCGGCAGCGACGGCGGGGCCGGCAGCGACAGCAGCGGCGGAAACACCGAAGGTTTCCTCCAGAGCGTGGACGAGCTCGCTGAGCTCAAGAACGGAAAGAGCCTTGATCTCTTCGATCATAGCGGCGATTTTTTCACTCATTGTTTTTTCCTCCAAATCAATGTTGTTGCCTGCTTATTCAGCAGCTTCTGCAGCGGGGGCCTCCAGGGAGCCGCCCTTCTGCTCCAGGATCTGACCCAGACATACGGCCAGACCGGTGATGGGTGCGATCATGGTACCCAGGACCTTTGCGTACAGAGCGTCCTTGGAGGGCAGCTCTGCCATCTCGGCGATCTCGGATGCGCTCAGCACCTTGCCGTCCATGAAGGCGGCCTTGATGTTGAAGCGGTCACCCAGCTTCTTGCTGTAGTCGTTGAGAATGCGGAAAGGAGCGATGGGATCATTCTCGGCGGTTGCCAGAGAGGTGGTGCCGTTGAGGACCTCATCCAGTTCGGTCATCCCCAGCTTGTCCAGAGCCTTTCTGGTCAGGGTGTTCTTGACGACAGTGTAGTTGACCTCGTCCTTGCGCAGCTCGGTACGCAGTGCGGTGTCCTCGGCCACGGTGATGCCCTTGTAGTCAACCAGGACGCCTGCGCTGGCGTTCTTGATGCGCTCGGCCAGAGCCTCCACGATCGCCTGTTTCTCGCTAAGAACCTTTGCGTTAGGCATGTGTGTTTTCACCTCCACACGAATGATTACACGCTCATAAAGAAAGCCCCTGCATCATAAAGACGCAAGGACACAAAAACAATCAAGATGATGTTGATGTCCTCGGCAGGATTTACGGCCAAAAGCCACCTGCTGTCTTCGGAGCGCTGGATTAGAATACAACAACTTTGCCCCTTTGTCAAGGGCTTTTTTCTGGCTTTTCAAGGCTTTTGCGCTTTTCCGGCCTGTTCCCGCCGGCGCTGGAAGTTTTTCCCCGGTATCAAATTTCCCGGCCCGGGAAATAATAGGGACATTCCCGCGGGGAAGCACAAGTGAAACGACAGGAGAAAGCGATGCAGGGGAAAGTTGAGATCTGCGGTGTGAACACCGCCAAGCTGCCGGTTTTGAAGGCGGCGGAGACCAGAGCCCTGATAGAGCGGGCGCAGCAGGGCGACATGGCGGCCCGGGAGGAGCTGATCTCCGGCAACCTCCGGCTGGTGCTGTCGGTGATCCAGAAGTTTGCAGGCCGGGGCGAGAGCATGGACGATCTGTTCCAGGTGGGGGTCATCGGCCTGATCAAAGCGGTGGACTGCTTTGACCTGAATCAGAAGGTACAGTTTTCCACCTACGGCGTGCCAATGATCGCCGGGGAGCTGCGGCGCTTTCTGCGGGACCACAGCGCCATCCGGGTCTCCCGCTCCATGCGGGACACGGCCTACAAGGTGCTTCAGTCCAAGGAGCGGCTCATCGCCCGGACCGGTCGGGAACCGGATGTGGAGGCCATCGCCAGGGACCTGGGCCTGCCCCGGCAGGACGTGGTCTTTGCCATGGAGGCTATCTGCGACCCGGTCTCCCTCTACGACCCGGTGTACAGCGACGCCGGGGAGAGCGCCTGCGTCATGGACCAGATCGGCGACACCAAAAATACCGACGAGCAGTGGCTGGAGCAGATCGCCCTGGAGGAGGCCATCAAACGCCTGAGCCAGCGGGAAAAGCATATTCTGGCCCTGCGTTTTTACGACGGCCGCACCCAGATGGAGGTGGCCAAGGAGGTGGGCATTTCCCAGGCCCAGGTCTCCCGCCTGGAGAAAAACGCCATCAACCAGATCAAAAAGAACATTTCCGCATAAATCACAAAAACGAAGGCTCCCGTTTTCGGATGCCTTCGTTTTTGTAATTTCCTATCAGATAAATACATATTTTTTCAGCCTGTCCATGGCTTCCACCGCCAGACTGTGGGGCAGGGCAAAGTTCATGCGGATGGAGTCGGGATGGAAGAAGGCCTCGCCGTTTTGCCAGATGACCCCGCAGCGGACGCCGCGAGCCTGCAGCTCCCGGATGCTGACGCCGTGCTGCCGGCACCAGTCCCCGCAGTCCAGAAACAGCATATAGGTGCCCTGGGGCCGCATCACCTTCACGCCGGGGAAGTGGGCGTTTATGAAATCGCAGGCGTAGCCCAGATTATCGTCCACCACGGCGATCATCTCGTCCGTCCATTCCGCCCCTTCGGGACTGAACGCGCCGATGAGGGCGTGGACAGAGAGCACGTTGCAGTCGTTATAATGGCTCAGCCGGCTTTGGGTCACTACCCGGTCCCGGAGATACTTGTTGTAAATGATGTGGTAGGAGCCCACCAGCCCTGCCAGGGAGAAGGTCTTGCTGGGGGCGTAGAAGGCGATGGTGCGCTCTCTGGCGTCGGCAGAGACGCTCTGGGTGGGGATGTGCCTGTGACCGGGCATAATGATGTCGGACCAGATCTCGTCGGAGATCACCAGGCAGTCATTGGCGGCATAGACCTCCATGGCCTTCTCAATCTCCCACCGCTCCCACACTCTGCCGCAGGGGTTGTGGGGGGAGCAGAAGATGGCCAGGTGGATACCGTGCTCCTTCAGCTTCCGGTCCATGTCCTCATAGTCCATGCGCCAGACGCCTGCCTCGTCCCGTTTCAATGGGGAGTGCACCGCCACCCGGCCGGTGTCCTCAAAGGTGTGGGTAAAGCCCACATAGGTGGGGGAGTGGACAAGAATCTTCTCCCCCGGCGCGGTGAAGGCCTGCAGCGCGGCGCTGACCCCGCCCAGCACACCGTTTTCATAGCCGATATGCTCCGGCAGCAGGCCCTCCACGCCGTTGCGCGTTCTCTGCCAGCGGATGATGCGGTCAAAATAGGCCTTCGGCAGGGGGAAATAGCCGAAGTTGGGCATTTCCAGCCGCTTGTATAAGGCCTCCATCACCGGCGGCGCGGCGACAAAGCTCATATCCGCGATCCACATGGGGATGGTGGAAAAGGCCGGGTCTACAGAAAGGCCCTCAAAGGGGATCTTGTCGGCGGCCAGGGAGTCTTTTCCCCGGCGGTCGAGAATGGTGGTAAAGTCGTATTTCATGGATGGATCTTCTTTCCTTGGCAAGGGGGTCAGGGGGTTCAGTTCAGGAAATCCCGCAGCTTCTTGGAGCGGCTGGGATGGCGCAGCTTCCGCAGGGCCTTGGCCTCGATCTGGCGGATGCGTTCCCGGGTGACGTTGAATTCCTTGCCCACTTCCTCCAGGGTGCGGCTGTGACCGTCGGCCATGCCGAAGCGCAGCTCCAGCACCTTCTTCTCTCTGGGGGTGAGGGTGTCCAGCACCTCCTCCAGCTGCTCCCGCAGCAGGGAGAAGCTGGCCACCTCAGAGGGCTCGGAGGCGTCCTCGTCGGGGATGAAGTCCCCCAGGTGGGAATCCTCCTCCTCACCGATGGGCGTCTCCATAGACACCGGCTCCTGGGCGATGCGCAGGATATCCCGCACCTTTTCCGCCGGCATCCCCATCTCCTTGGCGATCTCCTCGGCGGAGGGGTCGTGGCCCAGCTCCTGCAGGAGCTGGCGGGAGACCCGGATGGTCTTGTTGATGGTCTCCACCATATGTACGGGGATGCGGATGGTGCGGCCCTGGTCGGCAATGGAGCGGGTGATGGCCTGGCGGATCCACCAGGTGGCATAGGTGGAGAACTTGTAGCCCTTGGTGTAGTCGAATTTCTCCACCGCCTTAATGAGGCCCAGGTTGCCCTCCTGGATCAGGTCCAGCAGCACCATGCCCCGGCCCACATAGCGCCGGGCGATGGATACCACCAGACGCAGGTTGGCCTCGGTCATGCGGCGCTTGGCCTCCTCGTCCCCGGCGGAGACCCGCACTGCCAGCTCCATCTCCTCCTCCGGGGTCAGCAGCGGCACCTTGCCGATCTCCTTCAGATACATCCGCACCGGGTCGTCGGTGAAGAAATCGTCAGCCAGGGCCTCGGTCTCGTTCAGCTCCTTCTCGGTGACCTCCTCGATCTCGGCCAGGTCCTCCGCCTCCGGCAGCACATCGTCGATTGGGGGCAGCAGGTCGGCACTGGCGATGTCAATGTCCACGCCGTTGGCTTCCAGCGTTTCATAGAACTTGTCCTGCACCTCGCTGTCCAGATTCAAATCTTCCAGGCACTCCAGCTCCTTGGCGGTGAGCTTGCCTGCCTTCTTGCCCTTTTCCAGCAGCTCGTTGAGCCGCTCCTCCGGGGTCTTGGGGGCGGGCGCCTCGGCCTCTTTTTTCTTGCCGGTCTTGCGCTTGGGTTTGGCCTCTTCGTTCCGGGCGTCGTCCTCCTTCAGAAGTGCGTCCGCCATCTCCTTCAGCTCTTTTTCAGTGTAAATATGTTCTTCTGCCATTGTCCTATCTCCCATATCCTTATCTTAAATTAGGCGTAATTGATTATAGGGGCCGGCGCCCCGCAGGTTCAGTTGAGGAAATCCCGCAGCTTCTTGGAACGGCTGGGATGGCGCAGCTTTCGCAGGGCCTTGGCCTCGATCTGGCGGATGCGCTCCCGGGTGACGTTGAATTCCTTGCCCACTTCCTCCAGGGTGCGGGTGCGGCCGTCCACGATGCCGAAGCGCAGCTCCAGCACCTTCTTTTCCCGGGGGGCCAGCGTGTCCAGCACCTCCTCCAGCTGCTCCCGCAGCAGGGAGAAGCTGGCGGCCTCGGAAGGCTCGGAAGCGTCCTCGTCGGGGATGAAATCTCCCAGATGGGAATCCTCCTCCTCGCCGATGGGCGTCTCCAGCGACACCGGCTCCTGGGAAATCTTCAGAATATCCCGCACCTTTTCCACCGGCATATCCAACTCCCTGGCGATCTCCTCGGCAGAGGGGTCATGGCCCAGCTCCTGCAGGAGCTGGCGGGAGACCCGGATGGTCTTGTTGATGGTCTCCACCATGTGCACCGGGATGCGGATGGTACGTGCCTGGTCGGCAATGGCCCGGGTGATGGCCTGGCGGATCCACCAGGTGGCATAGGTGGAGAATTTGTAACCCTTGGTGTGGTCGAACTTTTCCACTGCCTTAATGAGCCCCAGGTTGCCCTCCTGGATCAGGTCCAAAAACAGCATCCCCCGGCCCACATAGCGCTTGGCGATGGACACCACCAGGCGCAGGTTCGCCTCGGTCATGCGGTGCCTGGCCTCCTCGTCCCCCTGGGACATACGGGTGGCCAGCTCGAGCTCCTCCTCCGGGCTCAGCAGCGGCACCTTGCCGATCTCCTTCAGGTACATCCGCACCGGGTCATCGGTGGAAAAGCTGTCCGCCAGGGCGTCGGTGTCGTTGATCTCCTCCTCCGTGACCTCCTCAATGGCGGCCAGTTCCTCAACCTCCGGCAGCACATCGTCAATAGGCGGCAGCAGGTCGGCCGCGGCAAGGTCGATATCCACGCCGTTGGCCTCCAGCGTTTCGTAGAATTTGTCCAAGACCTCGCTGTCCAGGTTCATCTCTCCCAGGCATTCCAAATCCTTGGCAGTGAGCTTTCCCGCCTTCCTGCCCTTTTCCAGCAGCTCGCTGAGCTGCTCCTCTGGGGTCTTGGGGGGCGATTCCTCGGTCTCCTTCTTCTTGCCGCTTTTGCGCTTGCCCCCGGGCTTTTCGGCCTGCTCCGGCCGGTCTGCCTCCAAAAGCCGGTCAGCCATTTCCTTCAGCTCCCTTTCGGTGTAAACACGCTCGTCTGCCATGGTTTCATCCCTCATATCCTTTTTTCTCTCTGTATCGGTTGGCCAGCGCCCGCAGATCATCGGCCTGCCCGGCCTCGTCCCGGCGCTCCCGGATCTTGCCTATGTAGTCCCGCAGGCTTTGCCCGCTGCGGCTCAGCAGCTCCGGCTTCTGCAGAAGAGAAACCAACAGACTCATCTCCTCGCCGCTGAGGGCTTCGCCCAGGGTGGCGGTGCTGACGGCCTCGCCCCGGCGCAGCTTTTCCAGCATGGCGGCATAGATATGCCCCAGCTCCGGCGAAGAAAAATCCTCCGGCGGCGGCAGCCCCGGCTCCCGGATCAGGCCCGGCTCCAGATACAGCAGCCGGATGATCCCCTCCTCCGCCGCGGCAGAGGCCGGGTCGGCGTAGTGCAGGGCCTTGCCGCCGCTGGGCGGCGCCCTGTCGATCCGGGCCTGCTGCCGGTCCTCGGCCTTCCGGGCGGAGGACAGCAGCCGCTTGCGGCGGCGCTCCACCTCGGCGGCCACCACGTTCTCCGGCACGGCGGCCATGGCGGCCACCCGCATGGCGTAGACCTGCCGCTCCACCGTGCCCGGCAGCCGGGCCACCAGCTCCGTGGCCTCCTTCAAAAAGTCCACCTTCTGCTCGTCCACGCTCAGGTCATACTTGGCGGTGACCTCCCGCAGCCGGTAGTCCACCTGATTTTCCGAACCCTCCAGCAGCTTGCGGAAGGCTTCCGGCCCCTTGCGCTTGATGAACTCGTCCGGGTCCTTGGCCCCCTCCAGCCGCAGCACCTTCACCTTCAGGTCCAGCTTTTCCAGGATGCCGATGGCCCGCTGGGCGGCCTTGATGCCGGCGCCGTCATTGTCATAGGCGATGATCACCTGGTCGGTGTAGCGGGAGATGAGCCTTGCCTGCTCCGGCGTCAGGGAGGTGCCCAGGGAGGCCACCGCCGAGTCGAAGCCGGCCTGATGCAGACTGGCTACGTCTATATTGCCCTCTGATAGGATTATATATCCGCATTTTGATTTTTTAGCCAGATTCAGGGCGAAAAGGTTCCGGCTTTTGTTGAATACAAGGGTTTCCGGGCTGTTCATATACTTGGG
>SFVI01000015.1 GCA_004560305.1 bacterium | reverse complement strand
CGAAAAATTGCGGAAATACACACAAGTATTCCCGCAATTTTTCATTTTACCTGAACGAAAAAGTTCTCGCTCAAAACTGCTGTGCACCTGAAAAAGAGAGATTTTTCTGTCAGGCGAGGCGAAAAGCGCAGAAATACTGGATATGTATTTAGAGCATTTTCAACGATGCATGACGGGAAAAGATCCTTTTTCAGGCTGCCGCATCCCTACCTTGCATGCCCTAAGCCCGGCGCTTGTTCTTTTGCCCAGAGTGTGATACAATAAAAAGACCTTATATAGGATAAAAGGAGAGGATGAACCATGAGGGGCACAGATCGGCTTGACGAAGCAGGGAAGAAAAAGATCCTTGTCTTTGCCTGCTTTACCATAGCCATCTTCCTGTGCTGGAAGTGGCAGCTGGTCTTTCTGGACGGGTGCCGGGGCAAGCTGTATACGGATATTCCGGACCATATCATGTGGGCAGGGCAGGGGGATTATGGCCTTTGGGTCCCGATGATTCGTGTCCTGTTCCGCTGGGGCCGGCCTATCGGCCAGGTGCTGCTGGCCACATGCATGACGGTCAACAACCTTTTAAGCCTGTTCCTGCTGGCGATTCTGCTGCGCTATCTTTTCCCCAAGCTGGATCGCTGGAGCTGTTTTCTGGCTGCGGAGCTGTCCGCACTGGTGGGGCCCTGGCTCATCCCAGGCTACCAGATGGGCCTGTATCTCGATGCCTATAACGGCAACTGCTATCATAACCTCACCCTGCTTTTCGGCCGTACCCTTATCCCTGCCAGCTTGGTGTTTTTCCTGCGCTGCTGGGAAAACCGCGGCGAAAGACTGAAGCTGTGGGACTGGCTGGGCCTTGCCGCCAGCCTGCTGATCAACACCGGCTTTAAGCCCAGCTTTGCCTTCGCTTTCCTCCCTGCGGTGGCGGTGATGTTGGTCTGGGATGTGATCCGCAGCAGAGGGAAGAATTTTAAGAACGACTTTCTAATTGGCTGTGCCGTGCTGCCCACAGGGATTATGTGCATCTGGCAGTATCTGATGCTGTTTACCGATGATTTGGGTGTGACCTCTGCCCTTATACCCACAGAAACCGGGGAACTGGTGAAAGACGAGGAGGCGGGCATCGCACTGCACTTTGTATGGGGCGCGGACTTGGTGTTCCTGCTGGTGATGTACCTGCGCTCGCTGCTGCTGCCGCTCTACACGCTTGCCCTCCAGACAAAAAAGGAAGAGAGCCGGAGCAGAATCCGGATCATCATAGCGATTGAAGCGGTTGCTCTTCTGGAGGCCAACCTGCTGGTGGAGACCGGCTTTCGGGCCAGCCATGGCAACTTTGACTGGGGCAGTCTGGCCATGTACCCCACGGTGTTCGCCGTCGCCATCGGCCTGCTGCTGCGAATGTTACAGGATGCGGACTGGGAAAAGCGGGAAGACCGGGCCCGGTGCATCATTGGCCTGACCCTGCTGGCAGGGCACCTGGCTGTGGGGATTTTCCACATCTTCTATTTCGGCGCAGGCGGCAGCTATTGCTTCTTTGGCTTCGGGATATAAAACAGTAAGGAGACGCCTATGAACAGGCTCAAAAAAGAAAAGAGGATCAGTCTGCCCCTGGCCGCGTTCTGCCTGGTGCTGGCGGCGTTTCTCTGCTATAAATGGTGGAAGGTGTTCCTGGGCGTCTGCACCGGGGCGATCTTTTCCGATGTGCCCCTGCATATTGAGCTGGCCCTGGGCCATAACGACTATGGCCTCAGCAGCCTGCTGATCCAGCTGTTCTACCTGGGAGGCGAGACCTTTGCCCAGCGTGCCCTGGCCCTGAGCCTGACGGTCAATAACCTGCTGGGGCTGTTCACTGTGGCCATGCTGGTCCGCTTCCTGCTGCCCCGGCTCAGCCGGTTGGAGGCCCTCCTGGCGGCGGAGCTGGCGGCCCTCTGCGGCCCCTGGCTCATTCCCGGCTATCAGATGGGCGTCTACCTGAACGCCTATAACGGCAATCTGTATCATAATATGACTGTGCTCTTCAGCCGGACCCTGATCCCGGTCAGCTTTGTGTGCTTCTTCCGCTGCTGGTCGGCCCGGCACGGCGCCATCCCCCGGAAGGACTGGTGGGGCTTTGCGGTCAGCTTTACGGTGGTGACGGCCTTCAAGCCCAATTTTGCCTTCGCCTTTCTCCCGGTGCTGGCGGCGCTGCTGCTGTGGGACTTGATCCGATACAAGGGCAAGTATTTTAAGAATGAGTTCCTGCTGGGCTGCGCCGTGCTGCCGGCCGGCTTCCTCTGCATCTGGCAGTATCTGGTGCTGTTCAACAACAGCTTTGGCCAGTCGGCCACGGAGATGCTGCAGGAGCTGGACGAGAACTTTGTGGACACCTCCTCCGGCATGGCGCTGCGCCTCCTTTGGGGGGCGGAGCTGGCGGCGGTGCTGGTGATGTACCTGCGCTCATTGCTGCTGCCGGTGTACACCCTGGCGCTCCAGGGCTGGCGGGAGAAGGAGCGCCGCCGGATCGGCCTCTTCCTGGCGGTGGAGGCGGTTGCCCTGCTGGAGGCCACCGTCCTGGTGGAGACCGGCTACCGGGCCAATCACGGCAACTTTGTCTGGGGCGGCCTGGCCCTGTACCCATCGCTGTTTGCCCTGTCTATCGGCCTGCTGATCCGCATGCTGCAGGAGGTGAAGCTGAAAAAGCCCCTGGATGTTTTCAAGTGCCTGGCGGGCCTGGGCCTTCTGTTGGGGCACCTGATGGTGGGGCTTTACTTCCTCTGGTTCTTCGGCAGCGGCGGCAGTTACTTCATTTAAGCCTGTTCCTGCCGGCCTGTTTTCGTACGGAGAGACAGAAAATGTCTAGATTTATGGGGAAACAATTCTTAATTTCTGCGGGAAAATTAACAAATATTCTATATTTTACTTGTAATCCGCGGCGATAACCTGTATAATGTCGATGCAAACCGGATGCTTAAAATATTTCAAATAATCAAAGGCGGGAAACACTATGAGTACATATAAGCGCCGCTTTGGCGACAGAAAGGACGGTCGGCTTGTCCGCTCTCTGCCGGCTTTCAACAAGTTCATGCCCTACATCATGCCCACCCGCAATGACGGCTGCAACCAGTATGAGGAGAGCTTTGAGGTCTCCGCTGTGGATCGGACTCTCCGCCGCCTGCGGGTAGATGGCTATAAAGGCATCGGCATCCTCCATTTCCTGATCGCGGCCTATGTCCGCTGCGTGTCCATGCTGCCCGGCGTCAACCGCTTCGTGGCCGGCCGCCGTATCTACGCCGCCGATCAGATCTCCGTTGTCATGACGGTTAAGCGCAGCTTGACACTGGATGCCAGCGAGACCACCATCAAGGTCTATTTTGAACCCACGGACACCATCTTTGACGTCTATCGGAAGATGAACGAGAAGATTGAGGAGATTAAGGCGTCCGACGGCAATAACAATACCGAGGAAGTGGCTGAGGCGCTGTGCCGCCTGCCCCGCTTCCTGCTGCGCTTTGCCATTGCCGTGCTGCGGATGCTGGACTATTTCGGCTGGCTGCCGGAAGCGCTGACGGATGCCAGCCCCTTCCACGGTTCCATGATCATCACGGACCTTGGCTCTCTCCGCATCGGGCCCATCTATCACCACATCTATAACTTCGGCACCCTGCCTGTGTTCATCGCTTTCGGCGCCAAGCGGCACGCCTATGAGCTGGACCGGCACGGCAACATGGTGGACCGGAAGTATGTGGACTGCAAGATGGTTATGGATGAGCGCACCGTGGACGGCCACTATTACGCCCAGTTCCTCCAGGCCTACCGTTACCTCTTCCAGCACCCGGAGATCCTGGAGACGCCCCCCACCAGAGTGGTGGACGACATCTATTGATTTGAACAAGAAAACAGTCAGGCGTCTTGCAAGCAGCAAAACGCCTGACTGTTTTGTTTTATCCTTCAGCCCTCCGGGATGGGGTACAGCTCCTGATTGGGGCTGACGCAGAAGAAGGTGGTGCCCAGGCGGCGGTCCGTATACATGGAGAAGATCTCCCCCTGCTCGTGGTCGGACTGGAACACCACGCTGGGGGCCATTTTCCGTTCGCCCTGCATCAGCCGCAGCGCCACATCCACACAGGCCTGGCTGGGCAC
The DNA here is from genome assembly GCA_004560305.1 of bacterium. Classification (GTDB taxonomy): domain Bacteria; phylum Bacillota; class Clostridia; order Oscillospirales; family Oscillospiraceae; genus Limivicinus. Next base: position 49,951 of record SFVI01000015.1, on the reverse strand, counting down.
CAGGCTGGCAAAGGCCGCCGTGCCCGCGCTGGCGTATTGCCCTTTTTGATATACCACGTCAGAGATACTATCGGGAAATTCCGGGGAGTCCACCCGGTTCAGCACCACCTCCCCCACGCAAAGGCGGAAGTCATCGCTGAGCCAGTCGCTGCCCGCCTCCGCGCAGATCAGCTTTGCCAGCAGATACAGGTCGTCAAAGCTGATCTTGACCTCACCGCTGCCGTTCTGGTCGATGATCTCGTTGCGGTATTGCTCTGCCTCCCGGCCGGCCTGGGTGTCGCCGGCCACGGCAGCCCTGCCCATTTCTTCCAGATAATAGGCGGCCATGTCCAGCTCCAGCGTCACCGTGCTGCCGCTGAGCAGGTCAAAGATACTGCCTGTCGCTTCATCCGGCTCCGTCCCGGCATCCTCGTCCATACCGGCGCTCTCCGCCCCGGCATCCTGGGTGCCGGCGTCCCCGGCCATGGCCTGCACCGGCAGGGAATAGATCAGCAGCAGCGCCGCCAGCAGGGCCAACAGCTGTTTAATATTCATCGTTGCACCTCCCTTGGTTGTGCCTCAAGTATACGCAAGGGCGGCGGAAAAGCCTGTCACATCCTGCCGGGAAATAAGCGAAATGTATGGAAGTCTGCATTGCGGGAAAATATTCTTCATTTTATGTTTAAAAATTCTTGCCGGTTTGTTCATTACAAGGTCATAAATACGGGTTATAGTAAGACACGTCAACAGGAGTTATCAAACAAAGAGGTCATGTGGATGTTCGTGCCCGGAGACAATGATGTTATAAATTCTGACGAGTCCTATAAAACGGGCGGGGCCCAGACTGACAGGGTGAATGGGGAATACCATTACAAAAACGGTTATACCCAGAAGATCTATTCTGACGCCCACTATGTCCGGGAAGAAGACAGCACTGTCCCCCCCAGGTACTATTCGCCCCATGAGAAACCGGCCAGGGAACCGAAAGAACCCAAGCCCGCCAGAGAGAGCGGACGCAGGGCCGGGGCCTTTGCCAGGACCCTTTGTCTCTGCCTGGTGTGCGCCCTGCTGGGCGGCCTGGGCGGCGCGGCATTCATCGGCTCCCGTATGACGGACCGTATGGAAGCTCTGGAACAGAGTGTCACCCAGCTGCAGAACCAGCCCGCCATCGGCCAGGGCAGCCCTCTGGCAGTAGGCGTGGCCGACGGGGAACAGGGTGCGGTTCCGGCCTCCGCCGTGTATGATATGGCCTGCCAGCAGGTGGTGGGTGTCACCAGTGAGGTGAACTACACCAACTTCTTCGGCATGACCAGCTCCTCCGCAGTCAGCGGTTCCGGCTTTATCGTCTCCGAAAACGGGTACATCATCACCAACTACCATGTGATCGAGTACGCTTATACCGGCGGGCAGGATGTCACGGTGATCCTCCATGACGGTACCCGCTATACCGCCAGCATCATTGGCGTAGAGGAAAGCAACGATATTGCCGTTTTGAAAATAGACGCCGCGAACCTCTCTGCCGCCACCTTTGGCGACAGTGACAGCCTCAGTGTGGGCGAGACCGTCTATGCTGTAGGCAATCCCCTGGGCGAGCTGGAGTTCTCCATGAGCACCGGCCACGTCAGTGCCCTTGACCGGGCCATCAAGACCGGGGAAAGCGCGGATTCCATCAACATGTTCCAGATCGACGCCGCTGTCAACTCCGGCAATTCCGGCGGCCCTGTGTACAATACCAGGGGCGAAGTGATTGGCGTGGTGACCGCGAAATACAGTGACACCGGCGTGGAAGGTATTGGCTTTGCCATCCCTATCAATGATGCTTCCAGCATCGCGCAGGACCTGGTGACCAAGGGATATGTCACCGGCAAGGCCTATCTGGGCGTGCGCTTGGATGAGCGCTACAATTCCCTGTACAGCCAGTATTACGGCATGCCCCTCGGGGCCTATGTCTACTCGGTGGACGCCCAGAGCAGCGCCGAAGCAGCCGGCATCCAGCCCGGGGATATCATCACCCGGCTGGGCGACGCGGAGATCAGCAGCTATGATGATCTGCGCACCGCAGTGAAGCGCTTCTCCGCCGGGGACACCACGGATCTTACCCTTTACCGCGCAGGCGAGAGCATGACCCTCAGCGTCACCTTCGGCGAGCTGAAGCCGGATTCCACGTCCGACAGCCCGGCCAAGCTGGCTCCCGCCGGTTGAGATCCATTTTCATTTGCTACTTTTCTACTCCTATAAATCCTCTCTTTTCTCCCAAACGAAGGGCCGCACAGTTCGCTGTGCGGTTCTTTGTTTTGTGTGGGAGCGGGGCAGGCACAGTTGCAGAGGTTTTTTGACAGATAATAAATAATGCTTGAAAAAACCGCCGATGCGGGTTAATATGATGATACTGGATAAAAAGGAGGACTGCACATGAAATGCCCCCGCTGCGGAAGCGAGCTGTCTACCGACGCTCACCGCAAATATAACCTGCAGATGTGCTACAATTGCGGTTACATGGAAGGCCGTTACTTTGGCGGAGACGCCAAGAAGGGCTTCACCAATTTTGAGCACATGAAGACCCTGAACATGAACGAGCTGGCCGTTTTCCTCTCCGATGGCATCGGTGTGGATAAGGCCAAGGTAAGCGCCTGGCTCTGCGACGTACACAATACCTGAGCCGGAGCAAAACAGCCGCCCCCTGCATTTTGCAGGGGGCGGCTGTTTTGTTGATCTGTTCCCTGTTCCGGCAAAGGCCCCGTCAGAAAAGGGAAGTGAAGGCCGTCACACCGGGGTTCTGGCAACCCTCGGAATAGACGATCACTGTCCGGGCCTTCGCGTGAAAGCCCTGGATCCTGCGCAGTACCACCCCGTTCAAGCCCCATCTTGCCATGCTTCTCGGCACAATGCTGATCCCCAGCCCGGACCGGATGATCAGCGTCAGACTGTAAAAGTCATCTGCGTAGATCCGTTTGTTGTTGCCCAGCCCCATGTTGAAATACATCCCAGCGATCTGGCTGGCGGATGACCGGTTATCCTGCGCCCGGTTCACAACGATGGGAATCCCTCTCAGGTCCCTGGCCCGGATGACCTGCTGCTTTGCAAGGGGATGCTCTGCGCTGATCATCAGCATACAGGGCTCTGTGGATGTGACCTTGCCCACAAGCCCGGGGCCGAGATCAACCCCGAAGCTGCACAGCACTGCCAGATCCAGCTTCCCCAGAACCAGGTCCTTGATCACGCTGGAGTTGCTTCCCAAAGAAAAACTGATCTCCGCCTGGGGGAACTTTTTGTGGTATTCCCGCACCGGATCGGCAATGCTCCAAAGCTCATAGGCCCCCACATAGCCGATCCGCAGGTCCGTTTCCTGGCCCGAGGCGATTTTTTCCGCCAGAGCAACGGCATTGTTGTATTGCGTGCTGATTTTCCTGCAGCGCCGGTAAAAGGCTTCCCCTGCCGGGGTAAGCTGTACCCCCCGCTTGCTTCGGACAAACAATTCAAAGCCAAGCTCCTGCTCAAGCTGCTTGATTTGTTGGCTGATGGCGGTTTGCGAAATGCAAAGCTCCTCTGCGGCCTTGGTAAAGTTCAGGTTCCTTGCCGCGGCGATAAAAACAGGTAAACGGTGGATGCTCACAGCGGACCTCCTTTGCATGAAAATCCATGCCTAAGATAATCAAATTTTATCATAAGAATAACTTATGTCAAGATATTAAAATAATATTAGACAAAAATCTGGCAAGGGTTTAAATTGGTATTAATCTATAACATGTAACAAAAGTATACTGCATAATTTGTTAAAATCTAATAAACAGCGCCTTGCGGTTTTGTTATCATGTCACAAAGGAAGGAAGAAAATCTTCTCAGAAATATGATTACAGGAGGATGGTAAAATGGCAAAATTCAATCCCGGAACCTACGAGGGCAGCGGCCGCGGCTATGGCGGCAAGCTCTTTGCAAGTGTAACCGTGTCTGAGGATCGCATCGAGCAGGTGAAGATCACCCAGCACAAGGAATACAGGGGCATTGGCTGGGGCCTGAACACAACCCCCATGGAGCTGTTCCCCGGACTGATCGTTGAATATCAGTCTCTGAATATCCCCACCGTGGTAGGCGCGGACCTGACGGCCGCCGCCATTCTGGAGGCCGTCGCGGCCGCGTTGAAGGCCGCCGGCGCCAGCAAGGAGACGCTGGCGGAGATCAAGGCTGCCCCCGGTCCCAAGGCCCCGGACTATAAGGACGAGGTAAGAACCCTTGACGTGGTGGTCTGCGGCGCCGGTGCCGGCGGCCTTGCCGCCGCCATCGAGGCAAAGCTTGCCGGGGCGGAGGTCGTCATCGTAGAAAAGCAGGGGGTCACCGGCGGCTCCACTGCCCGCAGCGGCGGTAAGCTGCTGGGCGCCGGCACCAAGTGGCAGAAGAAGCAGGGCCTGTTTGACACCCCGGAGATGGTGTATGATTACCTGATGGAGGTGGGCAACCGCAACGGCGATTTTATGGATAAGTCCAAAAACCGCTACCTCACCGACCACCTGAACCAGACCCTGGAATGGCTCAACTCCATTGAAGCCACTGTCCTGGGCGACAAAGAGGAAGTGCTGGCCCAGCCCTGGAAGCCTGAGACGGCTCCCGTGGAGAAGGACGGCGTGTTAAAGACCCATTATGACGTGCTGAATGTGGAGCCGATCCACGTCAGCCTGCAGCCTTGGCGCGTACATAACTCTCCCGGCGGCGGCGGCCAGACCAACGGCCAGGGCGGCGAAATCTCCACCCCCCTCACCCTGTACTATGAGAACGACCTCCATGGCGAGATCATCTATAACACCGCCATGGAAAGCCTGCTCACCGATGAGAACGGTACTGTCACCGGCGTGGTCTGCACCCGGGCCAACGGCGCGAAGCTGACGCTGTACGCCCGCAAGGGCGTCATCCTGGCCACCGGCGGCTACGGCAGAAACAAGGAAATGGTGGCCCGTTATCCGGTAGCCAACTACTTCAGCAATACCCCCAAGGGCAACGTAGGCGACGGACTTGTGGCGGCAGAAAAGATCGGCGCCCTCAATTATGAGCACCCTGCCGTGCAGGTGGTTTACACCAGCCTGACCTGCGGCATCGGCATCAACGACGAGTCCGGCCTGATCGTGAACGACCGGGGCGAGCGTGTTGTGAACGAGTGGAGCTATCAGTACACCGTCAGCGACGCCATCGCCAGAAGCGGCAGCAACTGCGGCTGGTACATCACCAGCGGCAAGGAGCCTTACAGCGGTGTGCAGTTCGGCTATAAGAGCGCCGTGGCCAAAAAGTCCAAGGACCCCTGCTCTGACAGCATTGAGGGCCTGGCCCAGAAGATGGGCTGTGACCCGGCGGTGCTCCGCGCCACCTATGACCGTTACTGTGAGATGGTTGCCAAGGGCCATGACGATGACTTCGGCAAGCCCGCGGAGTTCCTCCATCCTATTGAGGGGCCCAAGTACGCGGCGCTGCGCCTGCACCCCTGCGTCACCGTCACCTTCGGCGGCCTTGAGACGGACATTTCCGCCCGCGTCATGAAGCCGGACGGAAGCGTCATCCCCCACCTGTACGCCGCCGGCGAGGTTGCCGGCACCGGCATGTACGGCACCCAGTATCCCACCTGCGGCACCTCCATTGGCGGCGCCCTGTTCTTCGGCAGGATCGCTGGCCGCGCCGTAACCAACCAGGCGCTGCTGTAATCGGGATGACACCGGGAAAATCGGAAAAATTTAAACGATAGAACAGCAGAAGAAGGGAGTAAACAAAATGCGTTTTGAAGGGAAAGTTGCCATCGTAACAGGCGCCAGCTCCGGCATTGGCCGGGCAACGGCAAAGCTGTTTGCGGAGGAGGGCGCGATGGTCGTCGCTGCGGCCCGCCGCATGAAACGGTTGGAGGAGCTGCGGGATAAGGTGGCAGAATCCGGCGCCCCCGGCCGCATTCTGCCGGTAAAGACCGACGTCCGCGACCCGGCCCAGATCGAAGCCATGTTTGACAAGTGCCTGGAGGAGTTCGGGCATCTGGACATTCTGGTGAACAATGCCGGCGTCCTGGACGGTCAGCTCCCCGTGCATCTCACCGACGATGAAGTATATGACCTGGTCTATGAGACCAACCAGAAAGCGGTGTTCCTCTGCTGCCGGCGGGCGGTGAAGATCTTCCTGGAGCAGGGCACGCCTGCCAATATCGTCAACGTGGCCTCCGCCGCTTCCCTCCGGGGCCTGAAGGGCGGCACCATGTACGTCATGACCAAGCACGCGGTTCTGGGCATCACCCGCAACATTTCCGCCTCCTACTATGAGCGTGGGATCCGCTGCAACTGCATTGAGCCGGCCAACATCCAGACGGACATCAACAAGGCCTCCAAGGAACTGGGCCTGGGCGTGCTGGAGTGGAAGCTGCGCGCAGGCAATGCCGCCCCCATGCACACCATCACCAGACCCGGCGAGAAGAAGCCCATCATGGGCAAGGCGAAGGACTGCGCCAACGCCATCGCCTACCTGGCGGACGATGAGGCGGCCCGCTACATCTCCGGCGCGGAGATCAAGGTGGATGCCGGCTGGCTGAATATGTAACAAGGACTACGATCGGAAAGGAAGCTTGCAGTATGTCTACCCATTATAAAGATTACTATGGCAATCATCTGCCCTTTGGCCAGTTCCCCCAGTTCGGCGTTCTTTCCAGCGTGAAGGTTCTCATGACGGGAACGAACATTGCCGGCCCCTACGCTGCCAGCATGATGGCGGAAATGGGCGCCCAGGTCATCCAGGTGGAAGCGCCCACCATGCCCTGCCAGACCCGCGGCAACTACGGCTATTCCCAGGATCACCGCAACATGTACTCCCTCACCCTCAACACCCGCAGCAAGAGAGGCAAGCAGGTGCTTGAAAAGCTGATCGCCTGGGCCGATATCTGGATCGAGTCCGGTCGCCCCGGCGCCTACGCCAAGAGCGGCTTCAGCGACGAGCATATGTGGAAAATCAACGAGAAGCTGGCCATTGTCCACGTCTCCGGCTATGGCCAGTATGGCCCGGACAAGGATAAGGCAGCCTATGATGTTTCCGGCCAGGCAATGGGCGGCTATATGTACATGAACGGCACCAGCCCCACCTCCCCCCCGCTGAAGGTAAATCCCTACCTGTCTGACTATGCCACCGCCTTCAACGCCTGCATCTGCGCCCTGGCCATCCTCACCAATGCCCGGGCCACCGGCAAGGGCGACAGCGTGGATATCTCCCAGTATGAGACCATGTTCCGTATGCTGGGCAGCTATCCTGTGGAATGGTTCAACAAGGGCTATCCCGCCCCCGGCGAGCCTGTGAAGTACCGTACCGGCAACGTGAGCGACATGGCCGCGGGCTTCTCCTTCTATGACTGCAAGGACGGCGGCACCATCTTCATCGGCATGGTGGGCGCCGGCAACACCAAGAAGGGCTATCCCATTGTGGGCCTGCCCACCCCCGGTGACGGCACCGATCCCGACTTCCCCGCCGGCATGACCGGCTCCCTCAAGTCCCTGCCCAGAGGGCAGCGCATTGAGGCCGCCATCACCAAGTTCTGCGCAGAGCGCACCGTGGATGAGGTGGAAGCCATCATGACAAAAGCGGGCATCCCCAACCAGAAGGCCTTTGGCCCCGCGGACATTGAAAAGAGCGCCCAGTTCGCCGCCCGTGAGGACATTGCCACCTGGAAGGACAGCATCTTCGGCGATATGAAGGGCGTGGGTATCACCAACAAGTTCAAGAGGAATCCTGCCCAGATCGTTGCCTCCGCACCTACCTTTGGTGAGCACAGCCGTGAGATCCTCGCCTTCCTGGGCTACAGCGAGGAAGAGATCGACGATATGTACGCCAAGGGCGAGACGGCCACCATGGACGCGCGGGAGACCGCGGAGCTTTGGCACTTCAAGGATTGGGGCTTCTTCTGGAAGCCGGAGCAGGCCCAGCAGCTGGAGCTCTGAGCAGAGGCCGACTGAAATCGTATCATCCCAAACAATAGGGGAGCGGCAGCAAACCGAAAGGAGCTGCCGCTCCCTTCGGCTTGTCAAAGAAGCAAAAGCCTCCCCTGTGTAAGGGGAGGTGGCAAAAATCTCTGATTTTTGGCGGAGGGGTTGTAAAAAAATTAATGTTTGCAAGATGTAACTGAGAAGCAGGAACATTTCATAAAACAATCCCTCAGTCAGCTCCCTTTGCACAAGGGAGCCTGACTTTGCGACCATCTATTTTTGACAAAAAGAACACCGGGGCGCTGCTTTCGCAGGCCCCGGTGGGTTTTTATGCCTTGTTTATGTTGTTTCGTGGAAGACTTAGATCTTCATGCACACGTCCCATGCACGCCAGATAACGGTACGCAGGTTGCCGATGGCCACGCAGTCACCCACGCGGTAGGCCTTGCTGCTCTTGCCGCCCACGGGGGTGGGAACAAAGCCGATGCCGTTGACCACGTTGTCGCATTCCACCTCGAAGGTGTCGCCGGTCTTCACGTTCTTCACGGTGACGGAGCCGTCCCGGATGGCGGTGACGGTGGACTCCAGATACACGGGCACCTTGTGGTACTCCATGGCGTCACGGAGGAAGGAGGTGTTGGCAAGGCAGGTGGCCTGGGCGTTGACCAGATCGTTGGCGTACTCCACGATGATGGGGTGCTTGCCCTGGAGGATCAGGTCGTAGGCCGCCTCGCAGGAGGACTGGCCGCCGCCGATGAACAGCACCTTGTCGCCCACGGGGGCCTTTTCCTTCAGCAGCTGGGTAAAGGTCATGCACTTGTCGAAGCCGGGGATCATGGGCATGGTTCTGGGGACGGAACCGGAGGCTACGATGATATCGTCGAAGCCGCGGAGGGTGCCCAGATCGGTGACTTCGGTATTGTAGTGGACTTCCACGCCAGCCTTCTCGATTTCCCGCTTGTACCAGCGCAGCAGCTCCTTGTCGTTCTCCTTGAAGCTCATGGCGGAAGCGGTCAGGAACAGGCCGCCCAGCTCATTGGTCTTCTCAAAGATCACGGGCTTGTGGCCGCGCTGCAGCAGAACCAGGGCGCACTCCATACCGCCGATGCCGCCGCCGATGATGGCCACCTTCTTGGGCTTCCGGGTGGGCACGATCTTGTAGCGGTTGTGCTGCATGGTGGTGGGGTTCAGGGCACAGCGGGCAAGATGCAGGGAGTCGTCCAGACGCTGCATATTGGAAGTGCCCTTGGCCTTGGAGAAGTTGAAGCAGCCGTTGTGGCAGCGGATGCAGGGTTTGATCTCGTCCTGGCGGCCTTCCATGATCTTGTGGACCCATTCATGGTCAACCAGGTTCTGACGGGCGATGGCCACCGCGTCGATGGTGCCGGCCGCGATCTCCTCAGCGGCCTTGACAGGATCCATACGGCCTGCGCAGACCACGGGCTTATCGGTGAACTTCTTGATGTGCTTTACATACTCCAGGTTGCAGTTATCCGGCATGTACTGTGGCGGATGTGCCCAGTACCAGGCGTCGTAGGTGCCGTTGTCGCAGTTGAACATATCGTAGCCGGCGTCGCCCAGATACTTGATGGCCCGCTCGGACTCTTCCATGTCGCGGCCCCACTCCTCGAAGTCGGTCTCATAAGGCATAGCGCCCTTGCCCCAGGCCTTGGTCTTGGAGACGACGGAGTAACGCAGGGAGACGGGGAAGTCGGCGCCGGCCTGCTTTTTGATCTCCTGAACGATCTCCACCGGGAAGCGGAAGCGGTTCTCGAAAGAGCCGCCGTACTGGTCGGTACGGTAGTTCCAGTTGGACATGGTGAACTGGTCAAGCAGATAGCCCTCATGGACAGCGTGAATCTCAACGCCGTCAACGCCGGCCTCTCTCAGGCGCTTGGCGGTCTTACCGAAGGCCACCACCATCTCCTGGATCTCAGCCACGGTGAGGGGACGGGAGGTCACGTCCTCAGCCCAGCGGTTGGGGGTGGCGGAGGCGGAGGCGCAGCAGTACTGCACGTCCACAATGGGGCTTGCCAGCTTATTGAGCACGTCGTTCTTGGCCAGCGTGGTCATCCAGCCGTTGATGGCCATGGAACGGCCCATACCGGCGGCCAGCTGGATGAACAGCTTTGCCCCGGTCTTGTGGAACTCCACCATGTACTCCTTCAGCTGTTTGAACATCTGGTCGTTCTGGTACAGCCACTTTCTGCCGGGGATACCCAGCTGGTCTCTGACACACTGCATACCGGGCAGGATCAGGCCCACGCCGTCCTGTGCTCTGTTGAGCAGGAAGTAAGCGGCTTCCTTATCGAAGTGGTTCGGCTCCAGCCAGCCGAAGAGGGAGGTGCCGCCCATGGAGCACTGGACGATGCGGTTTTTTATTTCCACATTGCCGATTTTCCAGGGAGTAAATAGAGGCTGATACTTTGCGTCCATAAAATCTTCCTTTCTGATTCTTTGTTCAAGTTATTAACGGAGATGACGCCGTACCGGCGCACATCCGATCGTTACGATAAAAAGTGCCCATCGAAGCTCGTTAACATTATAGCACAACATTACACAATTAGCAATCGCTTTCCTATAGGAAATTTGGCACATTTGCCATACATAAAGGGGGAAAATGTATAAACAGGAAGGGGAAACCTAGCTAATTCATTAACAAAGCTGTGAATCTGAGAACAAACCGGCCCGGCAGCGCCCGCCCGTGCCGGGTTAAAAAATACCCCGGGAGGGTACTTGACATATACCCTATGGGGGTATATAATAAACACGAAAGCGATGGAAATAATGAAAGGGGGAAAGCAAATGGAAGGCTGTGACTGCTGTCAGAATCGCACCAAAAAACGGAGCGAGGAGGAGTATAAAAGCCTCATCAACCGGCTCAGCCGCATTGAGGGGCAGATCCGGGGCATCCGGGGCATGGTGGAGAAGGACGCCTATTGTATCGATATTTTGACCCAGGCCTCCGCTGCCGCTGCCGCGCTGAACGCCTTCAGCCGGGAGCTGCTCTCCGCCCATATCCGCACCTGCGTGGCCCAGGACATCCGGGCCGGGAAGGACGAGACCATTGATGAGCTGGTCAGTATCCTGCAGAAAATGATGAAGTAAGAGGATCTTGTATATGGAACAATACAATGTGACGGGCATGAGCTGTGCCGCCTGCTCTGCCCGGGTGGAAAAGGCGGTATCCGCCCTGCCGGGGGTGGAGAGCTGCGCCGTGAACCTGCTGACCAATTCCATGGTCGTGGAGGGCAGCGCCGCCCGGGGGGAGATCATCCGGGCCGTGGAGGCCGCCGGCTACGGCGCCAGCCTGAAAGGCACAGGCAGCGCGAAGGAGACAGCGCAGGAGGACCCGCTGAAGGACCGGGAGACCCCGGCGCTGAAACGGCGCTTATTCACCTCTCTGGGTTTTTTGCTGATCCTGATGTATCTGTCCATGGGGCATATGATGTGGGGCTGGCCCCTGCCGGCCTTCTTCACGGATAACCATGTGGCCATGGGCCTGGCCCAGCTGCTGCTGACCGGCATCATCATGGTCATCAACCAGAAGTTTTTCATCAGCGGCTTCAAGGGCCTGATGCACCGCGCCCCCAATATGGACAGCCTGGTGGCTCTGGGCGCCGGCGCGGCCTTTGTCTACAGCACCTATGCGCTCTTTGCCATGACCGGGGCTCAGGTGCGGGGAGATATGGAGGCCGTCATGGGCTATATGATGGACTTCTACTTTGAATCTGCCGCCATGATCCTGACCCTGATCACCGTGGGCAAGATGCTGGAGGCCCGCAGCAAGGGCAAGACCACCGATGCCATCCGCGGCCTGATGGACCTGGCCCCCAAAACCGCCACCATCGTGGAAAATGGGCAGGAGCGGCAGATCCCTGTTGAAGAACTGAAAAAGGGTGACATTTTTGCTGTCCGGCCCGGGGAGAGCATCCCTGTGGACGGGGTCATTCTGGAGGGCGAGAGCAGTGTGGATGAGTCCGCCCTCACCGGCGAGAGCATCCCCGTGGATAAAGCGGCAGGGGACCGGGTCTCCGCCGCCACCGTGAACCAGGCGGGCTACATCCGCTGTGAGGCCCTGCGGGTAGGGGAAGACACCACCCTCAGCCAGATCATCCGCATGGTCAGCGACGCTGCCGCTACCAAGGCCCCCATCGCCAAGGTGGCGGACAAGGTCTCCGGCGTGTTCGTCCCGGCGGTGATTGCCATCGCCCTGGTGACCACGGCGGTGTGGCTGCTGCTGGGCCGGGGCCTGGGCTTTGCCCTGGCCAGGGGCATTTCTGTGCTGGTGATCAGCTGCCCCTGCGCCCTGGGTCTGGCCACGCCGGTAGCCATCATGGTGGGCAGCGGCCTGGGCGCCCGCCACGGTGTCCTGTTCAAAACCGCTGCTTCCCTGGAGGTCACCGGCCAGGTGGATACAGTGGTCCTGGATAAAACCGGTACCATCACCGCCGGCACCCCGGAGATCACCGATATTCTCCCCGCTGAAGGCGTCACCGGGACGGAGCTGCTCCGCTTTGCCGCCAGTCTGGAAAGCCGCAGCGAGCACCCCCTGGCCAAGGCCATCCTGGCCGGGGCGGAAAAGGAAAAGCTGACCATCAGCGAAGCCCGGGACTTCCAGGCCCTGCCCGGCAACGGCCTGAAGGCCAAGGTGGCCGGTGCTGAGGCCGCCGGAGGCAGCCTGGACTTCATCAGCGGCCTTGCCCAGGTGAGCGATCCTGTGAAGGAGCGGGCGGCGGAGCTTTCCGCCCAGGGCAAAACACCCCTGTTCTTCGCCAGGGATGGGGAACTGCTGGGCCTCATCGCCGTGGCGGACGTGATCAAGCCGGACAGTCCGGAGGCCATCGCCCAGCTGAAGAACATGGGCATTCAGGTAGTGATGCTCACCGGCGACAACCGGCGCACCGCTGAGGCAATCGGAAAGCAGGCGGGAGTGGATCAGGTTATTGCCGGTGTCCTGCCCGACGGCAAGGCGGCGGTGATCCAGGAGCTCTGTCAGCAGGGAAAGACCGCCATGGTGGGCGACGGCATCAATGACGCTCCAGCCCTGAAGCGTGCGGATGTGGGCATCGCCATCGGCGCCGGGGCGGACATTGCCGTGGACGCGGCGGACCTGGTGCTGATGAAGGGCAGCCTGCTGGATGTCTGCGCTGCCATCCGCCTCAGCCGCGCCACCCTGCGCAACATCCACCAGAACCTGTTCTGGGCCTTCTTCTATAACACCGTGGGAATCCCCATCGCGGCGGGGGCCCTGGTGGGCCTGGGTGTCAGCCTTAGCCCCATGTTTGCCGCTGCCGCCATGAGCCTCAGCAGCTTCTGCGTGGTCACCAACGCCCTGCGGCTGAACCTGGTGGATATTCAAAGCGCCCGAAATGATAAAAAAAGAGGGCGCAAAAGCAAGTCAAAACCCAATGAAAATAAGGAGGAAAAAGCTATGACAAGAACCATGACCATCGAGGGCATGATGTGCGCCCACTGTGAGGGACGGGTGAAAAAGACCCTGGAGGCCATCCCCGGCGTTCAGAGCGCCCAGGTGAGCCACACCGCCGGCACCGCCGTTGTCACCGTGGAGAACGTCAGCGACGAGACCCTGAAAGCCGCCGTGACAGACCAGGGCTATGCGGTCATCGACATCCGCTGAGCCGAAAACAAGGAAAAAACAAGGAAAAAGGGAGCTGCAGCAGAACGATCCGTTCTGCTGCAGCTGAGACTGTCAAAAAACGATGCTTCACCTGTCGAAGATAGAGTAGCGGGGGTGCGCGAGGGGGTTGAGACCCGCCTCGCATTCCAATAACCCGCCGCAGAAAAGCCTTGAAAATCAAGGCTTTTCAAGCGAAGCAGCATTTTGATAAGATCAAAATGCTCGGCGGTTGAAGCGGTCAAAAAAGTCCTTGGTGGACTTTTTTGACAAGCTGAGCTGCAGCAGAACGATCCGTTCTGCTGCAGCTCCTTGTATATGGTATAAAACGGCTCCGCTTACATCTTCTCCGGGGCGGTGACGCCGATGATGCCCAGGGACACGGCGATGACCCGGCGGACACAGTCGGCCAGCAGCAGGCGGGCGGCCTGCACATCGCTCTCCGCGCCCTTGATGCGGCAGACGGTGTAGAAGCGGTGGAAGCGGGCGGCCAGCTCCGTGACGTAGCGGTTGATGCGGCTGGGGTCATAGTCCCGGGCGGCCAGGCGAATCTCCTCCGGCAGAGCGGCCAGCTGCTTGATCAGCTCCTTCTCCTCAGCCGTGGAGAGCAGTGCAGCGTCGGCACTGGCGGGGACGGTGTGCCCCTCGGCGGCCAGGGCGGACAGCAGGGTGCAGATGCGGGCGTGGGCATACTGAACGTAGTACACCGGGTTCTCGCTGTCCTGGCGGATGGCCAGCTCCAGGTCAAACTCCACCGGGGACTCCGGCCGGGAGTTGAAGAAGTACCGGGCGGCATCCACCGGGATCTCATCCAGCAGGTCGGTAAGGGAGATGGCCTTGCCGGTGCGCTTGGACATACGCACCACCTCGCCGTTGCGGGTCAGCTTCACCAGCTGCATCAGCACGATGTCCAGCCGGTGCTCCCCGTCCAGGCCCAGGGCGTCCATGGCGCCCTTCAGCCGGGCCACATGACCGTGATGATCGGCGCCCCAGACGTTGATGGCCTTGTCAAAGCCACGCTTCTCCAGCTTGTTGCGGTGATAGGCGATGTCGGCAGCAAAGTAGGTGTAAAAGCCGTTGGCCCGGCGCAGCACGTCGTCCTTCAGCTCCAGCTTGTCGATCTCCTCCTGCTTCTTGCCGGCTTTCAGCAGCTGCTCGGCAAGGATCTGGGAGGTTTTGAGCCAGAGGGCCCCGTCCTTCTCATAGGTGTAGCCCCGGTCCGTCAGCTTCTGGACGGATTCGGCCACATAGCCGCTCTCGTGCAGCTCGGATTCAAAGAACCACTGGTCATATTCAATGCCGTAGCGGCGCAGATCCTCCTGCATTTTAGGGATGTTCCGCTGCAGGCCGAATTCCGCCATGGCCTGGTGCCGCTCCGCCACCGGGACGGTCAGGTACTTGTCCCCATTGGCTTCATAAAACAGCTTGGCCAGGTCCTTGATATCGTCCCCGTGATAGCCGTCCTCCGGGAAGGCCACCTGCTCCTCCCCCAGCAGAAGCTGCTGGTAGCGGGCGTCGATGGAGTTGGCAAACTTCTCGATCTGGTTGCCGGCGTCGTTCACATAGAACTCCCGCCAGACCTGATAACCGGCCCGGTCCAGCACGCTGGCCAGGGCGTCCCCCAGCACGCCGCCACGGGCGTTACCCATGTGCATGGGGCCGGTGGGATTGGCGGAGACAAATTCCACCATCACCTTCTGGCCGTGGCCAATGTCGCTGCGGCCATAGTCGGCACCCTCCCGGGTGACGGCCTGCAGCACATCGGCATACCACCTGTCCGCCAGGCGGAAGTTGATGAAGCCGGGGCCGGCCACCTCCACAGAGGCAAACCAGGTATCTGCCAGATCGGCGTTGGCGATCAGGGTCTCGGCGATCTTCCGGGGGGCCATGTGCAGGGCCTTAGCCCCGGCCATGGCGTGGTTGGCGGCAAAGTCGCCGTTGGCGCTGTCCTTGGGGATCTCCACGGTGCCGCTGAGGGCAGCCCCGGCGGGGAGCTCTCCCTTCTCGGCGGCCTTCTGATAGGCGGCGTTCAAAATCTGACTGATGCTGTCTTTGGCGTTTTGTATCATGTTAGGCATGGCACTGCTCTCCTGTCATGTTTTGTTCTGTAATATTCAGCTGGAACTTGTTGCGGGTGACCACGGCGTGCTCCATATCCACCACATAGTCGATCTCTACATTGCCGCCGTGCTCCCCCACCTGACGGTGGATGCGCCGGGTGTTGATGTTCATGGTGGCAGTGCCGTAGGGGGTGTTGTAGAGGAAGGAATCCCGCGCCCCCTCCTTGAAGATCATCCGGCTGGTGATCAGGCCGTCCCGGTCCACCACCACCTGGTCCGGCATCACCATCACGCTGGTGCGGGTGCCCTCCAGACCGGTGACCTCCGTCTCCATATAGGTCAGGCAGCCCACCTCGCCGTCGTAGGTGTAAAGCCCGTCGGTGGTGAATTCCACCAGGTCCTCGTCATCCATGCCGCAGGCCTGGATGGCCCGGATGGATATGACCACATCTTTCATCATTGTTTATGTTCTTCCTTGTTTCTTAAATTTCCATAGCAGGCACATGCTCTGCATGAATTTCCTGCCCCAGCAGGGCCGAGGCCGCGGCGGAGAAGGCGGCGGCATCGCCGCTGGTGTAATACCGGGTTTCCCCGCTGCCGCCGGTGAGGCCCAGGGCCTCCAGCTTCCGACAGGTCTTTTCCGCCACGCAGTCCGAGGCGCTGACCAGCGCCACCTCCGGGCCCAGATAGTCCCGGATGGCATCGGAAATGATGCCGTAATGGGTGCAGCCCAGCAGCAGCGCCCCTGCCCCCGCGGCCTTCACCGGGGCCAGCGCTTCCTCCACAGCCCGGCGCAGGGCCGGGTCTTCCGGGCTGGTATGGCCGCTCTCGATCAGGGGGACAAAGTCCGGGCAGGGCAGATCAATGATCTGCCGGCCGGGGGCCTTTTCCGTCAGGGCCCGGCGGAAGGCGCCGGCCTTGATGCTGGCTGCTGTGGCGATGATGCCCAGGGGCGCCCTGCCCGGAACACGGGCCATGGCTTCGATGCCCGGCTTCAATACGCCGCAGACCGGCAGGGGATAGCCCTCCAGAATGTGGGATGCGTTGCTGGACACGGTGCCGCAGGCGGCGATGATGGCCTTGGCGGAGAAGGAGGCCAGCAGGTCCAGATCCTGCCGGGCCATGACCAGCAGCTCCTCCCGGCTTTTCTCCCCATAGGGCACCCGGGCGCTGTCGGCAAAATAAACGATGTTTTCTTCCGGCATCAGCCGCCGCAGGGCCATGACTGCCGTGAGGCCGCCCAAGCCGGAATCAAAAATTCCAATCGGTCTGTTATCCATTGATGCTCTCCATTCAGGTGCCGGCTTAAATGCCGACACTTTAATATACCGCAAAGCGCCGCTTAATACAAGGATAATTTCCTTTTTCGCCGGTATTTTTGTTAGCATTACACCTTGTTCTTTGCTATAATAAGAGTATAATAAATAACTGCTCACCTGAAGGAGGCGACGGAATGAATATTGAGCTCAGCGAGAAAGAGTTCAGGCGCTTGCTTGACATGATCTATATCGGCAACTGGATCTTGAATTCCACCCGAGGGGACGACCGCTTTGAGGACTATGACCTGCTGCAGGAGAAGCTGTTTGCCCTGTGCCCCAGCCATGGTATGCGCGCTCTGGTGGAAAGCTGGCAGGGCCATATCTTCCCCTCCCGGGCCTATGAGGAGGGCGGCATTCACGAGGCCATCGCCGATTATGAGGACGCGGTGTTCTACAACATTCTGGCGGAGGAGCTGGCCCGCCGGGATCTGGGCCTGGAGACCACGGACCCGGAGGATTTCACCGAGCTGCAGAACCGTATGGAGGACTACCTGGCCGAGTTTGATAAAAACGGCCTGAACACCATTAACATTGATATTTGACAGAGAGGCTGTACTATGCACGACGAACTGACCAGAGAGGACATCAAGAAGATGCAGGAGGAGCTGGACTACCGGCGGCTGGAGCTGATGCCGGAGCTGATCGAGGAGGTCAAGCGCACCCGGGCCTTCGGCGATCTCAGCGAGAACTTTGAATATAAGGCCGCCAAGCAGGCCCAGAACAAAAACCGCAGCCGCATCCGCTATCTGGAGGGCATGATCAAATCCGCCCGGATCATCGACAGCAGCTCCGCTCAGGACGAGGTGGGCCTGTTTGACAAGGTAGAAATCTATATGCCGGAGGACGATGAGACCCAGATCATCCAGGTGGTCACCACCGTCCGCTGCGACCCCCGCCGGGGGCTGATCAGCAAGGAGTCCCCCTTCGGCCAGCAGGTGCTGGGCAAAAAGGTGGGGGACAGCTTCACCGTCAAGGTCAGCGACAGCTATTCCTATGAGGCCCAGATCCGCTCCATTACCAAAATGAAGGACGACGGCTCCGCTCCGCTGATGAAATTCTGAGCCATACCGAAATAAAAACACTAAGCTCCTGAGCAGAAGCCCAGGAGCTTAGTGTTTTTTATTTAAGGAGAAAAGGAAAAGAATCAAGATAAGCTGAGGTACTCGTCAACCGGGGGGAGGGAAGGGCCGGAAGGCTCTGCCGCCGGCGGGGTCACGCTGGGGTCAAGATAGACCCGGATGCTCACTTCCAGCGAAAGTGCGTTGTCATTGCCGATTTCCTCCGGCAGCGCCGCCGTACCGCTGATGGTCAGCACCTGGGCGCCCTGCACAAAGGGGTCATAGCCTGTGCTGCCAAGATCCCACCAGACCTGGGCCCTGTATTGGCTCACCAGGCCACGGTTGTTGATGATGCCCAAGTCTTGGGGCAGCGCGGCGGCGAGCCTGGCTTCCATGTCCCCGCCGGCGCTGAGATAGAGGGCTTCAGGCTCCACAAAGGCCTGCAGCTGTTCATTCAAAACGGTAAAGCTGGTGACGGCTTCCGCACCGTTGTAGTTATAGGTCCCCTCCACGCTGGCTTTCACATACCAGATGCCCGGGGCGTTGTCGGCGTCCCAGGGGCCGAACCAGCCGTCAGGGTCCTGGCTGTAGCTGAAGCTCACCTGGCCGAAGGCCGACTGGGCACTGGGGGCGGGCTGACCGCCGTAGGGTACGTCGTCACAGCGGAAGGCATAGATGTCGTTGCCTGCCGTGTCCACCGTCAGCAGCCCATCGATGAATTCCAGCACATAGTTGGAGGCAACAAAGCCGGGGCCATCGGTCAGGGCCAGGCTGCCCTGACGGATATAATAGGCGCCCACGTCCTCGCCATAGTCGCGGACCAGCGCCCCGGTCAGCACCGGAGGCTCCTCGTCCATGCTGATGGTATAGAGGGCCGGGTCCTCCTCACCGTATACCTTGTGCAGCTCGGCCGCCTTCACGGTGACGGTCCGGGGGCTGATGCTCCAGAGCAGCTCATTGCCCTCGGCCCCGGTCAGGGTGTAGTTGGGGTTGTCCAGGGCGGTGACATATGCCTGGTAATACCCGGCGTCGGTGCCGCTGGCACCTTCATAGGCGGTGCAGCTCACGCTGTCCCCGTCAAGGGCGTTGCTTACATAGGCGCTGACCTGCTGCTGGCCGCAGTTGTAGGTCAAAGGAGCGCTGTAGTTCCAGGTGAGGCTGACGGCCAGGGGGTAGATGGCCCCGCCGTAGACATAGGTGGTCTGGGGCGCTTCGTAGTACTCTGTCAGGCTGTCCAGGGAATAGCTGACGATCACGGCCTTGCCCATCCCGGCATTCTCGTTCTCAAAGCGGGCGGTGGCCTGAATGGGCACGCTGCCCTCATCCTCCGGCCGGAAACCGGAGATTTGCCCCATGTCCAGCACCTGGGAGAGGGTGGTGCCGTCGTAAATCTTCTCTGTCACCACGGTGGGCTGGCTTTCCAGAATAAGCTGCCGCTTGCCGGCGGTGAAGCTGGCGCTGGCGGAAACCTCGTCAAAGCCGCTGCCGCCCAGCTTGGTGGCAGTGACGGTAAAATCACCCACGCCGGTGACGTAGACATCACCGGTCTCGCTGTTGACCAGAGCGGCGTCTCCGGCGCTCAGTGTCCAGATGACCGCCCCGTCGCCGGAGCCGCCCTCCGTGCCCAGGGTAAAGGCCTGGCCGAAGCAGACGCTGTCCGGCTGCCCGGTGATATGCAGGGCCTGCTGGCTGCCCTGCTCTATGGTGAAGCTCCAGGCGCTGTCGGTGATGCCCTGCACCGCCTCAAAGCGCTTGTCCTCTGCCACATCGATGCAGATGCTGTAGCTGCCGGGCTGGGAGGGAGCACCCGCAAGGGGGCTGCCGTCGCTGTCCAGGTAGCGGATGCTCAGGTCCATCCCCTCGGGGAAGGAGAGCAGCGCGGGACTCTTGGCCTGACCGTCATAGGGGAAGCTCCGCTCCTGGGAGAAAATAAAGTCCTCCGTATCCGCGGCCCGGCGGCCCACTTCCACGGTGCAGCTGGCGCTGGCACCGGCGGGGGTGCTGGCGGTGACGGTGGCGGTGCCGGCGGCCAGGGCGCTTACCTTGCCCTGCTGGTCCACGGTGAGGATCTTTTCTTTATCGCAGCTCCAGACAATGTCGCTGATATCCGCCCCTGCAGGCTCCGCCGTCACGGAGAGCAGCTTGCTTTCGCCCAGGGCCAGCTTCACGCTGCCGGCCATGCGGATGGCGCTGGCCGGGGCCTGCTTCCACTGGGCATACAGGGTCACGCTGCCGTCAGCGTCCTTGCACAGACTGCAGGCGCTGCCGCCGTCAGCATATTTGACCTCGCCCTCCGGGCTGAGGCTCCACCCGGCAAAGACCAGGTCCCCGTTCCGGAAACTGCATTTTGCCAGGTTGAAGGGTACGGTGTAGCGGCACTTCTGGCTGGCCATGCTGCCGCTGCCGCCGTTGGGGTCGTAATTGACGGTATAGTGGTTAAACTCATAGTTGGCCGTCAGGGTCTTATCAAAGGTCACCGGGTCCTCCGGGCTGACCTTTTTTCCGTTGTAATCCCAATAGGTGAAGGTATAGCCGTCTTTTTTGGGGATGGGCAGGCTGCCCAGCGGGTCGCCGGTGGTGAACATCTGATAGGCATTGTCCAGCTTGCCGCCCTTGGCGTCAAAGTCTACCCGGCAGGAAAGGGCAAACTGCAGCTCCCTGTCCGCCCCGATGCTGACGCCGAAATCGGCCACGTTGCTCTTGAAGCAGTCCTTGAGCATTTCCGCATTGGCCGCCGCGTCCTTGGTAAAGGTGTTTTTATCAGTGTATTCGGTGCTGAGGCCAATGTCGCTGCCCTGCTCCAGCCCGGCTACATACATGGTTTCGGAGCTGTGGAGGTAGAGATCGGCGCCCCGGCCGCTGCACTGGTTGCCGTTGATGTGCAGCCGCCCGGCCAGGTGCAGCCCATCCATCTGGTTGACGTATACGCCGCCGCCGTCCATGGCACTGTTGCGGCGGATGCTGTCGCTGCTCAGCTCCACGTTGATAAAGCTGTTGCCCTGAATGAACACGCCGCCGCCATAGCTGCCGGCCGTATTGCCATCAATGTCACAATTGGCGACGCGCTTTTCTGCGTCCCGGGTGAAGCCGAAGCTGATATACAGGCCGCCGCCATCCTCGCTGGCGCTGTTCCGGGCGATTTTGCCCCCGGTGATTTCAAAGCTGCCCACGCCGGTGGTGGCGATGCCGCCGCCGCTGGTGGCGCTGTTGCCGCTGATCTCCCCGCCATCCATGGTAAAGCCGGCTGCCGGAGCGTTGCTGACGCAGACGCCGCCGCCCTGATTGGCGGCGCTGTTGCCGCTGATCACGGTGCCGCCGGTGACGGTGAAGCCGGCGTACTCGTCAATATACACGCCGCCGCCGCTGGCGTAGGCGTCGATCCCTTTGTTGTCCGCAATGCGGCAGTCCGCCGCCGTGGCCTGGCAGTTTTTCAGGTAGATGCCGCCGCCGTGGCCCTGGCAGATGTTGCTCTCTATGCTGCAGCGGTCAAGGGCAATGCTTCCGCCCTCCGCCATCTCGGCGTAAAGGCCCGCCCCGTTATACTCCGCGCTGTTGCCGCTGATGCTGCCGCCCTGGATGTTGGCCTCGCAGCGGAGGTAGATGCCGCCGCCGCTCTTGGCGCTGTTGTCACAGATCTCCCCGCCGGAGACGGTCACGCTGGCCCCTTCGGCTGCGAAGATGCCGCCGCCCCGGTTGGCCTCGTTGCCGCAGATCGCTCCGCTCTCCAGGCTGAGCGCCGCGCCCTTTGCCACATAGATGCCGCCGCCCTCAGTGGCTTTGCCGCCGGTGACGCAGCCGCCCTTGCCGCAGTCGTGAAGACTGAGCTGGGCGCCTTCACTGACGGTGATGACGCTGCCCTTGCCGCTGCCGCTGAGGGTGTGGCCGTTGAGACACAGCTCCACCTGGCCCTTGATCACAAGGTCGCTGTTCAGGTCGCCCTTCAGGTAATAGCTGCCGCTGTCCAGGGCCTTTCTGCTGCCGGTGCTCACCGCTGCCCATCCGTCATGGCCGGTGTGGCTTGCGTATGCCGCAGGAGAGGCCCAGGCAAAAACAACGACAAGGGCCAAAGCCATTGCCGCGGAAGATATACAATTGTGGCGCTTGTTCCTCATTTGCCTCTCGGATCCCCTGTTCCCACAAAATATAAATAATATACTTTACATATTAGCGTTGACATAATTAGCGTTGAAATTATTATAGAGTCAACATAATCCCTTGACAACGACTTTCTTTTGTAAACTTCTGTAGGAATCTGCAACATACGATGGTTTGGAGAAAATGATGACAAAAAGGAGACTGATAGGATAAAAAGGAACAAAAAACGCACAGCCGAAAAGTATTTTCGGCTGTGCGAACAAATTTATAACTTATTTTTGTGCAATTTTTGTAACGATAATTTAGTTTACAGAATTTGAGATGCTGCCAGTTGACGGTTTTTGTAATCCGCCAGGCCGGTCACCTCTTTAATCAGGCGGATCTCCTCCGGCAGCTCCGGCGTCTGGCCGCCGCCGTAGACGAACAGGATGGCTTTATCCCGGGAGAAGGGGTAGACATCGATCTCCAGGCGGCTGTTTTGATAGCCGAAGCGATATTTCACCTTCCGCACTGCGTGAAGGCTCAGGTCGCTCTCCATCAGGTAGGCCACGTATTCCTTTTCCGAGATGGGCTTTTCTGTGACCCAGCGGGTCCCATCCCCGGCGACGCGCTTTTCCGTGTAGAAGTAGAGGTAGCCCCCGCCGTTTTTCTGCTGGCGGATGCGCCGCTCAATGCTTGGACTGTTGGAGTTGAGGTAGGTCTGCATCATCTCCACCGGGACCGCGCCGTAACGCTCCTGCAGCTTTGCGCAGTCCGGCATTTGGATGAGGTACTTCCGCTTGGCCGCCGCCGGGGCGCTCTGGCCTACGATGCGGCAGATCTGGGCGATGGCACGGTTGATTTTCTCTTCAAAATCCACCGAATTGTCAATCACATAGAGCCGGGGGTGGGCGCTCCAGGCCCGCAGAGTCCGGTCGTCCATCAGCCGGGCCTCCTCCACGCTCTCGTAGCGGGCGGCATTGCCGAAGTTATAGGCGTACTCCGCCCCCTTGGCGCAGGTCACCAGATGCAGCACCGCGTCATAGCCGGAGAGAACCTCCTCCTCGGTTTTGCCGAAGTAGGCCAGGGTCTCCTGGAACTGCCGGTCTGTGATGTAGGCCTTGTCGTCCAGCAGCGCCCGGTCGTAAACGATCAGGATTTTGTCATAGGGCACCATCTGCGCCGCTTTCAGTGCCAGCTTTTCCTTGTGCAGCTGGTCTTCAATGACGAAATACTGGAACTCCTCCATACTCACGCAGTTGGGGAAAGGCCCGATGCCGAAGCCGGAGATCAGGTCTGTGGCTGTCTCCGGGATGGTGATCACCTTCCAGCCGTCCTCTGGCTTGAACTCCTTCAGTATCCGGCTGATCAGCGTAGTTTTTCCGGCGGCGGGGCCGCCGGTAAGCACGATTCTGGTTATGCTTTTTGCCAAAACTCTCACCCTTTACCCATTTTTCTGCCCTGGTATGCTGCTATTTTAACATTGTTCCGCTTGATTTTCAATCGCATCTTGCTATAATGAGGAGCATAAGAAGTCCCGTCCTCACGGCAGGTGGATAATACCCGATGCTTTTTTGGCAAATCCCAGGGAAAATTCGGGCAAATTGGGGAATAAGTGGGGAATCGGAGCCGCAAAAGCCCTGAAAATCGCCCTCCTGGGCATGAGAAGTCTTGACGAAATGCAAAAGAAGTTGTATTATTTATAAGTAGCACGATGCTTAAACTTGGATGAGTTTAAGCATTTACCCTATTTGTTCATGAGAACGGAGGAACTTGTATGAGCATGATTCCTGAAGTAAAATGCCGCCGCTGCGGCGAGACATTTTCTTCCATGCGCAGTCGCTGCCCCAACTGCGGCACCAGAAGGGTGACCCAGAGCGGGCGCACTCCCGGCACTACGCCAGGCACGGTCAGAGGGACCGCGTCTTATGAGCGTGCCGAAACGAACACAAAGTGGCAGATGATTTTTGGTCTTATACTTGTCGTGGCAGTGATCCTTGCGGTGATCGTCATGGTGTCCACCAGTCTGGAAGGCACGGAGAAGCGGGGCAACGCCACCATCACACCGCCCCCCGCCGCTACGGACTATGTTCCCATCATAGACACGCCGCCTACGCCCGCACCTACCCCCACTCCCACGGTGGAGAGTATCCGCATCATGTTCTATGAGAAGGAACTAGAGGAGTTCACCATGCGCGAGGGTGACGCCAACATACCGCTTACCGCCCAGGTCCTGCCCGCCACCGTGGTGGGCGCCAAGGTCAACTGGTCCGTCTCGGATGAGAGCGGCGAGTACTGCACCGTCACTTCCACCGGCGACAATACCTGTGAGGTGGCCATCGTCAAGGCCAAGGCCGGCGGCGTCACGCTGACAGCCGAGTGCAACGGCTGCACCAAGAATGTCCAGGTCTATCTGCTGGAAGCCGCCAAGTGATATTGTGTTCGCAACACCCCCGCCGAAAGGCGGGGGTGTTTTTGTTGCGGGGAAAGGGGATTTTACGAATAATCGAAAGGCTTTCTCCTTGCGGCGGCCCGGCGCCTGTGCTAGAATAAGGCCAAAGACAAATATAGGGGGGAAATCTCTATGCTGTATAAAAACGGATTGATTTTTAATGGGTTGGATTTTGTTCCCGGAGGCTTTCGGGTGGAGAGGGGCCGCTTCACGCAGGTGTTCTCCGGCACCATGGAAGAGCCGGGAGAGGATCTGCAGGGCGCTTATGTGATCCCCGGCCTGGTGGATGTCCATAATCACGGCAACTCCGGCGCGGACTTTTCCGACGGCAAGCCGGAGGGACTGCGCGCGATGGGGCGCTATCTGGCGGAAAACGGCGTCACTTCCTTTGCCCCCGCTTCCATGACCCTTCCCTATGAGACCCTGGCTGCCGCCTTTGCCACTGCCGTGGCCTACCGGCAGGAGGGTGCGCCCGGCCATGCCCGGCTCATGGGCATCCAGATGGAGGGGCCCTTTTTCTCCGAGAAGAAAAAAGGCGCCCAGAACGGCGCTTACCTGAAGGACCCGGATTTTGAGGCCTTTAAGAAGCTCTACGAGGGCTGCGAGGGCCTGGTGCGCATTGTGGACGTGGCGCCGGAGCTGCCCGGCGCGGCGGAATTTACGGCTAAGGCATCCGAGCTGTGCACCGTATCCGTTGCCCATACCGACGCCACTTATGAGCAGGCTGCCGCCGTGTTCCAGAACGGCGCCCGGCACCTGACCCATCTGTTCAACGCCATGCCGCCCATCCACCACCGCAAGCCCGGCGTCATCGGCGCCGCCGCCGAGCGGGAGTGTGTCACGGCGGAGCTGATCTGTGACGGACTTCACGTCCACCCCAGCGTGGTGCGCATGGCCTTCAAACTGTTCCCCGGTCGCATCTGTCTGGTGTCCGACGCGCTGCGCTGCTGCGGCATGCCTGACGGCGAGTATGAGCTGGGGGGGCAGCCGGTGTTTCTGAAGGACGGTATCGCCCGCCTGGCCGACGGCACCATCGCCGGCTCCGCCTCCAACCTGTATAGCTGTATGCGCAACGCCATCGACTTCGGCATCCCCGTGGCCGAGGCCATCAATGCCGCCACCATCACCCCCGCCCGTCAGCTGGGCCGGGACAACGAGATCGGTTCCATCGAAGAGGGCAAGCTGGCGGACTTCGTGGTCTGCGATGAGGCACTTAGGCGCAAAGCCGTATATATCGGCGGCGTGAAGCTCTGAATCAAACAGGAAAAAGCGATGCGCAAGCCATTGCGCACCGCTTTTTTGTTCCTCAGGCCCTTCTCATAGGAAAGCTGCCCGTGTTATAATGGAGAAAACCTTATACCAGGGGGAGAGTTAGATGGATCTGGAGAAACTCACCATCGGACAGATGGCGGAACTGAATCACGTGTCGGAGCAGACGCTGCGCCTCTATGACCGGGAGGGGCTGATGAAGCCCCGGTACACCGACCCGGTCACCGGCTACCGCTATTATCACATCACCCAGTCCGCCCGGCTGGACATGATCCAGACCATGAAGGTCTACGGCATGACCCTGCGGCAGATCCGGGCGGCCCTGAGCAACAGCGACGCTCAGGCCCTGGTCAGCCTGCTGCTGGAGCAGGCCAGCCAGGTGGAGCAGCGGATCGCGGAGCTGTCCCGCTCCCGGGCGGCCATTATGCGCACCCTGGAAAATTACAAAAAAGTGGAGGCCATGCCGAAAAACGGGGAGATTTTCCTGGAATATATGCCCCAGCGGCGGATCTACAGCTACAGCTGTCAGATGAACTACTTCGACCAGGACGAGAGCGGCTATGAATACATGCTGCGGCAGCTGAAGGGGCAGCTGGCCAGCAGCCGCCTGCCTATGTCCTACTTCTCCAACATCGGCACCATCATCCGCAAGGAGCACCTGCTGTCCGGGCGGCTCTACTCCAATGAGGTGTTCCTGTTCGTGGATGAGGAGGTGCCGGGATGTGAGCTGCTGCCCGCCGGGTCCTATGTGTGCCTGTGTTCGGAGGATTTTTCCCAGGAGGCAGAGAATGTGGAGCGCCTGCTGGCCTATGTGGGGGAGCACCACTGCCAGGTGGCCGGGGACTATCTCTGCGAGGTGATGATCGACTTCCCCATGCTGGAGTTTGACCGGCGGCAGATGTTCTATAAGACACAAATCCCGGTGCGGTTTTTTGGTTAGTTTTCCCAAGAGAATTTGCCTTGACTTTGCACCAACAGCAATGCCTATAATAGCCTCGGAAGGCCGTTAAAAATATAACTTATTCAGGAGGCTTACATTATGGAACGGAAAGTTAAGGTTGCACAGTATGGCTGCGGTAAGATGAGCCGCTGGCTGATGCGGTATGTACTGGAGCACGACGGCGAACTGGTGACGGCACTCTGCCGCAATCCCGGCCATATCGGGAAGGATGTGTCGGAAATCATCGGCAATGACTATCCCTTTGTGGGCGTCACCGTACAGCCCTCTGCCGATGCGGAAAAGATTCTGGCGGAGCTGAAGCCGGACGTCTGCATCGTGGCTACCCGCAGCACCGTGGCAGAAATTGAGGAAATCTTCACCATCTGCGCAAAGCTGGGCATCAACGCCATCAGCACCTGCGAGGAAGCCCTCTATCCCTGGAACTCCTCTCCCGCCCTCACTGCCAAGCTGGACAAGCTGGCCAAGGAAGGCAACTGCACCCTTACCGGTGTGGGCTACTGCGACCTGTACTGGGGCACCATGGTCACCAACCTGTGCGGTTCCTCTCATAAGATCACCAAGATCTTCGGCAGCAGCTCCTACAATGTGGAGGACTACGGCATTGCCCTGGCGGAAGGCCACGGCGCCGGCCTGAGCATCGAGGAATTCAACAAGACCATCGGCTGCTACAACGATACCCCCTCCGACCAGATGAAGGAACTGGTGGAGAGCGGCCAGTATGTGCCCTCCTACATGTGGAACCAGAACGGCTGGCTGTGCAGCAAGATGGGTCTGCATGTGAAGTCCCAGACCCAGAAATGCATCCCCTGCGTGGACAAGGAAGACCTGAAGTCCGAGACACTGGGCATGGTGGTCAAGGCCGGCGACGCCACCGGTATGCGGGCCATCGTCACCACCGAGACGGAAGAGGGCATCACCTTTGAGACCGAGTGCGTGGGAAAGATCTACAACAAAGACGAGATCGACACCAACGTCTGGACCCTGTACGGCGAGCCGGAGACTACCTGCATCGTCAACCAGCCGGCTACTGTGGAGCTGACCTGCGCCACGCTGGTCAACCGCATCCCCCAGCTGATCGACGCGCCCGCCGGCTATGTCACCACCGACCAGTTCCCCTACAACGAGTACATGGTCAAGCCCATGAACGAGTACGTCAGGACCAAGTAAGAGAAAAGAACTTTTGCCAATCTACATACAAAAAGAACAGTTCACCGAAAGGTGGACTGTTCTTTTTGCAAGTTCTGCGAGGAAAGACGTATTTCAATACCAACGGCACAACGCCTGCGCCTTTGGCTGAATGATTCAGGGAATCGTGAAAAGGCGCCCACCCGTACATCTCAACAGGCATAATGAAAACCCTGAATAAACTGCAATTTGCCGCTGTACTTCCTATTGGGGATACGCAGCAATACAAATCCGCATCACCGAAATAATGTGTTCGACGGAATCTCTGCAGTCTTCCTTTAACCATTCATTGATAATACCCATCAGACCATGAATATAAAACGGCATCAAATATTTCTGCTCAGCGGGCAGTACATGGAAACGATCCAGAATCGGCGTGAACACATGGCGATTCAGCGCAAGGTAAGCGTCATCCAGTCCCAGGATGGAGGCCTGCTCAACCGCAGTACGAAAGATACGGCGGTGTTCTTTGACAAAATTCAGGTACGGGGACAGGTATTCCGGCGTGATCAGCTGCAATTCCTCCAGGGGACAGCTTGGAAGCTTTTCAAAGAAACCTGCGGTATCCAGGGGCATGCTCTTAATTAATTTGTCAATGATATACTGGGCACTCTCTGCCAGAAGATCATTCACTGTTTCATAATGCAGGTAGAAGGTAGAACGATTGACGCCCGCCCTTTCGCAGATCTCCTTCACCGTAATATAGGCAAAGTCTTTCTGTTCCAGCAGCTCCAGAAAAGCCTGGTCCATTCGGGCGGCGGTAGCGAAATATTTACTCTCCGAGCGGTTCAACGCACGTCACCTCTTTCGTTTTTCGGCTGTGCAGCAGCATATACACAGCGGTCAGTATCACGGCAAAGCACACGCCGCCTCCGGTCATGGCGTTCATCCTTCTGCGGAAGTTCTCCCCCTCGGCTGCAAACTGCGCAATCATCGCTGTTTGCAAACCAAGCAGCGACATCAGCGCGGCAACA
The DNA here is from genome assembly GCA_004560305.1 of bacterium. GTDB lineage: Bacteria > Bacillota > Clostridia > Oscillospirales > Oscillospiraceae > Limivicinus. Next base: position 21,054 of record SFVI01000015.1, on the reverse strand, counting down.
AAATTAAGAACTTTTGCCGCCGACAGAATCGGACTGCCGAGCTTCCGGAATTTCACAAGATTTACGATAGCCAGAATGACCATGTAAAAGGTGTACAGGGCGGACAGATAGATCACATATCCCGGATAGGAATACCCGGAATCCGTCAGTACCATGAGTACGATCATACCGCCCATGGGGATATTCAGCAGAAACAGTAGCCACGCCGTTCGGCGGTAGCAGAGCAATTCTGATTTTGCGTTTCGGTTGCGATAGTCCAGTATCAGCGACAGCCGCATGACGCCAAGCAGCAGATAGTAAATGGCAATCGTAACAGACCAGACCGAGGTGTAGCGGATGCCAACAAACAGGTGGAACACCACATAGAGAAAGTTGACCATCATGCCCTGCCAGATGCTTACGCTTCCCCGGAAAGCAAGATCACCAATATATTTTCCGCCAAACACCGTGCCGGTCAGCCGGTGCATTATGTTTGCTTTGGCTTTTCGGAACAATCGCGGCAGCGGAAACATCCAAATTGTCAGGCAATACGCCGACATACAGTAGATCATGTATGCCGGCATACTGTTTTTTTCTTTGAGAAGTACATAGATTAGTGCCGCAAACACGATGGGTGGCAGCGTAAGCAGAACCTATTTCGGCGGATGCAGGAGCCTTTCCAGAAGAGTCCATGCCCTCTTCACAACTTAATTCCCGCTGATCTCTTTGGCCAGCTCCATGATCTCAAAGGCGTACTTTTTCTTGCCGTTTTCAAGAATGCGCTTGTAGATCGGATAGTTCGCACCCATGCCGACCATACCAATGATGCCGATCACAATACCCAGCACAAAGCTGCTGGGGGTGCCGATTCCGATCTGCCCCATGGCAAGGCACATTCCAACGCCCAGAACGAGGGCAGAAATGATGCCGAAGCTGTAAGTGAAAACAGTCGCAGGGAGCTTGGCTCTCGCGTCCAGCTTCCGCAGGGCAATCACCTTGGAAGTGTCCTTGGGCGCGTATTCGTTGGCGAGTTGTTCCGCATAGATTTTATCTGTGTTCATGGTTTGTTGCCTCCTTCAGTTGATGGCCTTATCATACCAAAGAAAGACATCAATTTGAACCACAAGGCAGGCCGCTTTTGTTGATTTGTGAAGAAAAATCTCGGGCGGTCAAGCGGTTATCCGTTTGCGTTTTTCCAGAGGAAAAACAGAGGTATCTGCCAGTGTTCGCACTGGCAGATGAACATCCCGCTGGGATGTTCGATATTGATTCGAATCTCTCCATCCCGCATAGAAAAACAACAGCCTGCCGGATGGCAGACTGTTGTTTTGGAGAGATTCGAACTCTCGAAGAGCTTTTGACCCTTACACGATTTCCAATCGTGCGCGCTCGACCAACTACGCGACATCTCCGTGTTTGCTCAAGAAACAAAATATTAACTTTGCAGCTTGGTTATTATAATGCACCTGAGCGCCAAAGTCAAGCCCAATTTTCCCTTTTTCAGAACATTATGTTGGATACTGCCCGGGTGATATAGGGACGCAGGGCAAACATCACCAAAATCACCACGCCTAAGATGGCCAGAAACATCTTCCGTCCGTCGGCCTGTTCCTGAATCAGCAGATCCTTTTTCTTCCGGCTGAGAAGCATCAGCAGCGCATAGCCCAGAAAGGAACCCAGGGTGTTCATGATCAGGTCATCCACATCGCTGACGCGGTAATTCAGCAGCTGGGCCAGTTCGATGCCAAGGCTCAGCAGAAAGCCGGTAAGGCACATGGCCCGGCGGCTGCGAAATTCCTTCCACAGCAGGGGCAGAATGAATCCCAGGGGCACAAACAGCAGAATGTTCAGCCCGGAATTGATTAGATAGGCGCGCACGCCGCTGGTAATGTCCCACAGGGGGATCAGGTTGACGTTCAGCCGGGGGAAAATATAGGGCAGCTCCGGCGCCCCCGCTACGTTGTAAACCGCCGCCAGATACAGCGCCAGCACCAGCTTCCAGAAGGCCTGGACTTTGGTAGGCCGGTGCCCGCTGATATGGGCTGCCAGCACCAGAATCAGCGCCGCCGACCACAGCAGCATATCCACCGCGTAAAAAATCAGATAATGCATGTTTTCTCCCAATCTTCCTCTTTTCCGAAAAGGTGACTGTTATTATAGACGGAAGCGGAGGAAGGGAGTTCCACTTTTTCCTTATTTTTCCTTAAAAAAGGATCCATTTTTGCCGAAAAGGCCCCGAAGCGCCTGCCCATACAGCAGCGCCCACACCCCCAGCGCCAGGGGAATGTAGCCCAGCAAATAGCCGGGATTCCCCAAAAAGGCAAACAGCGCCAGGGGACTGCCTGCCGGCGGCAGACTCAGGAACATGTAATTGGTGTTCCACCGCTTGTTGAGAAAGTATACCGGAAGCGCCAGCAGCAGCATTCGCCCGATACAGCCAGGCAGCCGGCGCAGCTCCGGCCGGAGCTCCCCGGCGGCAACCTGCATCAGCGGGTAGAGCACCAGCAAAAAGTGCAGCAGGAAGGAACTGACGGTAATAAAGCCGAAAAGGGGCTGGCCTGTCCAGTCCGGAAACAGCAGGGCAAAGGCCGCCCCCGGCAGCGTGAAGGCGTAAAGAAACTGCCCCAGCCCCTGCCGCCCGGTCAGGGCGTGGAAGAAGCAGAGATAGAGGGACAGACTGCACAGATGCAGGGGCAGCCGCCCCAGGTCGTACAGACCACGGCTCATCAGCAGCCCGGCCCGGCCCAACTCCAGAGCCAGGGCCAGGCCGGCCGTCAGCAGACGGAGCCTGGGCCGCCTTTCCGGCAGAGCCGTTCTATAGGCAAAACAACCAAGGGCCAGGCCGGCCCCACCTGCAAAAAGCCACAAAAAGTGCCCGAAGCCAAAGCATTGAAAGCCAATATCTGGAAATAAGCCCTTGTCAAGCACAAAAAAGCTGTTCATATTCTGTACATAATCCACAGTTGCCACATAGTTTTCCACATTTTCATCCGTCACAAATCATGAAAAATTCCCAAAGTCCAAGTTGCCTGTTGACAAAAAGTGTCCATGTTATATAATGAACGCAACAAATGAACAAAGGATAGAGGCGCGTTGGCCAAGAGTAGCTCCCATGCTGCGGCAGGAACCGCGGAGTGAAAGGGGTCATCGCCGAAGGGTATCTGTTTTCCTGGGCAGGTATCGCTGGGCTGCCGGATAAGATCCGGCGGACTGTCGCGAAAGCGGAGAGCTGTCTGGTCACAATGTTTGCGTCATGAACAGCACCGGCTTTGTTCATGACTTTTTTTATTGGAGGTACATCAAAATGTACGGTACTTTCTGGGCACTGGTGCCCCCCATTCTGGCCATCGTTCTGGCCCTCATCACCAAGGAGGCTTATTCCTCCCTGTTCATCGGCGTGCTGGTAGGCGCTCTGTTCTGCGCAAACTTCGCTCCCGTCGCCACCCTGGATGCCGCCCTGAATGACGGCTTCATCGCCGCCATTGCGGATAACGCCGGTATCTTCCTGTTCCTGGTCATCCTGGGTATCATCGTTGCTCTGGTCAACGCCTCCGGCGGCTCTGCCGCTTTCGGCCGCTGGGCAGAGAAGAACATCAAGACCCGGGTGGGCGCCGCGCTGGCCACCTTCGTGCTGGGCATCCTGATCTTCATTGACGACTACTTCAACTGCCTGACCGTGGGCTCCGTCATGCGTCCCGTCACCGACAGCCACAAGATCTCCCGGGCCAAGCTGGCTTACATCATTGACGCCACTGCCGCCCCCGTGTGCATGATCGCTCCCATCTCCTCCTGGGCTGCCGCCGTCTCCGGTGTGGCCGCCGATCTGGACGCCGGCTTCTCCGGCATTGAGCTGTTCATCCGCGCCATCCCCTACAACTTCTACTCCCTGCTGACCTTCGTGTTCATCATCGCTCTGACCCTGATGAAGTTCGACTACGGCCCCATGCGCATGCATGAGATGTCCGCTCAGCTCAACGGCCATCTGGGCGGCCTGGAGAACAGCGAGGACGAAAACGCCAATCCCAAGGGCAAGGTCATCGATCTTATTCTGCCCGTTGTCACTCTGATTATTGCCTGCACCATCGGTATGATCTATGTTGGCGGCTTCTTCGGCGTTGACGCCTGGGGCGGCACCGACTGCGCCGGCGACTTCATCGGCGCCTTCGGCAACACCGACGCCTTTGTGGGCCTGCCCTGGGGCGGCATCATCGCTCTGGTGCTCACCGTGATCTACCTGTGCGCCCGCCGCGTTCTCAGCTTCAAGGAAGCCATGGCCTGCGTGCCCAAGGGCTTCATCGCCATGGTTCCCCCCATCACCATCCTCACCATGGCCGTCTCCCTGAAGACCATGACCAGCACCCTGGGCGCTGCCGAGTTCGTGCGTGACATGATGATGGGCGCTTCCGCCGGCCTGTACAGCATGCTGCCCGCCGTGATCTTCGTGGTGGCCTGCGTCCTGGCCTTCGCCTCCGGCACCTCCTGGGGCACCTTCGGCATCCTGATCCCCATCGTCACCGCCATCTTCCCCGCTTCCAGCAGCCTGCTGATCATCGGCATCTCCGCCTGCTGCGCCGGCGCTGTCTGCGGCGACCACTGCTCCCCCATTTCCGACACCACCATCATGGCTTCCGCCGGTGCTCAGGTGGATCACCTGAAGCACGTCTCCACCCAGCTGCCCTACGCCATCACCGTGGCCGCCGTCAGCTTCGTGACCTACATCGTGGCCGGCTTTGTCCAGAACGCCATCATCTGCCTGGTGATCGGCGCTGTCCTCACCGTGGGCACCCTGTTTGTGATCCGCAGCGTGGAGAGCAAGAAGGCCGCCTGAGTAAGAATCAAATCACAACAAATGGCAAAAGCCGCCGGGGTGACCCGGCGGCTTTTTTAATAAGCGATTCTTAACCGTGTTTCTTTCTATAGAAAATGTAGGAGTACAACACTGAGGCCAGGCTTGCCAGCAGGGTCAGCCCCAGAACGATCCACAGGCTGACCGCCGCCCAGGGCAGGAAGGCCAGCAGCAGGATCACCACACCGCAGCCCACCCAGAGCCGGGAAGCAAAGCGATGCGTGGCGGCCCAGTTCTCCTCGTCATCCAGGGCCCACATCACCTTGATGCCAATGGTGTAGTTCTGCTTGCACTTGGGCAGATAGTTGCCGGTCACGATGAACAGGATGCCAAGGAATATCAGCACCAGCTTTTCTATCTGCAGCCCCATGCCCAGAGCCGCCGAGAGGGTCATGAACCCGGCCAGCAGGGAGACCGCCGGGCAGATCCACAGCACCAGGCCCAGGGCCTTCCGGTTCTGTCCCTTGTTCTTGGGGTCGATAAAGCAGGCCACCACGCAGACCCAGTGGATCACCAGCAAAAACAGCGGCTCGGCGCACACAACCATCAGTCGGCTGCCCCAGCCGTCGATCTCACCGGCGGCGTTCCAATGCATGGGCAGCTGCTCCGGCAGCCGGTTCCACAGCAGCAGACCCGCCGCCAGCGGCAGCAGCACCAGCAGGCTGCTGAGGATCAACTTTCCCTTATGATCTTTCATCCGTTTCTTCTCCTTTCAGTTCCGTCAGCCAGAGCATGATCTCCTCCAGCACCGACGTGTTCAGCTCATAATAAATGAATTTCCCTTCCCGCTGGTCCCGGATCAGATCCGCCTCCTTCAGCACCGACAGGTGCCGGGAGATGGCCGCCGCCGTAACAGGGAAGTGCTCACAGATCTCCCCGGCGGAGAGCCGCCCGCCCTTCAGCAGGGAGAGGATCTCCCGCCGGATGGGGTCCGCCAGGGCACGCAGCGTATCTTGCAGTCCCAGTTTCATCAGCTCCTTTAACAATTAACTTAAATGTTAATTGAATAATAGCACGGCTTCGCGCTGCTGTCAAGCCGCTCAGAAAAAATTTTCTGCAAGGGCTGTATTTTGTTGCTTTTTTGGGTTGAAACTTGGCTGCTTTGGGCCTATAATCTCGGGGTTGAAAAGAAGGAGGAGATTTCCTTATGACCAGCTTGCTTTCTCTTGCCATTGCCATGTTCGCGGGACTGATGATGACCCGTGCCGTCAAGCGGCTGCACCTGCCGGATGTGACGGCCTACCTGGTGGCCGGTGTGCTCATCGGCCCCTGCTGCATCGGTGCGCTGCATATCCCCGGCATTGGCTTTGCCAGCTATGACCAGCTGGAGAATATTGGCCTGATCTGTGATGTGGCCCTGGGCTTTATCGCCTTTTCCATCGGCAATGAGTTTCGTCTGTCTCAGCTGAAGGAGACCGGCCGCCAGGCCTTTATTGTTGGCGTGATCCAGGCCGTGGTGGCAACACTGCTGGTGGATGCGGCCCTGCTTGCCTTCCACTTCATAAAGCCGGAGGCACTGACCGTCCCCGCTGCCATCACCCTGGGCGCCATCGCCGCCGCCACCGCCCCTGCCGCCACGCTGATGGTGGTGCGCCAGTATAAAGCGAAAGGTCCCCTGACGGATCTGCTGCTGCCCATTGTGGCGCTGGACGACGCGGTGGGCCTGGTGCTCTTTGCCGTGTCCTTCGGTATTGCCAAGGCCCTGGGCTCCGGCGTGGTGGATGTGTTCACCATTGTGGTCAACCCCATTATCGAGATTTTGGGCTCCCTGCTGCTGGGCGCACTGGCCGGCTTTGGCCTGACCCACATTGAAAAGCTGTTCAATTCCAACACCAACCGCCTGGCCATGACCATTAGCTTCGTGTTCCTCACCGTGGCCCTGGCCATGATGAGCATTCAGATCGGGCCGGTGACGGTGGGCTTCTCCTCTCTGCTGGTGTGCATGATGCTGGGCTGCGTGTTCTGCAATCTCTGCCCTCTGTCCGAGGAGATTATGGCCAATTCCGACCGTTGGACGGCGCCGCTGCTGGTGCTGTTCTTCGTCATCTCCGGTGCGGAGCTGGAGCTGGGGGTGTTCCAGCAGATCAGTTCCGTCATTATCGGCCTGGTCTATATTCTCTCCCGCTCCCTGGGCAAGTACCTGGGCGCCAGGGAGTCTGCCAAGCTGGCCGGCTGCGATAAAAACGTGGTGGACTATCTGGGCATCACCCTGCTGCCCCAGGCCGGCGTGGCCCTGGGCATGTGCGTCACTGCATCCACCCTGCCGGAGGACGGCGCACTGATTCGCAATATCGTGCTCTTCGCGGTGCTGATCTATGAGCTGGTGGGTCCCTCCATGACCAAGTGGGCCCTGACCAAAGCCGGGGATATCCAGCCCAAGAGCCAGGAAGTGCTGGAGCGCCGGGAACGCAAGCTGGCCGAAGCCGCTGCCAAAAAATGATGGCAATATTTACCATGTAAAATAGAGCCGAAAAAAGCGCCGCCCTTTTTGGGAAAATCGACGAGATTTGCAAAAGCGCGTTTTTGCGCTTGCAATATATGCCGCCATGAAGTACAATATCCCTCGGTGCCGGTCTGCGCGCAGCGCAGTCCGGCACTATATTTTGTGGTACAAATGGTTACAAGCCTGTCTTTCTTTACTATATCTTGTGATTACCCCTTGACAGGGGACACATTCGGCGGTAATATAATGGAGCACGAAAAAAGAGGTGTAACTATGCTTATTTCCGGTCTGCAAAAATTAACATTGCTGGATTATCCCGGCCGGGTGGCCTGCACGGTGTTTACCGGCGGCTGCAATTTCCGCTGCCCCTTCTGCCATAACGCTCCCCTGGTCCTGCCGGAGCAGCTGGCCCATGACACGGATGAGGAGCAGGTGCTGGCCTTTTTGAAAAAACGGGTAGGCGTGCTGGATGGGGTGGCCATCACCGGGGGTGAGCCGCTGCTGCATAAGGACATCGGCGCCTTCCTGGCCAAGGTGAAGGCTCTGGGCTATCAGATCAAGCTGGATACCAACGGTTCCTTCCCGGAACTGCTGATGGAGCTGGTGAAGGATGGCCTGGTGGACCGGGTGGCCATGGATATCAAGAACGCCCCGGCCCGCTATCCGGCGACCATCGGGGTGGACAGCCCGGATATGGCCGCCATTACCCGCTCCAAGGACTTTCTGCTCTCCGGCGCGGTGGATTATGAATTCCGCACCACCGTGGTCAAGGGCCTCCATACAGAGGAGAGCCTGGTGGAAGCGGCAAAGTGGATCGGCGGCGCCAAAGAGTATTATCTCCAGCAATTCAAGGATTCCGGCCATGTGCTGAACATTGCCGGGCTGGACGCTTTCGATGAAGCGGAAATGCACGCCCTGGCAGATGCCGTGAGGCCCTGGGTGCCCACGGTTCAGGTCAGAGGCGTATAACAGATACAAACAGGAGGATATGGATATGTATCAGGTCGTAAAGCGGGACGGCAAGGTCGTTGACTTTGACATCAACAAGATTGCCGCCGCCATCAAGAAGGCTTTTGAAGCCACCAACACCGATTATAACGACAGCGTTATCGATTTTCTGGCCCTGAAGGTCTCGGCCGACTTCCTGCCCAAGATCAAGGACGGCAAGGTGGCCGTGGAGGACGTGCAGGACAGCGTGGAGGCCGTGCTCTCCCGGGGCGGCTACGAGACCGTGGCCAAGGCCTACATTCTTTACCGCAAGCAGCGGGAGAAACTGCGCAACACCAAGTCCTCCTATCTGGACTATAAGGAGACGGTGGACAAGTATCTGAACATTGAGGACTGGCGCGTGAAGGAGAACTCCACCGTTACCTACTCCGTGGGCGGTCTGATCCTCTCCAACTCCGGCGCCATCACCGCCAACTACTGGCTCAGCGAGGTGTATGACCAGGAGATCGCCAACGCCCACCGCAACTGCGATCTGCACCTGCATGACCTGTCCATGCTCACCGGCTACTGCGCCGGCTGGAGCCTGAAGCAGCTGATCCAGCAGGGTCTGGGCATCCCCGGCAAGATCAATTCCTCTCCCGCCAGCCACCTGTCCACCCTCTGCAACCAGATGGTCAACTTCCTGGGCATCATGCAGAACGAGTGGGCCGGCGCCCAGGCCTTCTCCTCCTTTGACACCTATCTGGCCCCCTTCGTCAAGGTGGACAACCTGAGCTACAAGGAAGTGAAGCAGTGCATCCAGAGCTTCATCTTCGGCGTGAATACCCCCTCCCGCTGGGGCACCCAGGCGCCCTTCTCCAACATCACCCTGGACTGGACCGTTCCCGCCGACCTGAAGGATCTGCCCGCCATCGTGGGCGGCAAGGAGATGGACTTCACCTATGGCGACTGCAAGGCCGAGATGGACATGGTCAACAAGGCCTTTATCGACATCATGATCGAGGGCGACGCCCATGGCCGCGGCTTCCAGTACCCCATCCCCACCTACTCCATCACCCGGGACTTTGACTGGTCTCCCACCGAGAACAACAAGCTGCTTTTCGAGATGACCGCCAAGTACGGCACTCCCTACTTCTCCAACTACATCAACTCCGACATGGAGCCCTCGGACGTCCGCTCCATGTGCTGCCGCCTGCGGCTGGACCTGCGTGAGCTGCGCAAGAAGTCCGGCGGCTACTTCGGCTCCGGCGAGTCCACCGGCTCTGTGGGTGTGGTAACGCTGAATATGCCCCGGCTGGCCTACCTGGCCAAGGACGAGCAGGACTTCTATGCCCGGCTGGACAAGCTGATGGACCTGGCCGCCCGCTCCCTGAAAATCAAGCGCACCGTCATCACCAAGCTGCTGGATGCCGGTCTCTATCCCTACACCAAGTACTATCTGGGCAGCTTTGACAACCACTTCTCCACCATCGGCCTGGTGGGCATGAACGAGGCCGGCCTCAACGCCAAGTGGATCCGTGCCGACATGACCACCGCCAAGTGCCAGAACTTCACCAAGCAGGTGCTGGATCACATGCGGGAACGGCTCAGCGATTACCAGGAGATGTACGGCGACCTGTACAACCTGGAGGCCACCCCGGCGGAGTCCACCTCCTACCGCCTGGCCAAGCACGATGTGGAGCTCTACCCCGACATCATCACCGCGGCTGAGCCCGGCGGCACCCCCTACTACACCAACAGCTCCCACCTGCCGGTCAGCTACACCGAGGACATCTTTGAGGCCCTGGACATTCAGGACGATCTCCAGACCCGCTATACCTCCGGCACCGTGTTCCACGCCTTCCTGGGCGAGAAGCTGCCCAGCTGGGAGGCGGCGGCTAACCTGGTACGGAAGATCGCCGAGAACTACAAGCTGCCCTATTATACCCTCTCTCCCACCTACTCCGTCTGCAAGAACCATGGCTACCTCACCGGCGAGCAGTTCACCTGCCCCGAGTGCGGCGAGAGCGCCGAGGTCTACAGCCGTATCACCGGCTACTACCGCCCGGTGCAGAACTGGAACGTGGGCAAGACCCAGGAGTACAAGGAGCGCAAGGAGTATGTGATCGAGAACTCCCACCTCCAGCATGAAGGCCCCCTGGCCGAGGGCGTGGCCACTGCCAACTGCGAGGCCAAGGCTGCCGCTCCTGCCGGAGCCGTGAAAGGGGAGAAGAAGGCCATCCTCTTTGCTACCCCCACCTGCCCCAACTGCCGCATCGCCTGCGCCTACATGGATAAGGCCGGCTTCCAATACGAGAAGCTGATGGCCGAGGAGAACGCGGAGCTGGCAAAGCAGTACGGCGTGAAGCAGGCCCCCACCCTGATCGTCACCGACGGCGTGAATTTTGAAAAATTCGCCGGCGCCGGCGCCATCAAGCAGTATGTGAGCTGAGCAAAACACGGATATTAAAGGAATAATGAATAGAATGCCCGGCTTGCCGGGCATTCTATTTAAGTATTGTAAAATAACAGAACGGAGCAGAAGCATGTACGATATCATCATCATCGGCGGCGGCCCTGCGGGGCTTACTGCCGCCACCTACGGCCGCCGGGCAGGAAAATCCGTCCTGGTCATCGAGAAGAATGCCTTCGGCGGGCAGATCACCTGGTCCCCCAAGGTGGAGAACTTCCCCGGCTTCCTCTCCATCTCCGGCACGGAGCTGGGGGACAAGCTGCTGGAGCAGGCCATGGAGCAGGGCGCGGAGGTGGAGCTGGAGGAAGTGAGCTCCCTCTCCCTGGAGGACGAGGTAAAAACCGTCCACTGCCTGTCCGGAGCTGCATTTCAGGGTAAGACCGTCATTATTGCCACCGGCGCCCGGCCCAAACCCCTGGGCCTGCCCGGGGAGGAGGAACTGGTGGGCAGCGGCGTGTGCTTCTGCGCCGTGTGCGACGGGGCCTTTTATAAGGACCAGGATGTGGCTGTGGCCGGCGGCGGCAACAGCGCCCTGCAGGACGCCCTGCTTTTAAGCGAGAAGTGCCGCAAGGTGACCCTGATCCACCGGCGGGACAGCTTCCGGGGCGAGGCCCGGCTGGTGGAGGCGCTCAGGCAGCGAAGCAATGTGGACTTCATGCTGGACACCCGCATCACCGGCCTGCTGGGCGAGGAGCAGCTTCGCGGCATCGTGGTGGAGCACGGCGGCGAGAGCCGGGAGCTGCTGGTGACCGGCCTGTTCGTGGCCGTGGGGCATGAGCCGGATCTGGGGGCCTTCAGCGCCCTCGTGGAGCTGGACAGCCGGGGCTACGCCGTTGCCGGGGAGCAGTGCCTGACCCGGACCCCCGGCGTCTTTGTGGCCGGGGACTGCCGCAGCAAGACCGTCCGCCAGCTGACCACCGCCGCAGCCGACGGCACAGCTGCCGCTTTGGCCGCCTGCGAATGGCTGGACGCCTGAGGGAGGAGAAAAATGAAACGCTTTTCTGTGGAAAATACTGTGTTTGAGCAGCTGCCGGACTACTGCGTGGGCGTAGTGGTGGCCCGCGGACTGGACAATCACAGCCGGAGCGAGGCCGTCAGCCGGATGCTGGATCAGGCCGCGGCGGACTTTGCCCAGGCCAACCGGGAGGCCAATGTCCGGGAGCTGCCCGGGGTGAAGGCCTGCCGGGATGCCTTCCTGGCTCTGGGCATGAACCCAAACAAGTTCATGTGCTCCATCGAGTCGCTGATGAAGCGGGTGCAGAAAAGCGGCGCCCTGCCCCACATCAATACCGTGGTGGATCTGGGCAACGCCTTTTCCCTGACCTACCAGCTGCCCATGGGCGCCCACGATGTGGACAAGCTGGAAGGGGACATCCAGATCCGCTTCTCCACGCCGGAGGATCACTTCCTGCCCATGGGGGAGGAAGCGATGGAAACCATGCCCGCCGGGGAGCTGGTCTACGTCAGCGGCCACACGGTGAAAACCCGCCGCTGGATCTGGCGGCAGAGCGAGGACGGGAAGATCACCGGGGACACCAGCCATGTGCTCTTCCCCATTGACGGCTTCCGGAACGTGAACGGGGCCGACGTACTCACCGCCCGGGACGCCCTGGCCCGGCTGCTGGAGCAGGACTTCGGTTGCCAGGTGGTCACCGGCTATGTGGACAGCGGGAACAATGTCTTTGACTTTGAATAATACATAAACAACAGGCCCACGCCGTTTGGCGTGGGCCTGTTGATCGTTTTCATCCTTATTTCTGGCGGTATTCCGTGTCGCAGTAGGCGCAGCGGTAGATGTGTTTTGCCCGGTTACTGAGCTTGAAAATGGCGTCCAGCTGGGGCTCTGATACGGTGATGCACCGGGGGTTCTTGCAGCGGAGAACGTTCACCAGCTTTTCCGGCAGCTCCAGATGCTTCTTCTCCACCAGCTTGCCGTCCCGGATGATGTTGACGGTGATGTTGGAGTCAATGTAGCCCAGCACGTCCAGATCCAGCTCCACCGGGGAGTCGATCTTGATGATGTCCTTCCGCTCCATATGGCTGCTGCGGGCGTTCTTGATGATGGCCACCGAGCAGTCCAGCTGATCCAGGTGCAGGTAATGATAGATCTCCATACTCTTGCCGGCCTGGATATGGTCCAGGACCACACCGTTTTGAATGCTGTCAATATTCATGCTTCGTGCCTCCCTTAAACTTCCACGCCCAGCAGCATCATGATCAGCGCCATGCGCACCATCTTGCCGTTTTTCACCTGCCGCCAGTAGGCCGCCCTGGGGTCCTTGTCCACCGCCACGTCAATCTCGTTGACTCGGGGCAGGGGGTGAAGAATGGACAGGTCAGCCTTGGCCTTTTCCAGCTTCTCCGGCGTCAGCACATAGCTGTCCTTCAGCCGCAGATACTCCTCCTCGTTGAAGAAGCGCTCCCGCTGCACCCGGGTCATATAGAGAATATCCAGTTGGGGCAGCACGGACTCCAGATCTGTAGTCTGGGTGTAGGGGATGCCTTTGCTCTTCAGGGCCTCCTCCTTCACATACCGGGGCAGCTTCAGCTCCTGGGGGGAGATGAGCACGAAGCGGATGTTCTCATACCGGCTCAGGGCACTGACCAGGGAGTGGACCGTGCGGCCGAATTTCAGGTCGCCGCAGAAGCCCACGGTGAAGTTATCCAGCCGGCCCTTCTCCCGGTGGATGGTGAGAAGGTCAGTGAGGGTCTGGGTGGGGTGGTTATGGCCGCCGTCGCCGGCGTTGATGATGGGCACCTCCGCCACCTGGGCGGCGGCGTAGGGCGCGCCCTCCTTGGGGTGGCGCATGGCGATGATATCGGCGTAGCAGCTGACGGCGTGGACGGTATCGCCCACGGTCTCGCCCTTGGCGCTGGAGCTGGAATTGGCCTCGGAAAAGCCCAGCACGCTGCCGCCAAGGGACAGCATGGCCGACTCAAAGCTGAGCCGGGTGCGGGTGGAAGGCTCAAAAAACAGGGTGGCCAGCTGCTTGCCGGCGCAGGCCTGGCTGTACTTTGCCGGGTTTGCGATAATATCCTCCGCCGTGGCGATGAGCTGGTCGATCTCCTCCACAGACAGGTCGGTGATATCGATAAGGTTTCTCATGGTGCAGCACCTCTTGCCTTGTATTTCTAAGCACCTATTAAAAACAAAAACCGCCGCCCTGTCAAGAAAAAAATAAGCCAAAGGAGCCGGACGCCAATCGGCTTCGGCTCCTTTGGACATTGTCTGCGGGTGTTACTTGCTCATCACCTTGCCCAGCACCCGCAGGGGCAGCTCGGGCGAGATGACAATATCGGCGTACTTGGGATTCAGGGAGTGCAGGGCCAGGGCCTCCTCATGGGCCACCAGCTGCTTCAGGTAGGCGCTGCCGTCATAGAGGAAGATGCCAATCTCTCCGGTCATCAGGCTCCGCTGCTGACGGACCCAGATCACCTGGCCGTCATGGAACTGGGGCTCCATACTGTCCCCGGCCACCCGGACGCCGAAATTGGCCCCATCGGGCACCTCCCGGCCCACCTCTACCATTTCATAGTCCTCCCCGTCCAGAAATTGGCCCGTCCCGGCGGAGACGGCCAGGGAGTACAGCGGCAGAGAGCGCAGCGGCGGCTCCTGACTGTAACGGCCGCTGTCTCGCAGAAGCTGGGCGTAATCCATCACCAGCTTCCTGCCCTCCCTGTCCAGCCCGGAGAGCAGCCCCTCGCCCCGGCCGGAGAAAACGCCCCGGATATCATCCACTCCCAGCGCGTCGCACAGGGCCAGGAATTGCCTGGCATTGGGCAGGGTGGAGCCGTTCTCCCACTTGGAGACAGCCTGGTTGGAAAGGGAGAAGCCCATTTTATTCATGCTGGCGGCCAGTTGCGCCTGGTTCATCCCCAGCTCCTTGCGCCGCCGGGCAATCAGCTCGCCGATACGGTCATACATCAAAATCACCTTTTTCTCCCCTTGTACACTGAGGGTATCCTTTTTGTCTGAATTATACAACAGGAGCAAGATAATTGCAACAGGTTTTCTGTCTTAAAAAGAGAATCTGATCCCTTTGCCTTCTCCTCTCCAACGGAAAGCGATCCGGCCCGTCACGCAGCACCCCTTACAATAAACGCGCCGATTATAAGTGTATTGTGTGCAAAAACCGCTATTTTTGGTAAAAAATGGAACTTTCTGTCAATAAATGGTAATGTTAAATTTTTGTGAATCCTCCGCCGCTTCTTGATTTACAGCCGGAAATCGATATAATGTTGCTACAGTCATATTATAATTGGGGGGAGTGAGGAATAATGAAGTCCACTGGAATAGTGCGCAAGGTTGATGAGCTGGGTCGCATCGTCCTTCCCATAGAGATGCGGCGTACCCTGGACATTGCGGAGAAGGATACCCTTGAGGTCTACGTCGAGGGTGACAGCATTATTCTTCGTAAGTATCAGGATGCTTGCGTTTTTTGCGACAGTGTGCGCGACCTTGTCAGTTACAAGGGCCGCTGTGTCTGCCAGGACTGCATTGCCATGCTGAGCAGAAAAATATGACAAGGATTTGACGGCGACGAATACCAAAGCCGCACCCACCCGGGTGCGGCTTTGGTATTATTTTCTGTGATAGATCAGCAGCGCTTCCTCCGTCTCGCTGCCGTCCGGGTTCCGAAGGAGCAGCGCGGGCAGCACCTTCAGCCCGGGCTTTCCGCCCCGGCGGCCCTCCACCAGCACCAGACTGGGGGCGCTGTCCGCCCGGTGGCAGACCAGGCGCAGACGCTTGGGCTCCAGACCCCGGGCCGTCATGGCGCAGAAAAGCTCCGACAGCCGCTCCGGCTTGTGCACCAGGCAGAAGCTGCCTCCGGTGCGGCAGAGAAAGGCCGCCGCGTCGCAGATGTCCTCCAGGGTGCATTGGGTCTCGCCCCGGGCGTTCCGGCGCCCCTCCTCCGGGGACAGAAAGCCCCGTTCCACCGGGAAGTAGGGCGGGTTTGCCACTACCAGGTCAAAGCTTCCGCTTGGAAACAGCTCCCGGTAACGGCGGATATCGCCCCAGAGCATCCTGCTCCGTTCGGTAAGGCCGTTTCTCTCCATGTTCTCCCGGGCCAGGGCCACCGCATCCGCCACGATTTCCAGCCCGGTCATGTGCAGCCTTTCGCTGCGGCAGAGCAGCAGCAGGGCGATAGCCCCCGAAGCACAGCCCAGGTCGATCCCCCGCCGGACGCCGCTGAGATTCACAAAGTCTGCCAGCAGCACGCAGTCCGTGCTCAGACGGAAGTGCTCCGCCTGGGCGAACACCGGGCCATTTTCCCAAAGCGTTGTAAATTCCGGCATAGTGTACCGCCTCTCTATGGATGGAATAAAAGATGAATATAAAGAATGAAGGACGATTTCCATCGTCCTTCATTCTATGTTTGTTTAGAAGATTACCCCTGAACAATTGCCTCGGCAGGGCACTGAGCGGCGCAGGCGCCACACTCCAGGCACTTCTCGGCATCGATCTCATAGTGCAGATCGCCCATGTCGATTGCTTCAGCAGGGCACTGAGCTGCGCAGGAACCGCAGGACAGGCACTCGTCGGTAATAACAAAAGCCATGATGTTACCTCCTATGTTATTTGGCCGCTTAGGCCATCGTTGGCATCATTGTAACACATCTTATGCAAAAATCAATTATAAAATTTTAGCACAGCGATATTTTCGGCCAAAGCTGGCGATAATTTTTCATGGCAGCCCCGGAATTCAACGGTTTCAGCGGGGCATACTGTGGATAATAAAAGTTAACTATGCATCGGAATAAGGGGGTACGCCTTATGAAAAGCAATGAGAAATTCACGCAGCGGGCGGAGCTGGCCATCGAGAACGCCCGGCTTGCCGCCGGGGAGATGGGCCACGGCTACATCGGCACCGAGCATCTGCTGCTGGGCATCATGATGGAGAGCGACGGCCTGGGGGCCCGGATCCTGCTGCGCCACGGCATCGACAAGGCCCAGCTATGGCGCATCGTGCTGCGTGCCAACGGCTCCGGCAGCCCCGGCCGGCCGGAACAGGGGCTTACCCCCCGGGCCCGGCAGGCGGTGGAGCAGGCGGCCCAGGAGGCAAGACAGCTGCAGCAGGGCTACATCGGCACGGAGCACCTGCTGCTGGGCCTGCTGCGGCAGAACGACTGCGGCGCGGCGGCCTCCCTCCGGGAGGCGGGAGCAGACCTGAACGACATCTATACCGACATCATGGCCGTATTCGGCAACCCCGGCTCCAACAACCGCTCCCAGACCGGCACCGCCCGCGGTACTGTCCGCCGGGCGGACACCAAAATGCTGGATCAGTACAGCCGGGACCTGACAGAGATGGCAGCTGCCGGACGGATCGACCCGGTGGTGGGCCGGGGCAACGAGATCCGCCGGGCCATCCAGATCCTCTCCCGCCGCAGCAAGAACAACCCCGTCCTGGTGGGGGAGCCGGGGGTGGGCAAGACCGCCGTGGCTGAGGGGCTGGCCCTCTGCGTCAGCCGGGGTCAGGCCCCGGCGGAGCTGCGGGACAAGCGCATCGTCTCCCTGGACATCCCGGCCCTGCTGGCCGGCACCAAGTACCGGGGGGATTTTGAGGAGCGGGTCAAGTCTGTCCTCCGGGACGTGAAGCGGGCGGGGGATGTGATTTTGTTCATTGACGAGCTGCACACCATCATTGGCGCCGGCAGCGCCGAGGGCGCCATTGACGCGGCCAACATCCTCAAGCCCGCTCTTGGGCGGGGGGAGGTGCAGATCATCGGCGCCACCACGCCGGAGGAATACCGCCGTCACATCGAGAAGGATGCGGCCCTGGAGCGGCGCTTCCAGCCGGTGAAGGTGACGGAGCCGGGCCGGGAGCAGACCCTGGAAATGCTCCAGAGCCTGCGGCCCGCCCTGGAGAAGCACCACCGGGTCAGCCTGGATGAGGAGGCCCTGACAGCGGCCTATGAGCTTTCCGTGCGCTATATCAACGACCGCTTTCTGCCGGATAAGGCCATCGACCTGCTGGATGAGGCGGCGGCTGCCGTCCATGTGGAGGGCGGCCGGCGGCCGGTCACTGCGGCGGATGTGGCCCAGGTGGTGTCCCTGTGGACGGAGATCCCCCTCAGCTCTCTGGACGAGAGCGAGAGCCAGCGGCTCCAGGGCCTGGAGGAGCAGCTGAAGCAGCGCATCATCGGCCAGGACGAGGCGGTCAGCGCCGTGGCCCGGGCCATCCGCCGCAGCCGGGTGGGCCTGAAGGACCCCCGACGCCCGGTGGGCAGCTTCCTGTTCCTGGGCCCCACCGGCGTGGGCAAGACGGAGCTGTGCCGGGCCCTGGCCGCCACGGTCTACGGCGATGAGAACGCCATGATCCGCCTGGATATGTCCGAGTACATGGAGAAGCACTCGGTGAGCCGGCTCATCGGCTCGCCCCCGGGCTATGTGGGCTATGAGGACGGGGGACAGCTGACGGAGAAGGTGCGGCGCAAGCCCTGGAGCGTGGTGCTCTTTGACGAGATCGAGAAGGCCCACGAGGACGTGTGGAGCATTCTTTTGCAGATCATGGACGACGGCCACCTGACCGACGCCACCGGCCGCCGGGTGGATTTCAGCAACACTGTCATCGTTATGACCTCCAACATCGGCGCCAAGACCATCACCGAGAACCGGCCCGCCCTGGGCTTTGCCGACAGCCAGCGCCGGGATGAGGAGGACATGAATCAGAAGGTCATGGCGGAGCTGCGCGCCACCTTCCGGCCGGAGTTTCTCAACCGGGTGGACGAGACCATCGTTTTTCAACGGCTCAGCGATGAGCATCTGTGTGCCATCACCCAGACTCTGCTGGAGCAGGTGAAGCAGCGCTTTCAGGCCCTGGGCATCACCCTCCTGGTGCCGGAGGACACTGCCTGCTGGCTGGCCAGCCAGGGCCGCGATGACAAATTCGGCGCCCGCCCCCTGCGGCGGACGGTGCAGCACTGCATTGAGGACGCGGCGGCGGAGCAGCTGCTGGAGGGAAAGATCGGCCCCGGTGACCGGGTGGCCGCCGCCGTCTGCGGCAACCGGGTGAGCCTTTACCGAATCTGACGACTGCGGATGATCGCGGCGGGAAATGAATGTTTCCCGCCGCTGTTTTCTGCGCTATGGGAAATTATTAAAAGAAAATGAAGCAATATGCTTGACATAACACCAGGAAGAGGCTAAAATAGTCGCGGCAATATTGTGCGGTGCTGGGGAGCGCTGCATCATATTTCTTTTCAAATCCGACGGCCGCGTTTTATGGGCCGTCTTCCTTAGATTTATACATCTAATTGAATCAACGCATGGAACCACCGCAAAATTCTGAAAGAATGGAGGTGTGTTTACTTACTATGCCAACCCCTTTATGGATCGTTATTATTGCGGTTGCCGCAATTGTATGTTTTCTGCTTGGTATTAACTACCGTAAGAAGGTGGCTGAGCGGGAGATCGCCAGCGCCGAGGAAGAGGCCAAGCGTATCATCAATGAGTCTATAAAAAGCGCAGAGAGCAAGAAGAGAGAGGCTCTCGTAGAGGCAAAGGAAGAAATACACAAAAGCCGCTCCGAGTACGAGCGGGAAGTGAAGGAGCGCCGCGCCGAGCTGCAGAAGCAGGAGCGCCGCCTGCAGCAGAAGGAAGAGAACCTGGACCGAAAGCTGGATTCCGTTGAGAAAAAGAACGACACCCTCAGCAACAAGATCGCCGCAGTGGAGGCGCAGCAGCAGGAGGTCGCTCTGGTCAAGAAGAGCCAGCTGGAAATGCTGGAGAAGATCTCCGGCTTCACCATTGAGGAAGCCAAGGCCTACCTGATCGCCAACATCCGGGACGATGTGACCCACGAGATGGCCCTGAAGGTCAAGGAGATTGAGACCCAGTACAAGGAAGAAGCAGATTCCCGCGCCCGGGAGATCATCGCTACCGCCATTCAGCGCTGCGCCGCTGATCACGCCAGCGAGATCACCGTCTCCGTCGTACCCCTCCCCAACGACGAGATGAAGGGCCGCATCATCGGCCGCGAAGGCCGCAATATCCGCAGCATCGAGACCCTTACCGGCTGCGATCTGATTATCGACGATACCCCCGAAGCCATCACCGTCTCCAGCTTTGACCCTGTCCGCCGCGAGGTGGCTCGCCTGGCCCTGGAGAAGCTGATCCAGGATGGCCGCATCCACCCCGCCCGCATTGAGGAAATGGTGGCCAAGGCCCAGAAAGAGGTCAACGCCGTCATCAAGGCCGAGGGCGAGCGGGCCGTGTTCGAGACCAATATCCACGGTCTGAACCCGGAGATCATCAAGCTGCTGGGCCGTATGAGATACCGCACCAGCTACGGCCAGAACGTGCTGAACCACTCCATCGAAGTGTCCCACATCGCGGGGCTGCTGGCCTCCGAGCTGGGCGTGGATGTGAACGTGGCCAAGCGGGCCGGTCTGCTGCACGACCTGGGCAAGTCCATCGACCACGAGGTAGAGGGCAGCCATGTCACCATCGGCGTGGACATTGCCAGAAAGTACAAGGAGTCTGAGGCCGTCATCCACGCCATCGAGGCCCACCACGGCGATGTGGAGCCCCACACCGTGGAAGCCTGCCTGGTGCAGGCGGCGGACGCCATTTCCGCTTCCCGTCCCGGCGCCCGGCGCGAGAACATCGAGAACTACGTCAAGCGTCTGGAGAAGCTGGAGGAGGTCTCCAAGAGCTTCCCCGGCATTGCCAGCTCCTATGCCATCCAGGCCGGCCGCGAGATCCGCATCATGGTCAAGCCCGAGGATGTCAGCGAGGATCAGATGGTTCTGCTGGCCCGGGATATTGCCAAGAAGATCGAGGAGGAGCTGACCTACCCCGGCCAGATCAAGGTCCACGTCTTCCGGGAGACCAAGGCCGTGGATTACGCCAAGTAAGCGAATATAAAGAAAAAAATCAACCGCCGCCGGTTTATCCGGCGGCGGTTTTCCCTGTCCCGCCCCCTTGGGAAGGGGAGCCAAGGGGGCGGGGAAACGATACGACTGCCGTAAGGGCGTGCATCATGTCCGCGTTGTCAGGCCGCTCCTACGGTTCTACCGGCTTATTTGTTGTAAACCTTTTCCCAGAAATTCATCTGGCCGATAATGAACTCCTCGTCCTCTTTCAGCTGCTTCCTGAGGTCTTCGGGGACCTGCTCCAGCACCAGGTCAAACACCGGCTTGCTGTACTGGAAGTAGGCGATCCGCGTTTGATCCTTCCGGGTTTTGGGCAGGAAACGCATCTTCTCCTTATCGGTCAGAAAAGACTTGGAGAAATAAACCCAGAAGGTATCCGAGGTGTATATGCTTTTGATGGCCTCTACGTTGATGCCAAGAATACCGGCATAGGAAAATTCCGACCACCGGGTCTCATACTTCTTGAAGCCTACATACATGGTGATACCCTCATCGGAAAAAGAAAAC